>DATLRS010000162.1:0-15582 GCA_035534535.1 Allostellaceae bacterium | reverse complement strand
GGCGGGATCGGCCACCGGGCCGCGCTCGACGACAAAGCTCTCGAAATCGTCGTGGTCGTGCTCGCTCTCGAAATCGTGACACGACGGGCGGGCGGCGAGATCGTCCTCGGCCGAGGCGGCGAGGCCGAGCGCGACGGCCGGGGCGACGCGTCCCTGTTCGGCGGCGACCAGCTTGACGCCGGGGCGCAGCCGCGCCGCGATGTCCTGGCGCAGCACAGCGAGCCGATCCGGCCCCACCAGATCGGTCTTGTTGAGGATCACCAGATCGGCGCAGGCAAGCTGATCGCCAAACACTTCTTCGAGCGGGTTGTCCTCAGATCCGCCAACTGCGTGAGCCGATGGCCCGCGCCGCGCGACCGCGGCGGGATCGGCGGCAAAGCGCCCCGCGTCGGCGGCGGCCGCGTCGATCACGGTCACCACCCCGTCGACTGTCATGCGGGTGCGGATCTCGGGCCAGGCAAAAGCCTGCACCAGCGGCTTCGGCAAAGCGAGGCCCGAGGTCTCGACAACGATGTGGGCGGGCGGTTCGGGCCGCTCGATCAGGCGGGTGAGGGCAGGGAGAAAATCGTCGGCGACGGTGCAGCACAGGCACCCGTTCGCCAATTCGACGATGTCGCCGTCGCGGCAGGCCGGCTCGCCGCAGCCGAGCAGCAGCTCGCGGTCGATGCCGAGTTCGCCGAACTCGTTGACGATGATCGCCAGCCGATAACCGGAAGCGGCCGACAGCAGGTGGCGGACGAGGCTCGTCTTGCCGGCGCCGAGAAAGCCGGTGACGATCGTCGCGGGCACGCGGCGCATCGCTCAGCCCCCCTTCAGCACGAGCGGCAGGCCGGCCGCGACAAAGACGACATGGTCGGCCAGCGCCGCCATCTCCTGGTTGAGCCGCCCGGCGGCATCGCGGAAGCGGCGGCCGAGCGGGGTCTGCGGCACGAGGCCGAGCCCGACCTCGTTGGCGACCAGCACGACGGGCCCCGCCGCCTCGCGCAGCGCGACGCACAAGCCGGCGCCGGCCGCGTCGATCGGCCGGTCGGCCAGCATCAGGTTAGTCAGCCACAGGGTCAGGCAATCAACCAGCAGCGGGCGCCCGGCGCGCGTCTCGGCGGCGATGGTGCCGGCGACATCGCGCGGCGCCTCGATGGTGTGCCAGAAGGCACCGCGGCGGGCGCGATGCGCGGCGATGCGCGCCGCCATCTCGTCGTCCTTTGCCTCGGCGGTCGCACAATAGGTGCCGGACGCCGCCGCCGCTTCGACGAGGCGCTCGGCATAACGGCTCTTGCCCGAGCGGGCGCCGCCCAGGACGAGACTCAGCGGTGGCAGGATCGCCGCCGCGCGGCCCTGCGGGCCCGCGCCGTAAGCTGACAAAGGCTCCTCCTCCGCCCGAGGAATCGGCTCATTTGCCTTCACCGAGCGAAGGCAGCGATGCGGAGGTCTCCTGGCTCGGGGTCGTCGCCCGCGGCGCCTTCCCGGCCTGCCCCGTCGGGGACCTGACCAGTGGCGTGTGCCGCGGGCTCGCCGCTAACAGTTGCGGGGGCAGCGCCGGTCTCGCACCGGACTTCCCTGTCGCATCGCAGGGCCGACGCTATCACGCCGGCGATGCGGCGTCATCTTTTCCGCGCGGTCGCGAGGGCGTAGTCTGGCGCTTGCCATCATGCGAGGGAGGCAAAAATGAAGATCGAAGGCGGCTGCATGTGCGGCAAGGTGCGCTATTCGGGCGACGCGGAACCGATCTTTGTCGGCGTTTGTCACTGCTCGAACTGCCAGAAGAGCTCCGGGACCGCGTTCAACACCGTCGTCGCGGTGCCAAAGCCGGCGATCGCGGTGGCCGGAAGCGTCAAGACCTACCAGGGTCACGGCGACACCGGCAAGGCGACCTACAAGCGGTTCTGCCCGGACTGCGGCTCGCCGATCGCTATCGAGGCGGAGGTCATGGCAGATGTGGTGATGATCCCGGTCGGAACGCTCGACGACAAGAGCTGGGTCAAGCCGGCGATGCAGATCTATTGCGACAGCGCCCAGCCCTGGGTCAATCTCGCCGGAGACATGCAGAAGTTCGGCAAGATGCCGGGCCCCGGCTGATCCGGATACCGCGCTCAGCGCGGCGGCCGGTTGACCGTGATGACCCGCCAGCCGTGGCCCATGCCGGGGCCGTCGATATGGTCGATGCGCGTCACCGAGCAGTTTTCCATCGTGAAGGCAAGGCAGGCCTCGGGGTCGAGGCCGAGCGCGAGACCCAGGGCGGCGCGGATCGTGCCGCCATGCGCGACGGCGATGATGTCGCGGCCGCGATGCGCCTCGACCAGACGGTGCACCGCGCGCGCCACCCGCTGCATCACATCGACAAAGCTCTCGCCGCCCGGCGCGCGCACCTGCGCCGGGGCATGCCAGAAGCGGTGGAAGGTGCCGCCGTGCAGTTGGCGCAGCTCCTCATAGGTCAGGCCCTGCCAGTCGCCGAAGCTCTGCTCGGCGAGATCGGGGATCATCGCTGCGTCGGGCCCGGGGATCGGGTCGGGGCCAGGCAGCCCGGCATGCACAATGGCGCGCGCCGTCTCATACGTGCGGCGCAGATTGCTCGTCACCCACACCGCGTCGCGCGGCAATTGCCGCGCCAGACCGGCAAACACCGCCGTCTCGCTACAGTCGCATGTCATGTCCTTCTGGCCGTAGATGCGCCCGCCATGGTCGACCGGGGCATGCCGCACCCACCACAGGCGGGTCGCCGTCGCAGCGTCGCCGGCGCCGCCGGCACCGACTGCCCCGGCGCTGAACGGCGAGATCCTGCCGGCAGGGGTATCGCGCGAATCGTCGCTCATCTGGCCGCCGCCACGAGCAGCATCACAATCTCTCCGATCTGCTGGAAAAAGCCGAGAACATCACCGGTGTAGCCGCCGATCTGCCGCTGTGCAAGCCGCGCGGCCAATGCGAGCGCGATAGCGCCCAGCGCCAGGGCAATGGCGCCCGTTCGGGGGCCCAGCAGCGCGATTGCGATTGCGGCACCGACCACGCCGGCGGCGATCGCGACCGCCGCGCTGGGTCGGCCGGCAGTGGCACCCAGCCCGTCGGGCCGTGCCGGCGCGAGCAGCCGCATCAATGGCGGCAGGGCGCCGCGCGAGGCGGCATGCACAGCGATCAATGCCAGGGTGACATGGATCGGGTCGGCGATCGTGCCGAGCGCGGCGGCGCGCAGCCCGACGCTGAGCATGATCGCGACGACGCCGAACGCACCGAGACGGCTGTCGCGCATGATCGCCAGCTTCGCGTCACGGCCGGTGCCGCCGCCGAACCCGTCGGCGGTGTCGGCGAGGCCGTCTTCGTGGAAGCCGCCGGTTACCGCGAGGCCGGCGGCAACCGCCAGCCATGCCGCCGGCGCGCTGCCCAAGCCCAGTAAACCGGCGATCAGGAACGCGACCGCCACGATCGCGCCCACGCCGGCGCCGACCAGCGGAAACGCCCAGCCCGCAGCCGCAATCGCGCCCGGCGCGGGTGTCACGGCGCCGACCGGCAGCCGGGTCAGCAGCGCGGTGGCGATGGCGAATTGATCGAACGGCCGGCGCAGCCTGTCCATGGTCGCTACCATAACGGGTTTCGTCGCCGCGGTTTAGCCGCTGCCGATGGGGTTGTCATCGCCGAGCGGGCCGCCGGACGCCGCCGGCGACCGCAGACGGCGCGCGCCATCTGTGCGATCTACGCCACCCGGGCCACCCGGGCGAGCCGGGCCAGCCGGGACGCGCGGTAGCGCATCGCCTGCCAGGCGAGGCGGCTGACGAGCCGGGCGAGCCGACCGTTCGGCGTCAGCCCAACCGCCTTCAACAGCATCGCAACGCCGCGCTCGACATGGTGCGGCCGATAGAGCGCGAAGGCCTGCCGCGCGTAGGCTCGGCTGCAATGCCGCCGGTCATAGGGCCGCTCGGCCTCATTGGCCGCGTAATAGGCGTAGGCGAGTTCGTCGTCTTCCGATTCGGCGACCCGGCCGAGCGCGACGCGCAGCCGCGCCAGCCGCCCGATCGGTTCGCGCGCCAGATAGCGGTCGAGCGTCTTGTAGAACAGGCGATAATGGCGCAATTCGTCGGCCGCGATATGGCGGCAGATCTCCTGCAAGACCGGCTCCCGCGCCGCCTCGCGCAACGCCGTGTAGTAGGAGCTGGTGCCGATCTCGACGACGCAGCGCGCCACCATCTCGCCGGCGCGCGAGCCGCGCCGCGAGCGTTCGCTGTCGAAATCGACATGGTAGCCAGCCTGAAACCGGACAAACGCGGCGGCAAAATCAAACGCCGGGTCGGCCAGCGCCGCCCAGCGCGCCAGCGCCACCCCGTGCTGCACTTCCTCCGCGCCCCAGGCCCGCGCAGTTTCCTGGAATTCGCGATCGTCGGCAAAGACCCGGCACAAATGATGCGCGTAGGCCGCGCCGTTATGCTCGACCAGGCTCGCCGCCTTGACGATGCGCACGAGTTCGGGGTCGAGCCGGTCGGGCGCGAAACGCTGCCAGGGAATATCGTCGAGCGTCCACGAGCCCACGCCGCGGCCCCTCGCAAATGCCGTCACCAATCTGTCTTATACACGCAAAAGCCGTGCGGGCAGCAGGCTCAGCGGCTGATTTCGGGCAGCCCTTGCAGCGCCTGCAGCTTGGCGCGGGCGATGCTCTGCTGGCGTTCGAGGCGGTGCAATTCGGTCAGCAAGCGCTCGCGGTCGGTGCCTTGGGCGCGCGTCACCTGCTCGCGCAGGCTCGGCAGGTTGCCCTCGACCTCGGTCAGTTCGGCGTCGAGGGCATTGCGGTCGAGCGAATCGGGCGCCATCGCCTCGTCGGCCAGCACCGTGCAGTGGTCCGGCGTCACCTCGGCGATGCCGCCGACCACAAAGATCTGCTCGACGATCGTGCGGCCCTCGTAAATGTCGATCGTGCCCGGACGGATCGTCGAAATGAACGGCGCGTGGCCGGGCAGCACGCCAAAATTGCCCTCGGTTCCCGGCACGACGACCATCTCAACCTCGCGCGAGACGAGGAGGCGCTCCGGCGTCACCAGTTCGAACAGGACCCGGTCGGCCATCGCTATGCCGCCTCGGCCGCCATCTTGCGCGCCTTTTGGACCGCCTCGTCGATCGTACCGACCATGTAGAACGAGGCTTCCGGCATCTCGTCGTACTCGCCGGCGACGATGCCCTTGAAGCCCTTGATCGTCTCGTCGAGGTTGACGAACACGCCCGGGGTGCCGGTGAACACCTCGGCGACATGGAACGGCTGCGACAGGAAGCGCTGGATCTTGCGGGCCCGCGCCACGGTCAATCGGTCCTCTTCTGACAATTCGTCCATGCCGAGGATGGCGATGATGTCCTGCAGCGATTTGTAAGTCTGCAGGACGCGCTGCACGTCGCGCGCGACCTGGTAGTGCTCGTCGCCGACGACGCGCGGGTCGAGCATGCGCGAGGTTGAATCGAGCGGGTCGACGGCCGGATAAATGCCGAGTTCGGCGATCTGCCGCGACAAGACGGTGGTCGCGTCGAGATGGGCGAACGAGGTGGCCGGCGCCGGGTCGGTCAGATCGTCGGCCGGCACGTAGATCGCCTGCACCGAGGTGATCGAGCCCTTCTTGGTCGTCGTAATGCGCTCCTGCAACATGCCCATATCGGTCGCCAGGGTCGGCTGATAGCCGACCGCCGACGGGATGCGGCCCAATAACGCCGACACTTCCGAGCCCGCCTGGGTAAAGCGGAAGATGTTATCGACAAAGAACAGCACGTCCTGGCCTTCCTCGTCGCGGAAGTATTCGGCCAGCGTCAGGCCCGACAACCCGACACGCGCCCGCGCCCCGGGCGGCTCGTTCATCTGGCCATAGACCAGGGCCGCCTTGGAACCGGGGCCATCGATATCGATGACCCCCGATTCCATCATCTCGTGATAGAGGTCGTTACCTTCGCGGGTGCGCTCGCCGACGCCAGCGAACACCGAATAGCCGCCATGCGCTTTGGCGATGTTGTTAATCAGTTCCATGATGATGACGGTCTTGCCGACGCCGGCGCCGCCGAACAGCCCGACCTTGCCGCCCTTGGCGTAGGGCGCCAGGAGATCGACCACCTTGATGCCGGTGACGAGGATCTCGGCTTCGGTCGACTGCTCGATGAATTCGGGCGCCGCCCGATGGATCGGCATGCGGTGGTTGGTGTTGACCGGGCCGCGCTCGTCGACCGGCTCGCCGACGACGTTGAGGATGCGCCCCAAGGTCTCGGGACCGACCGGCACGGTGATCGGGCCGCCGCTATCGACGACCTCGGCGCCGCGCACCAGCCCGTCGGTGGTGTCCATCGCCACCGTGCGCACCGTGCTTTCGCCGAGATGCTGCGCCACTTCGAGCACCAGCCGCTGGCCGGCATTGTCGACGTGCAGCGCGGTCAAGATCGGCGGCAATTCGCCCTCGAAGCGGACATCGACGACTGCGCCGATGACTTGGGTGATCGTGCCGACATTGTTTCGTGCCATGTGCGTCTGAC
Organism: Allostellaceae bacterium; assembly: GCA_035534535.1. Classification (GTDB taxonomy): domain Bacteria; phylum Pseudomonadota; class Alphaproteobacteria; order ATCC43930; family CGMCC-115725; genus DATARH01. Next base: position 9,102 of record DATLRS010000162.1, on the reverse strand, counting down.
CCTTGGTTCGTATGACCCTGGCGTGAAAAGCTGCCTTACAACGCCTCGGCGCCGGAGATGATCTCGATCAGCTCCTTGGTGATGACGGCCTGGCGGGTGCGATTATAGTTCATCGTCAGCCGGTCGATCATGTCGCCGGCGTTGCGTGTCGCGTTGTCCATCGCGGTCATCCGCGCGCCCTGCTCGCTGGCCGCGTTTTCGAGCAAAGCCGTATAGACCTGCACCGCGAGGTTGTTGGGCAGGAGCTCGGCGAGGATCTCCTCTTCCGACGGCTCAAACTCGTAGACCGCGCCGCCAAGGGCGTCGCTGACGGCCTCGGCCGCGGCGGCGGGAGGTGCGAACGGGATCAGCGGCTGCACCGTGACGATCTGGGTGATCGCCGAGCGGAAGCGGTTGAAGATGATCGTCGCGACGTCGAACTCGCCGGCTGCGTAGAGCGCCAGCAGGCGCTGGGCGATGTCGCGCGCCTCGTCAAACGACACGCGGCGGCGGCCGATATCGGTCAGGCTGTCATGGATCAGCCTTGCATAGTCGCGCCGCAACCCGTCGCGCCCCTTGCGGCCGATGGTCAGGATCTTGACCGTCTTGCCGCTGTTGTCGAGGTCGCGGATGCGGCGGCGCGCCTCGCGCAGGATCGTCGCGTTGAAGCCGCCGGCGAGGCCGCGGTCCGAGGTCGCGACGACCAGGAGATGCACGTCGTCGCGGCCGGTGCCAGCCAGGAGCGGCGGCGCCCCCGGCATCCCGGCCATGCGCGAGGCGAGCGAGGCCAGCACGCGCTCCATGCGCTGCGCATAGGGCCGCGCCGCCTCGGCCTGCTCCTGGGCGCGGCGCAACCGGGAGGCGGCGACCATCTTCATCGCCGCGGTGATCTTCTGGGTCGAGCGGACGCTGCGGATGCGGACCCGCAAATCCTTCAGACTGGGCATGACGTAGCCTTGCGCCCGTCACCGGCAAAACCGTCATGCCCGGACTCGATCCGGGCATCCACGGCACCGGCTCCGCGGCATAGCGTGGATGGCCGGGTCAAGCCCGGCCATGACGACGAAGCGAGCATCACGCGAAGGTCCGGGCGAAGTCGTCGAGGAAGGCGGCGAGCCCCTTCTCGGTGCCGTCCGAAAGCTCGCGCTCGTCGCGGATCGCCGCCAGCAATTCGGGGTGGCGGCCGCGCAAATCGGTCAGCATCAGCGATTCGAAGCGGGTGATCTCGCCGACATCGACGCGGTCGAGATAGCCGCGCGTGCCGGCGAAGATCGCGACGACCTGCTCCTCGACCGGTACCGGCGAGAATTGCGGCTGCTTCAAGAGTTCGGTGAGGCGCGAGCCGCGCGCCAACAGGCGCTGCGTCGCGGCGTCGAGGTCGGAGGCGAATTGCGAGAACGCCGCCATCTCGCGGTATTGCGCGAGTTCGAGCTTGATGCGCCCGGCGACCTGCTTCATCGCCTTGATCTGCGCCGCCGAGCCGACCCGGCTGACCGACAGCCCGACATTGATGGCCGGGCGGATGCCGCGATAGAACAATTCGGTCTCGAGGAAGATCTGGCCGTCGGTGATCGAGATCACATTGGTCGGGATGTAGGCCGAGACATCGCCGGCCTGCGTCTCGATGACCGGCAGCGCGGTCAACGAGCCGGCGCCGTGGTCGTCGTTCATCTTGGCGGCGCGTTCCAACAGCCGCGAATGCAGATAGAACACATCGCCCGGATAGGCTTCGCGGCCCGGCGGGCGGCGCAACAACAGCGACATCTGGCGATAGGCGACCGCCTGCTTCGACAGATCGTCATAGATCATCAGCCCGTGCATGCCGTTGTCGCGGAAGTATTCGCCCATCGCGCAGCCGGTGTACGGCGCCAAAAACTGCAACGGCGCCGGCTCGGACGCGGTCGCCGCCACGACAATCGAGTATTCGAGTGCGCCATAATCCTGCAGCGTCTTGACGATCTGGGCGACGGTCGAGCGCTTCTGGCCGATCGCAACATAAATGCAATAGAGCTTTTTCGATTCGTCGGTGCCGGAATTGACTTCCTTCTGGTTGAGGATGGTGTCGATCGCCAATGCCGTCTTGCCGGTCTGGCGATCGCCGATGATCAATTCGCGCTGGCCGCGGCCGATCGGCACCAGCGCGTCGATCGCCTTCAGCCCGGTCTGCACCGGCTCGTGCACCGATTTGCGCGGAATGATGCCGGGTGCCTTGACCTCGACCCGGGTGCGGGTGACGTCGGTCAAGGGGCCCTTGCCGTCGATCGGGTTGCCGAGACCGTCGACCACCCGGCCCAGCAGGCCACGCCCGACCGGCACGTCGACGATGGCGCCGGTGCGCTTGACGGTATCGCCCTCGCTGATGCCGCTATCCTCGCCGAAGATCACGACCCCGACATTGTCGCTCTCGAGATTGAGGGCCATGCCCTTCATCCCGTTCGGAAACTCGACCATTTCGCCGGCCTGGACCTTGTCGAGTCCGTAGACGCGGGCGATGCCGTCGCCGACCGACAAGACCTGCCCGACCTCGGCGATGTCGGCTTCGCTGCCGAAACCGGCGATCTGCTGCTTCAGGATCGCCGAAATTTCTGCCGCACGGATTTCCATCTCATCCTTCCCATCTGATCGTCAGCCCGGCTTTCGCGGGAATGACGAAATCACTGCATCACTCGATCTCTCGCATCGTCGCGCGCAGGCGCTGCAACCGGCTGTTCAGCGAGGCATCGACCATGCGCGAGCCGACCTTGACGATCATGCCGCCGAGCAGGCGCGCATCGACGCGAATATCGACCGTCACCCGCGCCCCGACGGCGCGCCGCAGCTGCTCGAGCAGTGCCGCCTGCCGCGCGTCGCTCAGAGGGTGCGCGACGGTCACCTCGGCGGTGACCTCGCCACGCCGCTCGGCGAGCTTGGTCAGATAGGCTTCGATCATCGCCGGCACCGCGAAGAGGCGCCGGTTGCGCGCGACCACGCCGAGAAAGTCGCGGGTCAACTGCGATAGCCCCGCGCGCTCGGCCAGCGCTGCCACCGCCTTGCCCTGCTCGGCGCGCGACAATACCGGGCTGCGCAGCAGCCGCATCAGGTCGCCGCTGTCGCGTAGCATCGCCCGCAACTCGCGCAAATCGCCGGCAACGGCGTCGAGCGCATGCCCCTCGTCGGCCAGCTCGAACAATGCCGCCGCATAACGCTCAGCCAGGCCGGAAACGCCTGTCGCTTCGGAAGCCAACGGAATTCGATCCCCAATCAGCGCGCCGGCGGAGACGGTCGCGACAACTCGTTGCGTTGGGTGATCTCGGGCGCAGACATGCGCTCAGGCCGCCGGGCCCCGCGAAATCCGGCCGTTTCCTAACACAGTTGGCCGTCCCCGCGCAACCACCGCCGCTCACATCAGGAGATCCGCAATTCCAACGGGTTACCGAGAACCGCCGCGGCTCACGTGAAACTGTACGGGTCGATATCGACCTGCAGGCGTGCCGCACCGGCGAGCCGCACCCGGCCGAGCCAGTCGCGCAACACCGCCTGCAGGTTGACCGAGCGCTCGGCCTTCACCAGAAAGCGCCGCCGATGCCGGCCGCGCAACACCGCGAGCGGCGCCGGGGCTGGACCGAGCACGCTCACTCCCGGCAGGTGCGGTGCGGCACGGCTGAGCGCGCGGGCCGCGAAATCGGCCGAGTCGGGATCGCCCGCGCTGACGATCAGCGCGGCGAGGCGCCCGAACGGCGGCAGCCCGCCCGCCCGCCGGGCCGCCGCCTCGGCGGCGAGAAAGCCGTCGCGGTCGCCGGCGGCCAGGGCCTGCATCACCGGCTGCTCGGGCATGTAGGTCTGGATCAGCACCCGACCCGGCCGCGTCTCGCGGCCGGCGCGGCCGGCGACCTGGTGCAGCAACTGATAGGTGCGCTCGGCGGCGCGCAGATCGCCTCCCGCCAGGCCAAGATCGGCGTCGACCACCCCGACCAGGGTCAGCATCGGGAAATGGTGGCCCTTGGCGACGATCTGGGTGCCGATCAGCACATCGATGCGGCGTGCGACCATCGCGTCGGCCAATTCGGCGGCGGCGCGCGGCCCGGACAACAGATCGCTGACCATCAGCGCCGTGCGTGCCGCCGGAAAGCGCACCGCGACCTCCTCGCTGAGGCGCTCGACCCCCGGGCCGCACGGCACCAGGGTGCCGGAAGTCAGGCATTCCGGGCACAATGGCGGGACCGCGGCGCCGAAGCCGCAATGGTGGCACATGAGGCGGCCGGTAAAGCGATGCTCGACCAGCCAGGCCGTGCAGTTGGGGCATTGCATGCGATGGCCGCAGGCACGGCACAGCGTCAGCGGCGCATAGCCGCGGCGGTTGAGGAACAACAGCGCCTGCTCGCCGGCCGCCAGGGTCTGGCCGAGCGCCTCGACCAGCGGCGCCGACAGAAACCGCCCGGCGGCGACCCGTTCCCGCCGCATGTCGATCAGCGCGATCTGCGGCAACGCCGCCTCGGCGTGGCGGCGCGGCAGATGCACCCGCTGATAGCGGCCGCGCGCGATGTTGACGACGGTTTCGAGCGACGGCGTCGCCGATGCCAGCACGATCGGGATATGGGCGAGCGAGGCGCGCAACACCGCCATGTCGCGCGCCTGGTACGAGACGCCCTCATCCTGCTTGTAGGACGGGTCGTGCTCCTCGTCGACGACGATCAGCCCGAGTTCGGGAAACGGCAGGAACAGGGCCGAGCGCGCCCCGACAACGATGCGGGCATGGCCGGCGGCGACCGCCCGCCAAGTGTCGCGGCGCGCCGTCTGCGACACGTCGGAATGCCATTGCGCCGGCAGTGTCCCAAAGCGCCGCCGGAAGCGGTCGAGCCATTGCGCGCCGAGAGCGATCTCGGGCAGCAGCACCAAGACCTGCCGCCCGGAGGTCAGCGCCGCCGCGATCGCGGCGAAATAGGTCTCGGTCTTGCCCGATCCGGTCACCCCGTCGAGCACCGTGACGCTGAACCCGCCGGCGCGGCCGCTGGCGACCAGGCGCTGCGCCGCCGCTGCCTGGTCGGGCGACAGCGGCGGCCCCGGCTGGTCCCAGCAGGCGGGCGGCGGCAAGGCCGGTTCACCGGGCAGCCGCACCTCGCAGACATCGCCGGCGGCGATCAGCCCGCGCACGACGCCGGTGCCGCAACCGGCCCGCCGCGCCGCTTCGGCGAGCGCGCAGGCGCCGCCGTCGCACAGCGCCGCGATGACCCGCCGGCGGGCCGCCGTCAGCCTCGCGCCGGGACCCGATTCGGCGAGTGCGGCGCGCCCGGCCTCGGTCGCCGCGCAGACCCGGCGCGGCGGCGGCGGCAGCAGCGCCGCCTCGACGCTCATCGCCATGCGCAGCACCGCGCCCGGCGGGGCCAGCGTGTAGGCGGCGACGCGCTCAACAAACCGGCGCAGCTCGGGCCGCAGCGGCGGGGTGGCGAGGATTTCGCCGATCGGCTTCAGCCGCTCGCAAGGCAGGTCAAGGCCTGGTGTGCCGTCCCAGACGACCCCGATCACCCGCCGCGGCCCGAGCGCCACCCGCACAAAGCGGCCCGGCTCGGGCGCCGCCATGCCCTCCGGTGCCAGGTAATCGAGCGGTTCCGGCAAGGGCAGCGGCAGCATCACCCGCACTGCCGATACCGCCGCCGCCGGGTCCGCCACCGGGTCCGCCACCGGGTCCGCCGCCGGGTCCGCCGCCGGGTCCGCCGCTGCGGCGCTGTTGGCACGGCTATCGGGCACCGCTACACTCGGCCCCGGCCGGATTGGCGCAGCTGCGCGTCGCCGGAAAGATTCCCCGGCCCCGGTTCAGATGTTGGGTGTTGTTGAATGTTCATCCCGTGCCCCGCGCCACGCCAGCCGCGCTCGCCGCCATTCCCGGGAGCGAGGTAGCCGCCGTGGTCGATCGCCCGCGCGACAGGCCGAACGACGAGCGCGACGCCGCTACGCCGCCGGAAGCGGCGGCAGCGATCGCCGACCGCGATGTCATCGCCCATCTGCGTCGCAATCCCGACTTCCTCGATCGCCATCCCGAGGCCTTGCGCCTCTTGCGCGCGCCGAGCCGCGAGATTGGCAAGGATGTCGTCGATTTCCAGCATTTTCAGCTCGAACGGCTGCGCGCCGACCTGGCGCGTCTCAATCTGGAACACCGCACCCTGATCGCCGCCAGCCGCGGCACTCTGGCAAGCCAGGGCCGCGTGCACAAGGCGGTGCTGGCGATCCTCGCCGCCACCAGCTTCGAGCAGCTGCTGCAGACCGTGACGATGGACCTTGCCGTTTTGCTCGATGTCGACGTCGTGACGATCGGGGTCGAGAGCACGGCGGGGCCGGCGGCGCGGCTGAGCCTGCACGGCATTCACCTGCTGAAGGCGGGCGCGGTCGATGCGCTGCTCGGCGCCGAGCGCAGCCTGCTGCTGCACGCCGACATGCCGGGCGACATCGCGCTGTACGGCGGCGCCGCGGGGCTGGTCCGCTCGCAGGTGCTGCTGCGCCTCGCCTTCGGGCGAGGCGCCCCGGTCGGGCTGTTGTGCATCGGCACGCGCCAGCCCGGCCGGTTTCATCCCGGGCTCGCCAGCGAGCTGTTGAGCTTTCTCGCCCGCGCCCTCGGCATCACCATCGCGCAATGGCTGAACCCGCGCGGCTGAGCCGGCAGGCGGCGCAGAAACCGTTCCCCGCGCTGCCCGCGCCACTGACACCGGCGCGGTTTTCCGCCGCCGACGATCTGCGCGCCGCGATCGCGTTGTGGATGGCCTGGCTCGGCGGCGAGCGGCGCGCCTCGCCGCACACGATCGCCGCCTATGGCCGCGATCTCGCCTTCTTCCTCGATTTCCTGACCGAGCATCTCGGCGAGATGCCGGATCTTGCCAGCCTCGGCCGGTTGCTGCCGGCGGATTACCGGGCCTATCTGGCCTGTCGCGCGGCCCGGGTCGAGCGCGCTTCGCTGGCGCGCGGCCTGTCGGTGGTGCGCGGCTTTGTCCGCTTTCTCGAACGCCGCGGCTTGGCGGCGAGCCCGGCGCTTCTGGTGCTGCGCGCGCCCAAACTGCCGGCGAGCGTGCCCAAGGCGCTATCGGTGGGCGATGCCGCCGAGATCATCGACGCGCCGGCCGATGCGGTCAAAAGCGCTTGGCAGGCGAAGCGCGACATCGCGGTCCTGACCCTGCTGTACGGCTGCGGGCTGCGGATCTCCGAGGCGCTCGGCCTCACCCGCGCCGCGGCGCCGCAGGGCGATGCCATGACGATCACCGGCAAGGGGCAGAAACAGCGGCTGGTGCCGGTATTGCCGGCGGTGCGCCAGGCGATCGCCGATTACCTCGCCGCCTGCCCCTATGCGCTCAGCGCCGACGGCCCCTTATTCGTCGGCGCGCGCGGCGGGCCGCTTCACCCGCGCCTCGTACAGTTGCAGATGCAGACGCTGCGCCGCGCCCTCGGCCTGCCGGAGAGCGCAACCCCGCATGCGCTCCGGCACAGCTTTGCGACGCATTTGCTGGGCGGCGGCGGCGATCTGCGGGCGATCCAGGAACTGCTCGGTCACGCCAGCCTGTCGACGACGCAGCGCTACACTTCGGTTGACACCGAGCGCCTCTTCGCCGTCTACGACGCCGCCCACCCCAGGGCGCGGTGAAATTATTGCGCCGCCCCGCGGCACCTGCGATTGATCGCCTTTGTCGCCCCCGCGGCTGCTGAATTGATGGGTTGGTGCCCTCCGCTTGGTGAGAAGCCCGCGCCGTGGGAACCAAGCTTTGTGGAACCGATTTTCACCATTATGAGGATTTCGGGGCGAGGCCGGGGCATTGTAACGCTAAGGAAAAGAGCCATTTCGGACAACGGTACTCGCGCGTCGAGCGTCCCATGGGGTAAGCTGCTCCCGGTACTGCTCGCGGGACCCCAATCATCGGACACACCCAATTATGGCAGACAAGCTTGCTGTGCTTATCGATAAAGCCCGAGCGGTCAAGATGTCCCCGGAGGCTCAGGAGGAGCAGCGCCGGAGCTTCGCGTACGGCAATACCAAAATCGAGAATGACCTGATCACCCGGGAAATGGTCGATCAAGTCGCTGAGGAGCTGAAAAAGACGAAGTGAGCGACCACGCAGCGAAGAGCGGAGATCGCAAGAGCGTCTCATCGCCACCCGCCCTCGTCCAAGACCGTCTCGAAATAGCAAAACGTGAGGCGGCAAATGCCCTGCGGCAATTTGATGCTGTCATCGAGAGCATCAATCAAGTTGTCAATTCCGAACAACGATTTCGGCTCCGCCCCTCTACCTTGCTGCACCTTAATCGTATCGCGTTGGATGGGCTCAACGGCTATGCGGGAAATTATCGCCCCGCCAACATTTACATTACTGGTAGCAAGCACGTGCCTCCGGCAGTTGAGAAAGTGCCGATGCTGGTTGAGGACCTCTGCGAATACGTGAACGAGAACTTTGATACACGCTCAGCGTTGCATCTCTCTGCCTACGTCATGTGGCGAATTAACTGGATACACCCCTTCGATGACGGCAACGGGCGTACAGCCCGAGCGACGTCGTATCTCGTCTTAGGCGCAAAGTTGCGCAGTAGACTTCCCGGCAAGCCCACGATCCCCGATCTGATCGCGGAAAGGAAGGCTCCATATTACGCAGCGCTAGAGGCAGCCGACGTTGCGTGGGCCGAGGCGCGCCTCGATCTGACTACGCTTGAGGCTCTCCTTGAAAGCCACCTCGCCGCTCAGCTGGTCAGCGCCGTTGAAGAAGCCCGGGGCCAGCCGTTGGACTGAGCGCGCTAGGCGCGGCCGCTCAGCCCCCCAACACCTTGAGCATCGTCTCCCCGATGGCGGCGGGGGATTCGGTGACGGTGATGCCGGCGCTCCTCATTGCTTCCATCTTGTCGTGCGCGCCGCCCTTGCCGCCGGCGATGATCGCGCCGGCGTGGCCCATGCGGCGGCCGGGCGGCGCGGCGGCGCCGGCGATGAACCCGACCATCGGCTTTTTCGTCTTGTGGGCGCGCAGGAAGGCTGCGGCCTCCTCCTCGGCGGCGCCGCCGATTTCGCCGATCATGACGATCGCCTGTGTCTCGTCGTCGGCGAGGAACAGGTCGAGGACATCGATAAAGTCGAGCCCGTGGATCGGGTCGCCGCCGATGCCGACGCAGCTCGACTGGCCG
>DATLRS010000161.1:0-24035 GCA_035534535.1 Allostellaceae bacterium | reverse complement strand
TTAGCTGGCGGGATCGGCCGGGCATAATTTGGTGGAATGGAGGATAGGATGGCGCGCGCCAATCGAGTTCGCGAGATCTGGGCCGAGGGCAAGGCCGTCATCAACAGCTGGCTCGGCATCCCGTCGAGCTTTTCGGCCGAGGTGATGGGCTATGCCGGCTGGGATTCGCTGGTCGTCGATATGCAGCACGGCATGATCGAGTACCAGACGATGGTGACGATGCTGCAGGGCATCTCGTGCACCAACACGGTGCCGCTGGTGCGCGTGCCGTGGAACGACCCGGCGCACATCCAGAAGGCGCTCGACGCCGGCGCCTACGGCATCATCTGCCCGATGATCAACAACAAGGCCGAAGCGGAGAAATTCGTCGGCTCGTGCCGCTATGCGCCGTCGGGCTACCGCAGTTCCGGGCCGATCCGCGCCTCGCTCTATGGCGGCGCCGACTATCACATGAAGGCCAACGACATCGTCCTCGCCTTCGGCATGATCGAGACCAAGGAGGCGATGGGAAACCTCGACGAGATCATGTCGGTCAAGGGGCTCGACGCGATCTATGTCGGCCCCTCCGACCTGTCGATCTCGCACGGCTACCCGCCCGGCGGCGACAAGCCCGACCCGTGGATGATGGACGCGCTGAAAAAGATCCTCGACGCCTGCCATCGCCACAAGGTGCAGCCCGGCATCCATTGCGGCGCGCCCAGCTATGCCAAGAAGATGATCGAGATGGGTTTCACCTTCGTCACGGTCGGCGGCGACACGCGCTTTCTGTCGATGGGCGCCGCGTCGGCCGTCGCCGAGATGCGCGACGCCCCCAAGCCCGGTGCCAGCAGCAGCCCCTATTAGGGGCTGCGATCCGCTGACCCGTTGATCCGGATTTACGTCGACGCCGACGCCTGCCCGGTGCGCGAAGAGGTCTACCGGGTGGCCGGCCGGCTCGGCGTCGATGTGGTTGTCGTGTCGAACGGGTCGCGGCCGATCCGCCCGCCGGGTCTGCCTTATGTGCGGATGGTGATCGTCGGCGAGGGGTTCGACGCCGCCGACGACTGGATCGCCGACCATATCGCCGGCGGCGATGTTTGCGTGACGGCCGACATCCCGCTCGCTTCGCGCGTTCTCGCCAAGGGCGGGCGCGTCGTGCCGCCGACCGGCCGGCCGTTCACCGAGGCCAATATTGGCAACGCGCTCGCCGGCCGCGAATTGGCGCGCCATTTGCGTGAGCTTGGTACCGGTGGGAGCGGTCCGCCGCCCTTCGCCAAAGCCGACCGCTCGCGGTTCCTCTCAGCGCTCGATGCCGCGGTGCGGGCGTCGCTGCGCGCGAGCAACCCCGGATCGTCTCAGCCGCCCACAACCCCCTGCGCTTCGACATAGAGGGCGTAGACCATCCCGGGGACGCCCGCAGCGGCGAGCCCGGGAGTCACGAACGCCGACCTCGGGAATATGGGTTGCGGGTTCGACGCTGCTGGCGTCGCCCCGGAACGACAGGCGCGCTACGAATTCGGGCCGCGCTCCATCGATACCGGTTGCCAGCGTTTGAGACCGCCCGCCGCCAGGACCGACGGGTTGACGCACGACATTGGCCATTTGCCCGACAGGGCCAGCGACAATTCGAGCCCCACGCGACGCCGCCGCGCCGGGTCGAAGCGGGCCGTCGCCGAGGCGACATGGGCCGTCAGGATGACGTTGTCCATCGTCAGCAGCGGGTTGTTGCCGCCCGGCGGCTCCTTTTCGAGGACGTCGAGCCCGGCGCCGGCGATCATGCCCTCGTCCAGCGCCTTGATCAGCCCGGCTTCGTCGGTGGTCGGCCCGCGCCCGGTCGAGATGTAGATCGCGGTCTTTTTCATCTGCCGGAAATGCTCTTCGCGAATGAGGCGATTGGCGCTTTCGGTGGCCGGCGTGTGCATCGAGAGGATGTCGGCGCGCGCCAGCAACTCCGCGAGGCTGACCGGCTCGACGCCGCGCTCGACCATGACGATCTCTTCGATAAACGGGTCGTAGGCGATGATGTGGAGGCCGAACGGCTTGGCTCGCTCGGCGACGGCGCGCGCGACGTGGCCGAAGGCGATGAGGCCCAGCGTCATGCCGCGCAGGCGGGGAAACTGCAGCAGCATCGGGCGGCCTTCCGACCAGCGCCCGTCGCGCACCAGCCTGTCCTGCACGACGAGGCGGCGATGAGTTGCCAGGATCAGCGTCATCGCATGGTCGGCGACCTCCTCGATGAAGGTGTCGGGGCAGTTGGTGACCGGGATGCCCTTGGCGGTCGCCGCCTCGACATCGACCGAATCGACCCCGACGCTGCCGAGCGAGATGATCTTGCAGCGCGCCATGCCGTCGATCATTTTTTTGGTGATCGGCCGGCCCTTGGCGTAGAGCGCGTCGGCGTCCTTGGCGGCGGCGATGAATTCGTCCTCCGAGCCGGCCGCGATCTCGTAGAACTCGGCGTCGATCGGCGTCAGCGCCTCCATCTCATACCCATAGCCGCCACCGGCGACGGTGAAGCTGGCGCCCGCCGGCGTTGCGATCCTGAACTTGGCCAATGACCCCTCCCTGCGCGAAATCTCGCGCGGATCACACCGTCGCCGGCGAGGCTTGTCAATCGCGCAGGACGTGCGGTCACCCTCTCATTCGTCATCCCCGGGCTTGTCCCGGGGGTCCACGCCTTGATCCACGCCTTGATCCACGTCTTGATTTACGTCTTGATTTACGTGGATGGCCGGGACAAGCCCGGCCATGACGAGAAAAGGGCGGTGCGATCGGATTGAATCGGAGCGGGCTCTAAGCAGAATTGCTTGGCGCGATCCACATTTCCCCTCGCCGCCCTTCAGGGGGGAGAGGGAGGACCCACGCCGCAGGCGTGGGAGGGTGAGGTGGGTGTCGGCAAGCGCTCTGGCATCCCCCACCTCACCCCAACCCTCTCCGCCCCCCCCCCCGCCATGGCCCACGGGGGCGGAGAGGGAGTGGACGAGGAAGGCTGACGATTTGTGCGCCAACCAACGAAAGCTTGCTTAGAACCGGTTGTGGGGGCGATCGACGTATTCCCAGCCGAGCCCCAGATAGCGGTTGACCGCCAGCTCGTTGGCCTTCAGCCCGAAGAAGACGCACAGGCCGAGCCAGATCACGGTCAGCCAGCCGTTGAGCATGCTGGCGCGCGCGCTCGGCAGGAACGCGACGATCAGCGCGACGATGTTGAACGCGACCATCGCCGCGCCCCACACCTGCAGCCCGAGGCGGAACAGCGGCAGCCCGAGAATGCCGCAGCCGATGCAGCAGCGCCAGCTCCACCCCTCGGCAAACACCTTGATCTCGCCGGTCCGCGGGTAACGCAGGGAAACCGTCATCGAAAATGCGCTCAGCCCGGGGCGTAGCGCTTTGGCAGCATGGCATGGATGCCCTTGTTGCCGTCGACCAGCTGGGTAACCCGCAGATCGACCGTCAGGCTCGCCAGCATATACGCATCGTCGGCGGCCAGCCCGAGGCGCTCGCCGATCAGCACGATCATCTCACGCAGCGCGGTTTTCGCCGCGTCGTCGAGATCGTCGTTGAACGCCATCGTGATGTAATGCGTCGGGGTTTCGGCGCGCGGCAGCCGAAATTGCAGGTCCTTGCGCAATGTCAGGCGAAAGCTGCCGGCCAGCGCGGTTTCGAGCGCGGTGACGCAAACTTCACCGTCGCCCTGCACGCCGTGACCGTCGCCGACCGAGAACAGCGCGCCCGGCGCCCATACCGGCAGATAGAGCGTGGTGCCGGCGACCAGCTCCTTCAGATCCATGTTGCCGCCGAACTCGCGCGGCTGGATCGAGCTGCAGGCGCCGTAGACCGGCGGCGGCGCCACCCCCATCACCCCAAAGAACGGCGCCAGCTCGACTTCCAGCCCCCATGGCAGCGTCGCCATGCCGCGCTGCCGATCGATGCCGCTGTGCCAGATCTTGGTGTACGGAAAATCTTCGGGCAGGGTGCCGGCGAGCGGCCGGATGCGGGTGTAGCCCCAGTTCTGCCGGCACTCGATCGCCAGGATGTCGATCTGCAACACGTCGCCCGGCAGGGCGCCCGCGACCGCGACCGGCCCGGTCATGATATGGGCGCCGAGCCGCGGGGTGAGCGCGCCGTGGATCGCGCGGTGATCGGCGAGAATCTCGAAACCGGGGTCGCCCGGCAGGATGTCGCGGCCGCCCGAGACGCAGTCGACCGCCACCGTGTCGCCCGAGGCGACGGTCAGGGCCGGTTCGAGGGCGGCATCGAAAAAGCCCCAATGGCAGTTCTCGGGCCGGCACGGCACGGTGTGATGCTCGGACATTGTTCCCCTCCCGCAAGGCGCGCTGCGTTGCTAGATACTAATTAGCGCGCCGGGATCATCGGCGACAGCCCGCCGTCGCCGGCAAGGCCGGTTATTTGCCGGTGCCGGCGGCCTTGTCGGCGTCGGCGGCGACCTGCATGCGGATGATCTTGTCGGGGTTCTGCACCGTGCCGTTGCGCGCCTGGTCGCCCTTCTTGATCTGGTCGATATAGTCCATGCCCGAGGTGACCTTGCCCCAGATCGTGTACTGCCCGTCGAGCGAGGGCGCCGGCGCGAACATGATGAAGAACTGGCTGTCGGCGCTGTTCGGGTCGGCGGCGCGGGCCATCGAGACGACGCCGCGCACATGCTTTTCGCTGGAGAACTCGGCCTTCAGCTTGTGGCCGGAGCCGCCGGTGCCGGTGCCGGTCGGGTCGCCGGTTTGCGCCATGAAGCCGGCGATGACGCGGTGAAACGGCACCCCGTCATAAAACCCGCGGCGCACCAGCGCCTTGATCTGGGCGCAGGTCGCCGGCGCCAGATCGGGGCGCATCGCGATCACCACCCGACCGGCGGGGACGTCCATGTAGAGCGTGTTTTCGAGATCAGCCGCCATCGCCGTGCCTCCGAGCATCATGTTGACGATCAACGGGGCCGCGATCAGCAGAACGAGCCCGCGCAATACTGCAATCATCGCTGAAAAACTCCCGCCGCGCCGAGCTTAGCCAAATCGTGCGGCCCGCAACACCCCGGTCAGATCGTCATCACACCGGGCGCTCGCGCGCGTACCAGCCGCCGTGCCGGAAACGGTCGAGATAGCTCGGCAATACCGCCTCGACCGCGGTCGGCGCAATGCCCAGCGTGTCGAGGGTCAGCGCGCTGCTGGACACCACATTGTCGCCCTTCAACAGCTCGACCTGGTCCGGCGTCAAGGGCGGGTTGGGCAACAGCGACATGAGCCGCGCCTGCAGGCTGGCGAGGCCGAACGGCAGATCGATCAGCAGCCGCTTGCGGCCGATCTCGGCAAGCATCAACTCGGTCAAGGCGCGCAGCGTATAGACCCTGGGGCCGCCGAGTTCATAGGTGCGCCCGGCGGTCGACGGATCATCGATGCAGCGGACGATCGCATCGGCGACGTCGCCGACATAGACCGGCTGCAGGAGCGTCACGCCGCCGCCGATCAGCGGGATCACCGGCGAGATCGCCGCCACCGCCGCGAGGCGGTTGAAGAACTGGTCCTCCGGCCCGAACACCACCGAGGGCCGCAGGATGGTCGCGGTCGGAAAGGCGTCGCGCACCGCCGCCTCGCCGGCTGCCTTGGTGCGCGCGTAGGCCGAACTCGAGCGCGGATCGGCGCCGATCGCCGAGACGTGCACAAAGCGCGCGACGCCGGCCTCGCGCGCCAGCCGGGCGAGCCGCGCCACCGCGACATGGTGCACCAGCTCGAAACGCTGCGCGCCGCTTTCGTGGAGGATCCCCACCAGATTGACCACCGCATCGTTATCCGCGACGAAAGCGGCCAGCCGCGTCTCGTCGTCGATCGACAGGTTGACCAGCCCGACCTGGCCAACCTCGCCCTTGAGCTTCAGGAACTTGGCGGCAGCGGCATGGCGGCCGCCGATGGTCAGCACGTCGCCGCGCTCGGCCAGTCGCTTCACCACATAACGGCCGATAAACCCCGACCCGCCGAGGATCGCCACCCGGTGCTGCTTCATGTCTGCTCCAATAGCGAGCGCGCGCATTAGCAAACCCGGCGCATTTGGGCAATAACGTCGGCAGGCGCTACCCTCGCCGGGCGTTACGGCGGGCGACAGGTTGTGAGGAACGGAATCGCATGGCGGCACCCGATCAGAAATCCGAGGCCGCGGCGTCGAGCGATGACCGGCGGCACCGCGCCGCCGCGTGGTTCGCGGCGCTGCGCGACCGGATCTGCGCCGCGTTCGAGGCGGTCGAGGACGATTATGCCGGCCCCGACAGCGCGACGACACCGAGCGGCCGGTTCGCGCGCACCCCCTGGCAGCGGGCCGGCGGCGGCGGCGGCACGATGGCGATGCTGAAAGGCCGCGTGTTCGAGAAGGTCGGGGTCAACGTCTCGACCGTATTCGGCGAATTCGCGCCCGAATTTCGCAGCGAGATCCCCGGCGCGGCGGAAGACCCGCGCTTCTGGGCGGGCGGCATTTCGCTGGTCGCCCACATGCGCTCGCCGCTGGTGCCGGCCGTGCACTTCAACACGCGGCATATCGTCACCGGCAAGGCGTGGTTCGGCGGCGGCGCCGACCTGACCCCGATCTATCCCGATCCCGATGGCGCTGCCGAGTTCCACGCCGCCCTCGCCGCCGCCTGCGCAACCTACGACCCCGACTGCCATGCCCGCTTCAAGGCGTGGTGCGACGAATATTTTTACCTGCCGCATCGCGGCGAGCCGCGCGGCGCCGGCGGCATCTTTTTCGACTATCTCGACAGCGGCGACTGGGACCGCGATTTCGCGTTTGTCCGGGAAGTGGGCGAGGCGTTCCTCGCGGTCTACCCGGTGATCGTGCGGGCCCGGATGAACCGGCCCTGGACGCCGGAAGAGCGGCGGCACCAGCTGGTGCGGCGCGGCCGCTACGTCGAATTCAACCTGCTCTACGACCGCGGCACCCGCTTCGGCCTCAAGACCGGCGGCAATGTCGAGGCGATCCTGATGTCGCTGCCGCCCGAAGCGGCCTGGCCGTGACGCGCCGGCCCGCTCCTCAGATCTGCCGGCTCAGACCTGCTGGATCGCCGACAACAGCCAGTTGCCGCCGCTGCGGCGCACGAAGGTCCACACCTCTTCCGCTTCGGTCGGGGTCGCCGTGTCGGCCCTGACCGGCAGCCCCGCCTGGCCCGGCGCGCCGCCCAGCGGCACGACATAATCGATCGCGGTCCACTGCAGATAGGCGGTGGCATATTGCAGGTCGCCCTCTTCCCAGCTTTCGGTGATCTCGCCTTTCAGCAGCCGCACGTCGGAGACCAGGTTCTGCACCCCCTGGCTGGTGTTGCGGGTCAATTCTTCCGAGAAGTAGCTCAGCATTTCAGGCGTCATCAGCGCGCGCATGCGGCCGAGATCGCTGCGGCCCCACGCCTCCTGCACCGCCGCGTGGATCGATTGAAAGGCGGTGAGGTCGCTGTCGGCGACGGTCGTGTCGCGACCACGATAGAGCGCGGCCGGCGCGGCGGCGGCGCCGACCGAGCGCGGCATCGCGCCACCCATGCCGCCGCGGGAGAAACCGCGGCCGGCGATCAGGCGCACAACGAACCAGATCAAGAAGCCGATCAGCAGGAACTGCAGCAGGCCCCCGAAAACATGCCCGAAGCCGCCCATCCCATGAAACAGCATCGACCCGAGGAAGCCGCCGAACAGACCGGTCAGGAACGGGTGCCGGTGAAAGAGGCCGCCACCATAGCCGCCAAGCGAGGTCGCGGCGCCGGGCGTCTGGGTCATGCTGCGGGTGATCGGGGCAGCGCGGTTACTCTCGAAGGTGCGCGAGCCGCGGCTGCCCATGCCGGAAAACGAGGAATGCCCGCCAAAGGAGCTGCCGGCGCGGCCTTCCGCCAGGCTTGGCGCGAACGCCAGCGCCAGGCAGAGAAACAGACTTGGCAGGAGGCGCCACCGCAGTGCAGGCGTTTGTCTTGACATGACCGGTCCATCCGCGAGCCGAAGACGCATTGACGGCGAATATGGGGCGGTCGCGGGGAGCGCAAAAGGCCCTTGGCCCGGCCCCTCGCCCAGGTGCCGGCGCGGCGGCGAAACGGGGCTTGCTTGATCGGCGGGGTTGTGCACCCCAAATTGAGGGCGCCATGTATCCCGCCGCCGGGTGCCGCCCCTGGGCCCGGCAGCGGAGCTCGCTCGATAGAGGAGAGGCTGATGTCGCGCCTGTCGCTGTTCAACTCGCCGCTGCTGTTGGGGTTCGAGCATTTCGAGCGGGCGCTCGACCGGGTCAACAAGGTCTCCGGCGACGGGTATCCGCCCTACAACGTCGAACAGCTCGGCGATAACGAGCTACGCATCACGCTGGCGGTCGCCGGCTTCACGATGGCCGATCTGTCGATCACCCTCGAGGACAGCCAGCTGGTGATCCGCGGCAAGCAGGCCGATGACGGGCAGCGCGTCTATCTGCACCGCGGCATCGCGGCGCGCCAGTTCCAGCGCTCCTTCGTCATTGCCGAAGGCATCGAGGTGCACGGCGCCTGGCTTGAAAACGGGCTGCTGCATGTCGATCTGGTGCGACCGACGATCGAGGCGCGGGTGCGCACCGTACCCATCCGCAGCCCCGAGGACGGCGCCGGGGACAACCGCGGGCCGCGCCCTCTGCGCGCGCGTGCGGGTAATTCAAACGCATAGCAGCGTTTGATGATGGTAGTGCCGGAGACAGTGCCGGCGCGATGGAGATGAAAATGCAGTTCATGGCGGGACTTCGGCAACTGTCGGCGCAAGAGCTGGGGTTGCTTGGCATGCACGACGTCGCTTATGTCAAGGCGGTCATCGATGACGGCGTCGCGCAGTACGCCGTCCACGCGGCGGACGGGGCCCAGATCACCGTTCTGGCCACGCGCGATCTTGCTTTTGCCGTGGTGCGGCAGAACGACATGGAGCCGGTCAGCGTTCACTGAGGCGTTGCCTCAGGCGGCGTTACTTTCGGTGTGGTCGGTCAATAGCGCGTAGAGCGCGTCGGCGTTGTCGGTGCCGCGCAGCTTCTGGCAGGTCGTCGCGTCGCGCAGCAGACGCGAGACGCGGGCGAGCGCCCGCAAATGCTCGGCGCCAGCCTGGGCGGGGGCCAGCAGCACAAACACCAGATCGACCGGTTTGTCGTCCACTGCCTCGAACGGGATCGGCCGCTCGAGCCGTGCGAACACGCCGCACAGCCCCGGCAACTCGGCGAGCTTGCCGTGCGGGATCGCGATGCCCTGGCCGATCCCGGTGCTGCCGAGGCGCTCGCGCTCGGCGAGCACATCGTAGATCTGGCGCTCGGCGAGACCGGTCATCGCCGCGGCGCGTCGGGCGATTTCCTGGAGCGCCTGGCGTTTGTTGCCGGCCCGCAGCTGGGCGATCACGCCGCGCGGAGTCAGCAGATCGGCGATCGAACCACTCATCGGCGGGGATGCGCCGGGGTGCCGGGCGCCGTGCCGGTAACCGTCAGTGGCATGAACGGGAACCACTCAATCTTGGCGGGGCTGCTCGCGACGGTGTCGCTCGGTCGAAATTGGGGATCGGCGAGAGGGTGGTCAAGCGCGCGACGCGAGCCGGCCGCCTCACAGCGCCAACATTTTTTCGCGGCGCCGCTGCACCGATGACGGGATGCGCATCGCCTCGCGGTACTTCGCCACCGTGCGGCGGGCGATGTCGATGCCCGCCTGCTGCAGCAATTCGACGATCCGTTCGTCGGACAGCGTGTCGTCCGAGGGTTCCTTGTCGATCAGGCCGCGGATGCGGAAACGGACCGCCTCGGCCGAATGCGCCTCGCCGCCGCGCGAGGCGGCGATCGAGGAGGTGAAAAAATACTTCAGTTCGAACAGGCCGCGCGGCGTCGCCATGTACTTGTTCGTCGTGACCCGGCTGACCGTGCTCTCGTGCATGCCGATCGCATCGGCGATGTCGCGCAGAATGAGCGGGCGCAGCGCCTGCACGCCATGACGGAAGAACCCTTCCTGCTGCTGGACGATCTCGGTGGCGACCTTGAGGATCGTGATGGCGCGTTGGTGCAGCGATTTGACCAGCCAGTTTGCCGCCTGCAGGCGGTCGGTCAGGTATTCGCGCTCGGCCTTGCTGCGCGCGACGTGGCTGATCGAGGCGTAGTAGCGGTTGTTGACCAGTACCCGCGGCAGGGTCTCGGCGTTGAGTTCGACCGCCCAACCGTCCGGCGGCTGCGATCGCATGATGATGTCGGGGACGACCGATTGCGCCACCGGCGGGTCGAAGGCGTGTCCCGGCCGCGGGTCGAGCGACTTGATCTCGCCCACCATGTCGGCCAGATCTTCGGCATCGACCCCGCAGATCCGCATCAGCGCCGGCCCGTTGCGGGCGGCGAGCAGCGGCAGGTTGTCAAGCAGTTTCTGCATCGCCGGATCGAGCCGATTGCGGTCGCGCAGCTGCAAGCCGAGACATTCGGGCAGATCGCGTGCGAACACGCCGGGCGGATCGAATTCCTGCAGCCGGCTGAGGACGCGCTCGACGCGCGCCGGCGGACAGCCGAGGCGTTCTGCTGCACCGTCGAGCCCGCCGCGCAGATAGCCGGCCTCGTCGAGCTGGTCGAGCAGGTAAAAGGCGATCACCCGATCGGCCATTTCGGGCAGATCGGCGCCGATCTGTTCGATCAGATGCTCGCGCAGGGTGCGCGGGCGCGCCGCCGCCTGGTCGATGCCGGGCATGTCGTCGTATTGACGGCCGCTGCCGCTGCGATGCCAGGCGTCGGAATCGCCGCCGCGATCAGCCGAGCCGTCGCCCTCTTCGCCGGCCGCGACCTGCCAATGGTCAGTGGCGTCGCCGGTGAGGTCGGTGCCCAGCCCGTCCGGCAACTCGCCGGACAGCACGACCGGCGCGCCGTTGGGCTCGGGCAGGGTGGGCTCGGGCAGGGTGGGCTCGGTGTGGTCGGCTTCCGGCATCGCCGATGCCTCGGCGCCGTCGCGCTCGGCATGATCGAGCAGCGGGTTCTGCTCGATCTCGGCCTCGATGAAATCCGCCAGCTCGATGTTCGAGAGCTGCAGCATCTTGATCGCCTGCTGCAGCTGCGGTGTCATCACCAGGGCTTGGCTCTGGCGCAGTTCCAGCCGTTGCGAGTAGCCGCTTCTATTCACGAAAAGCTCCGTCGGGAGCCGCTTATAGGCTGAATCTCTCGCCGAGGTAAACGCGCCTCACCTCGGGGTTGGCGACGATCTCGTCGGGCAAGCCCTCCATCAGCACCCGCCCGTCATGCAGGATGTAGGCGCGATCGACGATCTTTAGCGTGTCGCGCACGTTGTGATCGGTAATGAGGACGCCGATGCCGCGATCTTTCAGGTGCGCCACCAGGTCGCGGATGTCGCCGACCGCGATCGGGTCGATGCCGGCGAGCGGCTCGTCGAGCAGAATGAAATTGGGTTCGGTCGCGAGCGCCCGGGCAATCTCGCAGCGCCGCCGCTCGCCGCCAGACAGCGCCATCGCCGACGCCCGCCGCAGATGGCTGATCGAGAACTCGGCCAACAACCCGTCGAGCATCGCCTCGCGGATCTCGACCTCGGGCTCGGCGACTTCGAGGATCGCACGAATGTTCTGCTCGACCGTCAGACCGCGAAAGATCGAGGCTTCCTGCGGCAGATAGCCGATGCCGAGGCGGGCCCGGCGATACATCGGCAAGTCGGTGATGTCGATCCCGTCGAGCTCGACCGTCCCGGTATCCGCCGCGATCTGCCCGGTGATGATGTAGAAGCAGGTGGTCTTGCCGGCGCCGTTGGGGCCAAGCAGACCGACCACCTCGCCGCGCTGCACCGCCAGGCTGACGCCGCGCAATACCGGGCGGCGCTTGAAGCTCTTGCCGAGCCCGTGGCCGACGAGGCCGTGATTGTCCGCCACCAGGCGCGGCCCGTGCGCCGGGTCTTGCGCCGGGTCTTGCGCCGGGTCTTGCGTCGGGCCATGGCCGAGCCATACGGGACCGGCATAGCGCGGCGGCCGAGCACCGCGCATCACGGCTTCTTGCCGCCGGCCGGTGCACCGCTGCGACCCGGCGCCACACCCGGCAAACCAAGCGGTTCGCCCTGCTTCTCGCGGACCAGCAGCCCCTGCACCCGCTGGTGGGCCATTCCCGGCGCGCCGCCGGGCAGCACGCGGCTGATGTTCCTGTTGAGGTCCATGACGGCGCGTTGTCCCCTGATGACGTCCTTGGCGCGTTCGATGACGACATTGCCGATCAGCGTCGCCAGACCGGTCTCCTCGTTGTAGACGCCGAAATCGCCATGACCGGTATCGATCCCGTTGGTAATGATGACATGGCCCTGCGCGTCAATCCGGCTGATCTTCGCATCCGCCGCGGCATCTCCGGGCACGCCGGCCCGGTTGACTGCCGGCTTGCCGCGCGCCGCGCCCGGCCGGGCGGCTTTCGAAGCGAGTTGCCCGCGCGACGGCGCCGTCTTGACCATATAGGCGGTCAGGATGTTGGCTTTAATGGTCTTGCCGTTGCGCGTCGCAACGGCGTCGCCGCGGGCCACGGCGATCTGCTTCTGTTCGTACCATTCGAGGCTGTCGCGCGCCGTCACCGTATCGGTCGGGGTCGTCAGCTTGAGTCCCTTGCCGGTCACCACGGCGACCGCCTTGTCGACATCGTACACGGCGTTGTCGCCGACCACGGTCTGATCGCCGCGCTTTATCACGACATGGCCCTCGGCCTCGATCCGGTAGATCTCGGTATTGCCGCCGGTAGTGCCCCCGGTATTGCTGCTGCCGCCCTTCACGTCGCGGTAATGGCCGATCAGCACGTCGGCGTGGACCTCGCTCGGGCCGCGGATTGCGACGGCGTTGCCGCGGGCGATATAGAGATGCGCGTTCTGCTGCCACTCGATGCCCGAATCGGCCTGGATCTGGATCGGCAGGCTGCCGCTCGGCGCGAGCGCCTGCGTCGCGGCGCCGCCAGGCGAGATGCCGCACAGCACGACGATCGCGGCGCCAAGCGCGGCGAGCGGGCCACGGAGCCGGCCACGGAGCCGGCCAGGGAGCCAGCCAGGGTGCCAGCCAGGGAGCCAGCCAGGGAGCGAGAACGATCGGCGGACCATCGGACGCGCGGCGCTACCTCTCGACCGAGGCCGTCTTGGCGCGCGGTGCCGGATGCCGCACGTGCCGCCGGCCGGCATGCCTCTCGCGCCGTCGTGCCGCCAGGTGGTGAAGCGGCCGGACATGGCGCCGCGCCGCCGCCGCGTGCCGCGTCGCGGCGTGGTGCGGGGCGGCGTGGTGCGGGGCGGCCGCCGGCCCCGATGACGCCGCGCGCGCCGCCGCGAGCATCGGCCGCGCCTCGTCCGCGACCCGCGCCGCGGTCGCCGCAATCGGCGCCGGCAGGGCCGCCGGCGCGCCGGCGTGCGCGCCCGCGCTGGCCGACCGGAGCAGCAGGTGCGAGCGGCCGGTGAAGAGAATGGTATCGCCGCGATCGAGGATGCGGAACCCTTGCGCCTCGACATCGCCCGAGGGTCCGTGCCCGGCGATCGGGTCGGTGCCCTGCGCCGTGTTGTGTGCCGCATCGACCCGCGCGGTATCGGTGACAAAACGGGTGCCGTTCTGGTGCACCACCGTGACCCCGCCAAACAGATCGAGCAGCTGCGACTGCGACTGGTAGATCCCGGTCGCCGCGGTCACGACGACAGTGGCGCCGGCGTGCGTCTTCATGTCCGCGCGCGGCGCCTTCAGCGACATCAGGTCCCGTCGATCGGGCACCTGCCGCCCGACCGCGGCGGTCACCACGAACGGGCGGCCTTCCCGGTCGATCCCGGCATAGCGCGGGTTGATCATGCGAAGTTCGCGCGCGTCGCGCAGATCGATCGCCGGAAAGGCGAGCCGCATCCGCTCCCACAGCGGCGCCAGCCGCGGCCACAGCGCAACCAGCAGCAAGAGGGCGACGCCGATCGCCGGCAGGAGCCGCTTCAAGAGGGCGACGCGCCGGCTATGCGGTATGGCAAGCCACGCTGCCGGGCCGCCGCCCGGGGCGGGTCTCGCCGCCGCCCGCGGCCGGTGTTGCGGCGGCGACAACGCGGGCACGGGCACGCTAACCCTCACGCCACACCGGCCCGCAGGCAGTCGTGCATATGCAGAAAGCCCACCGGCTGCTGGCCCTCATCGACGACAAACAATGCGGTGATCGCGAACCGGTTCATCAGGCCGAGCGCCTCGGCAGCGAGATGAGCGGCGGTGATGGTCTTCGGGTCGCGATGCATGATCTCACCGACCGTGCGGACCAGCAGCCGGTCATCCATGTGGCGGCGCAGGTCGCCGTCAGTGACAACGCCGACCAGCTGTCCGTCGGTGCCGCGCACCCCGATGCAGCCAAAGCTCTTTGCGGTCATCACAAGGATCGCCTCCGACATCGGCGCGCCGGGGCCGACGAGCGGGACGCTGTCGCTCGCATGCATGATATCGCCGACCCGCAGCAGCCGGCGGCCGAGCTTGCCGCCGGGGTGGAACAGCCGGAAATCGGCGGACGAAAACCCCTTGCGCTCGAGCAGCGCGATCGCCAGCGCGTCGCCGACCGCCATCATCATCGTCGTCGAGGTGGTCGGCGCCAGACCCATCGGGCAGGCTTCCGCCGCACCGGGCAGCAGCAGCACGGCATCGGCCGCCTCGGCGAGGCTCGATGCGGCGCCGCCGGTGATCGCGATCAGCGGGATCTTGAAGCGCCGCGAATAGGACAGGATGTCGGCCAGCTCGCCGCTCTCGCCAGAGTTCGACAAAGCGATGATCGCATCGTCGACGCCGATCATGCCGAGATCGCCGTGGCTCGCTTCCGCCGGGTGGACAAACTGCGCCGGACTGCCGGTCGATGCGAGCGTCGCCGCGATCTTGCGCGCGACATGCCCGCTTTTACCGATACCGGTAACGATCAGCCGCCCGCGCACCGCGGCGCACAAGTCGAGGGCGAGGCCGAAATCGCTATCGAGTGCGTGCGACAGCTGCTCGAGGCCGTCAATCTCGGCGCGAATCACCCGGCGCGCAACCCCGAGGTCGCGCCTGAGCCCGGCCGCCGCGCGGCTGTCCAGGCCGGCCTCGATTGCCGTGGCGATAGCCTTCTCCCCCAAGACACCCTCCCGCTTCATCCCGGCCCCTCGGGTCGCGCCGGGCCGCGCCCGCAGTGTCGGGTCCTGTGTCGCGTCCACCGGGGCGCTAATGGGCGAAGATGTCTTGCTCTGCCCAGCCTGCCAGATCGAGCATGGCGCGTGCCGGCAGGAAATCGAAGCAGCAGCGCGCCAGCTCGCCGCGCCCCTCGCGCGCCATCATCTCGTCGAGCCGGGCCCGCGCCGCATGCAGGTGCAGCACGTCCGAGGCGGCATAGCGCAGCTGCTCCTCGGTCAAATTGGCGGCACCCCAATCCGAGCTCTGCTGCTCCTTTTTCAGATCAACGCCGAGCAGGTCCCTGCATAGATCGCGCAACCCATGCCGGTCGGTGAACGTGCGCACCAGCCGCGAGGCAATCTTGGTGCAATAGATCGGCTGCGGCATCACCCCGAGGTAATGATAGATCATCGCGATGTCGAAGCGTGCGAAATGAAACAGCTTGAGCACCGCGGGATCGGCAAACAGCCGCCGCAGATTCGGCGCGTCGTAACAGCCGGGGGCGAACTGCACGAGGTGGGCGTTGCCGTCGCCGCCCGACAGCTGCACGAGGCACAGCCGATCGCGCAACGGGTTGAGCCCCATCGCCTCGCTGTCGATCGCCACCGCGCCCTCGAAGCGGACGGTGTCCGGCAGATCGCCGCGATGCAGGTGATGCGCCATCAAGAAACTCTGGAAAGGAATTCTGTTCAGATCGTTTGCGGTCCGAGAATATCTACCCCGATGGGCGGCGCGTCAATTCGACGAGGCGCGGTGCGATGCCGACCGCGGCGCAAACCGCGCTCAGGGACGGCGCCGGCGGACGAGGCCGGCGGACGGGGCGCGCAGCCGGTCGAGACTCCACGCGCCGGCCCCGGCCACGAAAAAATAGAGAAAGACGAAACAGTAAAGGACGCTCGCCTCGCCGCGGTTGAGCAGCGGAAAGAAACCATTTGGTGCATGCGCCAGAAAGTATGCAAAGGCCATCTCGCCCGACAGGACAAAAGTCGCCGGTCGGGTAAACAGGCCGAGCACGATCAAGACGCCGCCGACCGTTTCCAGGATCCCGGCCACGCCCGGCACCAGGCTGAACAGAACGTAGGGGTGGTGGGTCGCTGTCGCCGGAAAGTCGAACAGCTTGTTGAGCCCATGCTGCAGAAACAGCAGCCCGACCACGATCCGCAGGATGCTCAGCACTCGCGGTTCCCAGTTCGCGCGCCGATCGCTCCAGTCGGCCATCGCCGATCCCCGCTCGCAGACACCGCGGTCCGCCCCCGCGCATGCTGGTGATACGCGGGGGAGATCGTCGGCATCCCTTGACGAGCCGAGATCAACGCAACTGATGTCGCGCTCGCGACGCCTGATATCGCGACGCCTGATATCGCTCGAATGGTGCGCCCGAGTGGAGTCGAACCACCACTCCTTTCGGAACACGGACCTGAACCGTGCGCGTCTGCCAATTCCGCCACGGGCGCCCCGTGGGTCGAGCCGGCGATTCGGCCGGCGGGAGATAGGCCGGCCCCCGCGCCTTGTCAACCATGTCGGCGGCTCGCCTCAGGGCTGCGGCAAGCCGCCGGTCTGGCGCAGCGCCTCGGCGAGCGCGATGGCGCCGGCCAGCGCGACGTTGAGCGAGCGGGCACCGGGCGCCAGCGGGATCGCCACCCGCGCGCCGGCCGCGTGATGCACGAAATCGGGAACGCCGGCGCTTTCGCGCCCCAACAGCAGCGTGTCGCCGGCGGCGAAGGCGAAACGATGGTGCGCCACGCTGCCGCCGGTCGTCAGCAGCACCAGCCGCGACGCCGGGTCGCGCTCGGCGAGAAAAGCGCGCCACGAGGGGTGACGGCGGATCGTCGCCCGTGCGGCATAATCGAGCCCGGCGCGGCGCAACCTGCGGTCATCGAACAGAAAGCCGAGCGGCTCGATCAGATCGACCGCGACCGCAAAGCACGTCGCCAGGCGCAGCAGCGCCCCGGTATTCTGCGGGATATCGGGTTCGAACAGAGCGAGGCGCAACTCTTTCAGTCCGCACAGCCTTGCGCACGATGCCGGAGGCAGTATAGGAACGCGCATTCGGCCAGTCCGGCCGCCATTTTATGCGGCAGTCTGTCGCATAGTTCGGCTTCTTCAAGCGTATAGCTTGCGCCGGCGGTCACCGCCGGGGCGGTCCCGGGGCGATCCCGGGGCGATCCCGGGGCGATCCCGGGGCGGCCGACAGGGAATTGACGGGGTCTTGCATGGCCAAGATGGCGCAATCGCAGGTTACGGTGGATTATGATCGCGGCGCGCAGCGCGATCGGCCGGGCGATCTCGCGGCCGGCCGCGCCGGGGCGCCGGGCGTCGCGCACATCGAGGCGGCGCACGATGCCGCCGCTACCGCTATCGAGATCGGCTAGGAAGGACCATGGTCGCACCTCCGCACAGCGCCGACGCCGGCACCCCGAGCAACCGGCTCATCCGCTGGATCGACTACCGGCTGCCGTTCGTCGATACTCTCGATCATCACTTCACCAATTATCCGACCCCAATCAATCTCAATTATTGGTGGAATTTCGGCTCGCTCGCCGGGATCGTCCTCGTCATCATGATCGCGAGCGGCGTCTTCCTGGCAATGTACTACGTACCGAACGCCGATCTCGCCTTTGATTCAGTGCAGCGCATCATGCGCGACGTGAATTATGGATGGCTGATCCGCTACATCCACATGAACGGCGCGTCGATGTTCTTCCTGATCGTCTACATCCACCTGTTCCGCGGGCTGTATTACGGTTCCTACAAATATCCGCGCGAACTGCTGTGGATGCTCGGCGTCGTCATCATGGTGCTGATGATCGCCACCGCCTTTATGGGCTACGTGCTGCCGTGGGGGCAGATGAGCTATTGGGGCGCGACGGTCATCACCAACCTGTTCTCGGCGATCCCCGGCATCGGCCACAGCATCGTGACCCTGCTGTGGGGCGGCTACTCGGTCGGCAATCCGACGCTCAACCGATTCTTCTCGCTGCACTATCTGCTGCCGTTCGTGATCGTCGCGGTGGTCGGCCTGCATCTGATCGCCCTGCACCAGCACGGTTCCAACAACCCGCTCGGCATCGACAAACGCGGCCCGCAGGACACGATCCCGTTCCATCCCTATTACACGATCAAGGATCTGTTCGGGCTGAGCGTGTTCCTCCTGCTGTTCGCTTTCCTGGTGTTCTACGCACCGGAATTCCTGTCGAACGCGGATAACGCGATCCCGGCCAATCCGATGATGACCCCCGCCCACATCGTGCCGGAATGGTATCTCCTGCCCTACTACGCGATCCTGCGCTCGGTCACCTTCAATCTGCTGTTCATCCCGGCCAAGCTGATCGGCGTGGTCGCGGCGTTTGGCTCGATCCTGTTGCTGTTTCTGGTGCCGTGGCTCGACACCTCGCCGGTGCGCAGCGCCCGCTTCCGCCCGGTGTATCGGGTGATCTACTGGCTGCTGCCGATCGACGTGATCGCGCTCGGCTGGGTTGGCGCCAATGAGCCGACCGGCCTGGTTGTGACGGTCGGCCATGTCGCGACATTCTACTATTTCTTCCATTTCCTCATCCTGATGCCGCTGATCGGCAAGTTCGAGCGGCCCCGGCCGTTGCCGCTCAGCATCGGCGCCGCGGTGCTTGGCACAACCGGATCGACGGAGACGCACTAGATGGCCAAGCCTGTCGCCGCCCTGTTGCTGGCGGTATCGATGATCGCGGCGGCCGCGGGCGCCGCGCGCGCCCAGGAGGCGCCTGCCCCGCCGCAGCAGCACTGGTCGTTCGACGGCATCTTCGGGACCTATGACGAGGCGGCCTTGCAGCGCGGCTTTCAGGTCTACAAGGAGGTCTGCTCCGCCTGCCACCCGGTCAAGCACCTCTATTTCCGCGACTTGACCCAGATCGGCTACACCGAGGACCAGGTCAAAGGCATCGCCGGCAAGTATGAGGTGACGGACGGCCCCAACGACCAGGGCGAGATGTTTCAGCGCCCGGCCCGGCCGTCCGATCCGATTCCCCCGACGTTCCCCAACGACGCGGCGGCGCGAGCGGCCAACAATGGCGGGCTGCCGCCCGATCTGTCGATGATCGTCGCGGCGCGCGACGGCGGCGCCGATTACGTCGATGCGATCCTCAACGGCTTCACCAAGCCGCCGGCCGGCTTCAAGGAGGTTCCGGGGACCTATTACAACAAGTTTTTCCCGGGCCAGCATATCAAGATGCCGCCGCCGCTCAGCCCCGACCAGGTCAAATATGCCGACGGCACCAAGGCAACGGTGCCGCAGATGGCGCACGATGTCGCGACGTTTCTGAGCTGGGCATCGGACCCCAACCTCGACGAGCGGCATCGCATGGGGCTCAAGGTGATGCTGTTCCTGATCGTCACGACCGGCGTGTTCTACGCCGCCAAGCGCAAGATCTGGTCGCGCATCCGGCACTGATTGAGCCGAACTGAATGAGGATTGCGTCGCGCGCCGCGGCAATGACACATTAGGGCGCGGTTCATTGCGGGGAGCGAAGCGGCGCACGGGCCGCGTCGCGGGAGCGTCATGTCGAGCCCGGTCATCGGTATCATCGGCGGCAGCGGCCTCTACCAGATCGACGGGCTGACCGGCATTGAATGGCGTCGGGTCGAGAGCCCGTTCGGGGCGGTCTCGGATGAATTGTGCTTCGGCAAGCTCGGCGGGCAGCCGGTCGTCTTTCTGCCGCGGCACGGGCGCGGCCACGAGCTGCCGCCGTCCTCCATCAACTTCCGCGCCAATATCGATGCGCTGAAACGCAGCGGCGTCACCGATATCCTGTCGCTGTCGGCAGTCGGCAGCCTGCGCGAGGATCTGATGCCCGGCGACTTTGTCGTCGTCGACCAGTTCATCGACCGGACTTTTGCCCGCGAGAAGAGCTTTTTCGGGCCGGGCTGCGTCGCCCATGTGTCGATGGCGCAGCCGGTCTGCGGCCGGGTCGGCGACGCCATCGCCGCAGCGGCCCCGGGCACCGGCATCGCCATCAAGCGCGGCGGCACCTATCTCGTCATGGAGGGGCCGCAATTCTCGACCCTGGCGGAAAGCGAGCTGTACCGCAGCTGGGGTTGCGCCGTCATCGGCATGACCAACATGCCCGAGGCCAAGCTCGCCCGCGAAGCCGAGATATGCTACGCGACCGTGGCGATGGTGACCGATTACGATTGCTGGCATGCCGGCCACGACGCCGTGTCGGTCGACATGATCCTCTCGGTGCTGCAGGCCAATGCCGAGCGCGCCCGGGCGCTGATTCGCGCCGTCGTGCCGCTGTTGGCACTGCATTCGGGGCCGTGCCGGCAGGGCTGCCGGCATGCGCTCGAGCACGCCGTGGTGACCGCGCCCGAGCGCCGCGACGGCGCGCTCGTCGCGCGGCTCGCGGCGGTGGCCGGGCGGGTGCTGCACCGAACATGACCCGGCATCGGCCGGTACGGCGCCTCGGGGGCCGGCGATGAATGTCGCGGGCAGGCCGATGCGCACGATCTGGCGCGCCGCCGGCGGGCGGGCCGAAGAGCCTGTCGTCGAGATCATCGACCAGACCCGGCTGCCGCACGAACTGGTGGTCGCGCGGCTCGCGCGGCTCGACGATGCGGTGCGGGCGATCCGCGACATGCAGGTGCGCGGCGCCCCGCTGATCGGCGCGGCGGCGGCTTATGGCCTGGCGCTGGCGATCGCCGAGGATCCCTCCGACCGCGGCATCGAGGCAGCCGTTGCGGCGCTCGCGGCGACCCGGCCGACCGCGGTCAACCTCGCCTGGGCGCTCGCCGCGGTGCACCGCGCGGTCGCCGCACTGCCGCCCGAGCGGCGTCTGGCCGCGGCCCTGGTGCGCGCCGGCGCGCTCGCCGAGGAGGATGTCGCGATCAACCGCGCGATCGGCGAGCACGGAGCGGCCGTGATCGCGGCGGCCGGCCGCAACAAGCGCGGGCCGGGGCCGGTGCAGATCCTGACGCATTGCAATGCCGGCTGGCTTGCCACCGTCGATTGGGGCACCGCGCTGGCGCCGATCTACCGGGCCCATGATGCCGGACTCGCGCTGCATGTCTGGGTCGACGAGACGCGGCCGCGCAACCAGGGGGCGAGCCTGACCGCCTGGGAACTGGGCCAGCACGGCGTGCCGCATACGGTCATCGCCGACAATGCCGGCGGCCATCTGATGCGCTGCGGCGAGGTCGATCTGTGCCTCGTCGGCACCGACCGCACGACGGCGGGCGGCGATGTCGCCAACAAGATCGGCACCTATCTGAAGGCGCTGGCGGCGCAGGATAACGGCGTGCCGTTCTACGTCGCGCTGCCCTCGCCGACGATCGACTGGCAGATCGAGGACGGCAGCAAGATCCCGATCGAACGGCGCGACCCGCGCGAAGTGACGCATATCGCCGGTTGGACCGCGTCCGGCCGCCGGGTCGAGGTGCGGCTGACGCCGGAGGGCAGCCCGGCGGCAAATTTCGCCTTCGACGTAACCCCGGCGCGGCTCGTCACCGCGCTCATCACCGAGCGCGGCGTGTGCCCGGCCTCGCGCGCTGGCCTTTTTGGCCTCTTCCCCGAGCGGCGGGCGCTCGGCGCAGCCTGAACGGAACGGACCGAGCATGCAGAACTGGGACGAGACCTATCGCGGCACGGTGCCGCCCTGGGAATGCGACGTCACCGAGCATTTCACGATCGCCTATTATTTCGACCGGCTTGGCGAAGCCGAACGCAACCTGGCGGAAATCCTGGCGCTGCGCGAGTTCCTGCGCGGCGGCCGATTTCCCCGCCGGTTCGATGTCCGCTTCATGCGCGAGTTGCGCGCCGGCAGCAGCTTTCACATCGACAGCGCGGCGCTCGCCGTCGAGGGCGGGCTGCGTCTCGGTCATCGCTTCATCGATTCGGCCAATGGCGAAACCGTCGCCTGGGTCGAGGAGAGCTGGGAGCTGCCGCCCGGGTCGCTGTCGCCCGAACGCCGCCTCGCGATCGCCGGACGGCTTGGCGCGTGGGAGGGGCCGACGGTGGAGGCGCGGTCCGAGCCGAGCGGCACTTCCGGCTTCATCCCGACGGCGCGCGGCCGGGTCAAGCCGACCGATCTGAGCGCCGACGGCCGCCTCAGCGTCGCCGCGATGGTGCACCGCTTCACCGATGCCTGCGTTCAGGTGGGGGCGGCGATCGGCATGGACGCCGGCTACATGGAAACCGGCCGGCGCGGCTTCTCGACCTTCGAGCTGGCACTACGCGTCTCCGGCACCTTGGCGATCGACGAACCTTACCTGGTCGAGACCGGCATCGCGCATTTCGGCAATTCGTCGCTGCGCCTCGTCCATCGCATGCGCGACCCGCACAGCGGCACGGAAGTGGCCCGGCTCAGCCAATACGGCGTCAACCTCGATCTCGACGCCCGCCGCCCGGCCCGCTGGCCGGACGAGATCCGCGCCCGGGGCCAGAGCCTCGTCGTGCCGACCGGCTGAACAAACCTACAGCAGCATCCCGACGACCGCGCCGCTCATGCAGGAGGCGAGCGTGCCCGACAGGATCGCGCGCAGGCCGAGCGCGACGATCTCATGCCGGCGCTCGGGCACCATCGCGCCCATGCCGCCGATCAGGATGCCGAGACTGCCGAAATTGGCAAAGCCGCACAGCGCATAGGTCATGATGAGGCGCGAGCGCGGGCTCAGCGCTGCCGCCGGCAGATGCGCCAGATCGACATAGGCGATAAACTCGTTGAGCACGGTTTTGGTGCCCATCAACGACGCCGCCGCCGCGGTCTGCGGCCCCGGGATGCCGATCAGCCACATCACCGGCCGGAAGACGTAGGCAAACAGGCTCTGCAACGTTACGGGCGCGCCGGCGAGGTCCGGCAGCAGGGCGAGCGCGCTGTTAACGAGGCTGACCAGCGCGATCATCACGACCAGCATCGCGATGATGTTGGCGAGAAAGACGATGCCGTCGCGCGTCCCCTTGGCGACCGCGTCCATCGCGCTGACCGGCGGATCCTCCATCACGAGCAGCGCCACCGGCGACGGGTCCGGCTGGAACGGCACCATCAGCGCGGCGATGGCGAGCGCCGCCGGGGTGCTGATCACCGCCGCGATCAGGATGTGGCCGAGCGCGTTGGGGATGACCGAGCCGACCAGCGTCGCATAGAGCACCATCACCGTGCCGGCGATGCCGGCCATGCCGCAGCTCATCAGCGCGAACAATTCACCGCGCGCGAGCTTTAACAAATAGGGGCGGATCAACAGCGGTGCCTCGATATGGCCGACGAAAATATGCACCGCGGCGCCCAGCCCCAACGGCCCGCCAACCCCGACCGAGCGGCGCAAGACCCAGGCGAACCCCTGCACGATGCGCTGCAACACGCCCCAGTGAAACAACAGCGTCGCCAGCGCGCTGATCACCAGCACCAGCGGCAGCGCGCGGAAGGCGAAGACAAAGGCGGCGCCGGGCCTGGTCTCGGCAAACGGCAACGGCCCGCCGCCGAGATAGCCGAAGACAAAGCCGGTGCCGGCCTCGGTCGCGCTCTGCAACGCCTCGACCGCGCGGTTGAGCAACAGGAACACCGTCCCGGCCGGCGGGAATTTGAGGAAGATCAGCGCCAGGGCAAATTGCAGCAGCACCCCCACCGCGACAATCCGCCATGGCACGCGAAACCGATCCTCGCTGATCGCCCAGGCGAACAGCAGAATGGCGGCGACGCCCAGAAGACCGTGCATCGAGCGAGGGCTCAGGCCGCGGTATCGGCGGCAGCGGTGGTGTCGCTAATGTTCATCGCGCGGCCCTCGTCCGTTCAAGACCTCCAAGATGCGCAACTTGCCAACCGACGTCACGTCTCTCGCCGGGCGCGGGGCGCGGGGCGCGGGGCGCGGGCGCGGCGCCGGGACGGCCGGGGCGTTTCAGCGCGGTTCGCCGCTGTCGATCGGCGCCCGGATGACCCGCGCGGCCGGGAAGGCGAGCCGCACCGTCGTCCCGACCCCGGCAACGCTGTCGAGGCTCAAGCG
>DATLRS010000160.1:0-27095 GCA_035534535.1 Allostellaceae bacterium | reverse complement strand
CCGCAGCAGCGCATAGACTGCGGGCACGCGCTCAGGTCGCGACGAGTTCGGCGGCGCCGAGCCCGGCGACCGTGACGATCGCATGGTCGCCGGCGGCGGGGAATTGGATCGGCACCATGCTGCCGGTCAGGACCACCATGCCGGCACGCAGCGGCGTCCCGGCAGCGGCCAGCGTGTTGGCGAGCCAGACCAGCGCGTTGAGCGGGTTGCCCATCACGTCGCCGCCCTGGCCGCTGCCGATCTCGCGACCGTTGATGGTCAGCCGGGCAATCGCCTGCGCGAGGTCGAGCCGGCGCCAGTCGGGGTTGGGCGGGCCGAGCACGGCGCCGGCATTCCACACATTGCCGGCGACCATCGCGGCAGCGCTCAAGCGCTTGTAGTCGTGGCGCAAATCCTCGAGCAGTTCGATCGCCGCCATCGCGCTCTCGACCGCGCCGGCGACCCGGTCCTGATCGCCGCCCTGCGGCAGATCCGCGCCGAGCCGCACCGCGATCTCGGTCTCGATGCCGAGCCGGCAGTAGCTGCGCACGGCAGGTTCGGCCCGCCCGTGATGGACATCGCCCGCGAAGATCGCGCCGTAGCAGGGCTCCTCGACGCCGCACAGGCGCTGCATGACCGGCGTCGTCAGCCCGATCTTGTAGCCGGCGACGGCGCCGCGCCCGGCCGCAATCTCGATCTGCTCAAATTCCTGCCGCACGGCATAGGCCTGCGCGAGATCGGCCGGCATCAGGTCGGGCGGCAGAATGTCGATCGGCCGCCGCTCGCGAAACAGCCGGGCGATCGCAGCGGCCTTATGGCGAATGTCGCGATCGGCCATCTCGTTCCTCCTTGTGACGCGGTCATTACTCGAGGCTGAAGCGCACAACGACCGAGACCTCGATATTGCTGGCGGTCATGTCCGCCGGAAACGGCGGCAGCGTGGCGCCGCGCATCATCGCCTCGACCGCGGCGTCGAGATCCGGGTGGCCGGTGCTCTGCACCACCGCGTAACTGAGGACGCGGCCGGAGCGGTCGACCCGGAAGCGCAAGGTTGCCCGGCCTTCCTCGCTGTTTTCGCGGGCGCTGAGCGGGTATCGCTTGTGCCGCTCGAGCCACAGCGCCAGGGCGCTGCGATAGTCGCCGGTGACGACCGGTGCGGCTCGTGGGCGGGGCCTCGGCGGCGGCAGGGAGGCGGTCTGCGGCGGCGCGACCGAAAGCGGCTCTCGTCGCGGCGGCGGCGGCGGCCGCCGGCGCTCGATCCGCCGGCGCAGATGCGGCTTTGGCGGCGGCGGCCGCGGCCGCTCGACTCGTCGGACGGGCGGCGGCGGCGGCGGGGGCAGTTCGACTTTAGGCAGCGGCGGCGGGGGTGGCGGCGGAGGTGGCGGCGGCACGACCTTGGGGACCGGCGGCGGGGGCGGCGGTTTCGGCGCGACCACCGGCGGCGGTTGAAAGATCACATCGATCGCCTCGGGGACGGCCGGGGGGCTCAGTCGCAGCGGCGGCAACCGCGTGCTCAGCCACACCAGCACGAGCAAGCCCGCCGCATGCCCGGCGACCGACAGGACCAGCGGCAGTCTGACTTCGGTCACGGCGGCTTTGCCGCCTCGGCCATCAGCGACACCTTGGCGAACCCGGCGGTGTTGACCAGGCCGAGCAGGTCCATCAGCCTTCCATAGGCGATCCGGCGGTCGCCCCGGACATAGACGATGCGGCCGGGATCCTCGGCGGCCAGCGCATCGAGGCGGCGCTTGAGATCGGCCGCCGCGACCGGCTTGTTGCCGATGAACACCGCATCGTCGTGATTGATGCTGACGATGATCGGCTGTTTCGGCTCGGTGACTTTGACCGCGGTCGTTTTCGGCAGATCGACCGGCACGCTGACGGTCAACAGCGGTGCCGTGACCATGAAGATGACCAGCAGCACCAGCATCACGTCAACCATCGGGGTCACGTTGATCTCGGCGAGCGGCTGGTAGCGGCCCTCGTCGCTCTCGTCAGGCGGGCGCCGCGATACGGCCATGGCTCGGCTCTTGGCGGGCAACCGTCGGGGCGGCGGAGGGCTGGCAGAACAGGCTGCCGGATCGCCCGATCAGCACCTGCATGCGGCCGGAAAACCGTCCGAGTTCGACGATGATCTTGTTGTAGGCGATGACCGCCGGGATCGCCGCGGCGAGACCCATCGCGGTGGCGAACAGCGCTTCCGCGATGCCCGGCGCCACGACCGACAGGCCGGTGCTGTTGGCCTCGGCGATCGCGTTGAAGCTGTGCATGATCCCCCACACCGTGCCGAACAGCCCGATGAACGGCGCCGCCGAGCCCAGCGTGGCGAGAAAAGGTGCGCGCGCCTCCAGGCGCCGCAATTCGGTGCTCAACGTAAGGCGCATCGCGCGCTCAACCCGGTCGCGCCGCTCGCCCCAGCTTTCCGCATCGTGCTGCGGCGGCCGGGCGCTTTCGGCGGCCCCGGCACGCAGGACCAGCGCCGCCGGATCCTGCCGGACCGCGGCAATATTGCGCGGCACCAGCTCATCGCCGTCGCACCCCGACGCGGCGCGCGCCTCATATTGGCGCGCCAGCCGGCTGGCGACCCCGATCCGCCACAGCTTGTCGATAATCACCGTCCAACTCCACACCGACGCGGCGAGCAGCAGCAGCAACACGCCCTTGACGACGATGTCGGCATCGAAAAACAGCGCAACGATCGACAGCGATGCGGTGGGTTCAGTCATCTGTCATCCCGGATAGACCCGGCTCTATCGTTGGCGCAGCCGCAAGAAACGCTGCGCCGGCCCCGCTCGACGGGGTTTGACGAGGCGGAATCGCGGTCGGTCGAATAAGGTGCCGGCCCTGCGCTGTGCCTATATCTCGCGAACAAGGCTCCGAGATCAAGCCGCGCATTGCTGAATTTGCCGCGCCCGGGCTCGGCAAACGCGGTTCGCGTTTGGACCCGCTGCATCGCCTGAAGCTGAACGCCGATTATTCGGTCACCTACAAATGGCTGGTCGGCGGCAATGTCGTCGTCGCCAGCGATCAGTACTATTTCGGCGATCAGTCGAACGAGAACCCGCCGCTGTCCGGCTATGCCGGGGTCCGCGTCACGTTCTAGAGGCCGAGCACTTCCTTCATGCCGTAGAGGCCAGGCGGCCGGCCGACCAGCCAGCGCGCGGCGCGCACCGCGCCCGTCGAATAGATGCCGCGGTTGGTCGCGCGATGGGTCAATTCGAGACGCTCGCCGGCACCGGCGAAGATCACATGATGATCGCCGACCGCATCGCCGCCGCGCAACGCGGCAAAGCCGATCGCGCCGGCAAGCCGCGGCCCGGTGATGCCGTCGCGGCCGCGCTGCGCCACCTCGTCGAACCCGACGCCGCGCGCCGCCGCGGCCGCCCGCCCGAGCGCCAGCGCCGTACCGGACGGCGCGTCGACCTTGCCGCGATGGTGCATCTCGACGATCTCGATGTCCCATTCGGGACCCAGCCGGCGCGCCACCTCGTCCACCAGCCCCAGCAGCAGATTGACGCCGAGGCTGGTATTGGCCGCCCAGACAATCGGCACACGGCCGGCGGCGGCGCGCACCGCGCGCTCCTCGGCGCCCTCCAGCCCGGTCGTGCCGATCACCAGCGGCGTGCCGAGCCGCGCTGCCAGGCCGGCGTGCTCGGCGGTGGCGGCCGGGGTGGTGAACTCGATGCCGACATCGCTGTCGCGCAGCACCTGCTCCGGGTCGTCGCCGACCGCCAGACCGAGGCGCCGCAACCCCGCCAGCTCGCCGATATCCTGGCCCAATGACGCGGTGCCCGGCCGGGCGAGACCGCCGGCCAGGCTGCAGCCTTCGGTGGTGACGATTTCGCGGACCAGCATGCGGCCCATCCGGCCGGCGCATCCGATGACCGCAATCCTGGTGTCCGCCATGCCCGCCTCCCCGCGTTGCGGCAACAGACAGGGTCAGACATCGTCCGACAAAACACAAGCCGCGCCGGCTATGTGCCGCCCGCCTGGGTTTTGGCCCAGCTGTCGCGCAGCCCGATCGTGCGGTTGAAGACGAGCCGGCCCGGCGCCGAATCCGGATCGCGGCAGAAATAGCCCTGGCGCTCGAACTGGATCGCCGCCTCGCTGTTGTCGCCGGCAAGCCCGGGCTCGACCAGGGCGCCGGTCAGCACCTCGAGCGAAAGGGGGTTGAGATCGGCCATCATGTCGCCGTCGGCGCCCGGGTCGGGGCGGGTGAAGAGCGCGTTGTAGAGGCGGATCTCGGCCGGCACAGCGTGCGCGGCGGTGACCCAATGGATCGTGCCGCGCACCTTGCGGCCATCGGGCGCGTTGCCGCCGCGGGTTTGCGGATCGTAGGTGCAGCGCAGCTCGACGACCTCACCCGCTGCGTCCTTCACCACCTTGCGGCAAGTCACAAAATAGGCGTAGCGCAGCCGCACCTCGCGGCCCGGCGCCAGGCGGTGGAAATTGCGCGGCGGGTTCTCGACAAAATCGTCGCGCTCGATGAAGAGTTCGCGGGCGAACGGGATCGACCGCGTCCCGGCGGCGGCATCGTCCGGCTTGTTGACCGCGTCGAGCTGTTCGGTGAGGCCGGACGGGTAGTTCTCGATCACCAGCTTCAGCGGGCGCAGCACCGCCATGCGGCGCGGCGCGGCGCGGTTCAGCGTGTCGCGCAGGGCGCTTTCGAAGATCGCGACATCGACCAGGCTGTTGGCGCGCGCGACGCCGATGCGGCGGATGAATTCGCGGATCGCCTCGGGCGGCACGCCGCGCCGGCGCAACCCCGCCAGCGTCGGCATGCGCGGGTCGTCCCAGCCCGCGACATGGCCGTCATCGACCAGCGTCTTCAAAAACCGCTTCGACATCACGGTATAGCCGAGATTGAGGCGGGCGGATTCGTATTGCCGCGGCCGCGACGGCCCAAATTTTTCGCCAATTGGCAGATGCTCGATCAGCCAGTCGTAGAGCGGCCGATGATCCTCGAATTCGAGGGTACACAGCGAATGGGTGATGCCCTCGATCGCATCCGACTGGCCATGCGCGAAATCATAGGTCGGGTAGATGCACCAGGCGGTGCCGGTGCGCGGATGCGCCGCGTGCAGGATGCGGTAGAGCGCCGGATCGCGCAGGTTGATGTTGCCCGAACCCATGTCGATCCGGGCGCGCAGCACGCAGGCGCCGTTGGCGAACTCGCCGGCCCGCATGCGGCGGAATAAATCAAGGTTTTCCGCGGGCGCGCGGTCGCGGAAGGGGCTGTTGCGGCCGGGCTCGGTCAAGGTGCCGCGGGTCTCGCGCATCTCCGCCGGCGACTGGTCGTCGACATAAGCGAGGCCGTCGCGGATCAGCTGCTCGGCCCAGTCATAGAGCTGCGCGAAATAATCCGAGGCGTGATAGAGGTGCTCCCCCCAGTCGAAGCCGAGCCAGCGCACGTCGCGCATGATCGCGTCGATGTATTCCTGTTCTTCGCGGGTCGGGTTGGTGTCGTCGAAGCGCAAATTGCAATGCCCGCCGAACTCCGCCGCCACGCCGAAATTGAGGCAGATCGCCTTGGCGTGGCCGATATGGAGATAGCCGTTGGGCTCGGGCGGGAATCGCGTCACCACCTCGTTGCAACGCCCGGCGGCGAGATCGGCCGCGACGATGTCGCGGATGAAATCGCGCCCGGCTTCGCTCGCCGCCACCGCCTCGACCGCACTCATCCCGATCTGCTCCGCATGATCCGCGACCGTTATGTGGCTGATCCGGGCCCCCGCGCCAAGGCCGGCGCGACGGATGCCACAGCGCTGCCGACGAGATTGATGGCTGCTTTCCCGGCGACAACAGCCCGGTCGGTCCTAGCCTGGCCAGCGCGTGTTGAGCCAATCGAGATCCCAACGGGTCGGGTTGTCCTGATACCAGCCCGTGCCATTAAACCGGTTCTTCGCCGCATAGAAATACTCCTCGTACATGTCGCCGACGCGCTGCATCGAGAAATTTGCAGCGGCCCAGGCGCGACATTTTGCCGGTCGAATATCACCGATGTTTTTCGCGGCCCAGACGAATTGTTCGAAGGTGCGGCACCGGTAGCCGGTTACGCCGTGAAGATTGTATTCCGCGAATGCGCCCCAATCGGTCGTGATGATCGGGGTGCCGGACAGCATCGCCTCGACTTGTACATTGCAGAACGGCTCGACAAACAGCGAGGGCAGTATCACCGCCTTTGCTTTAGCCAGCAGCCGTTTGCGGGTCTTGACATCGACCGCACCGACCGGCTCGACATACTCCGAAATTGGACGATCGGTCCGGCCGCCAAGCCCCTCAAGCGATCCGGGTCCAGCGACAATCAGCCGGCCGCCGACCGCCTCGATGACATGCACGGCGAGTTGAATGCCCTTGTCCGCGGTCAAGCGTCCCAGGAACAAAAAGTAATCATCCTTTTCCGAACAAAATTCAAATTCCGACGGGTCGACAGAATTAGGGATAACCGTATTATACCACATCTCATCGGCCATCTCCGCGGTCTCCGTCGCGCCCAAATCGGCATGAAGACCCGAATAGGCATGAAGACCCGAATAAGCATGAAGAATCGCATAGGATTCAAAAATCTTGAATGGCGCAAAAGTTCCGTCTCGGTAATCGATACCGGATTCGCAGACGAGCATATCGTTGTGCGCTGCCCCGACCGCTTGGTGCTTGTTGCCAGCCGTGCACAATAAAAAATCATCCTTCTGCTTGCGCTGTGCAATCGCCACGATCGCGTTGGCATGAAAGGTCCGATAGGCGTGATCGTCCAGCCGAAACCGTGGCGCTCCGTCCCGTCGCCAATCATGGTTTCCGTAGGCGGTCGACAGATCGCATCGATCTGTGACCGTAACATGCTCATCGCACTGAACGGCGGAGTCCTGATGACCGTAATGAATGACGTAATGTCCCCGTTGCTTAAGCATAGCGCAAAGCCGCACGACTTTCTGCGTCAGGGAACAGAGATTGTACTCTGCGGTCGAGATCGTATGTGGAATGCCAAGCACATGAAAGCGGTGCGTCGCTTCCTTGGTGCCAAACTTGTAATCGACCAACGGAAATTGCTGAGGGGGTATCTCCAGAAACAACGACAGCCGCTGCCCGATCTCGGGGTCGGCAAGGTCTACCAGCAGGAAATTGTCGCGGCCGCTGAAATACGCCGTCAGGTTCTCGTGATGGCGGCGATGCATTTCAATCAAAACGCCATCCGGTACGTCGTCGAGCCGTTTTGGCTTATCGGCAAGGTAATGCCAATACAGCACCCGCTCGTAGACCTCGAGCTCTCTGAACAGCATATGGCGACGTACCGAGCGAAGCCAGTCGGCAGGCTTGCGATATACGGCGACAAATTTGGCGTCGGGATACGCTGCATCCAGCTCCTCGTAGATCACCGGGATCGGCAGGTCGCTGACCGCGTCAAAGGCGTCGAACACCGGGCGCAATAACTCAAAAATCCGTTTCGGTGCTGTCTCCGATCCGACGCATTGCGATTCATAAGAGACGCCGTTGACCGTAGATGGCCAATGGCAAGTGCTTAACCCGACGTTACGGAGAAGCGCAGTCATACTTTGCGTCGCGCTGCGATGCAGGCTAACGACAAATACCTTCGGCATGATAATGATCTCCGTCGGACCGGATGTGGCTTACGCCGTAGCGCATTCTCGCGGCTGGCGAGTGACAACGCGGGGTCGAGGTTCCGGCATCATTTGCGACCTCACCAGGCTCGTCGCCGCGTGAAGACCACGGGCGAATTGCCACAGATGCGACCTGCTCTCGACCCGCTGCATCAATTTCGCGGCATCAGCGTCGCGGCCTCCTCGCGCAGGGCGCGGCGATGGAGCTTGCCGGTTTCGGTGACCGGGAGGGCGGCGCGGATCGCGATATGGTCAGGCACCTTGTAGCTTGAGGCGAGGGCGCGGCAATGGGCGCGCAAGGCTTCGTCGGTAAGTTCCATGCCGGGTTGCGCCACGACGAAGGCGACGATCGCCTCGCCACGTTCGCCGGCGGCAGCGCCGACCACCGCCGCCTGCGCCACGCCCGGGTGCTGCAACAGGAGGCTCTCGATTTCCGCCGGCGAGACGTTGATCCCGGCGCGCTTGATGATGTCGGCATCGCGCGCGACGAAATGAAAGCATCCCGACTCGTCAAGGAATCCGAGATCGCCGGTGCGAAAATAGAAGTCGGGGGTGAAGGCCGCGCGGTTGTGCGCGGCGCTCGCACCGCAATAACCGGGCGTCAGGTAGCCGGCGACTTCGAGCGCGCCCGCGTCGCCGGAAGGCAGCCGGGCGCCGGTTGCCGGATCGACGATGCGCAGCCTGACCCCCGGCAATGGCGGGCCTTGCCCGGCCATGCGGCGGTCGATCGGCCAGAGGGCGGGCGTCACGCAGCAATTGCCATAGGTTTCGGTCGCGCCATAGATGTTGCAGATCTGCGCCGCCCCGAGGTCCTCGGCGGCGATGCGCACCTCCTGCGGGCTGCCGATCATCAACCCGGTGCGCAGGCTCGCGACTCGCTCGGGGCGGAATTCCGGGTGGCGCAACACCGCGCCGGTGATGCTCGGCAAGGTATAGACGACGGTGCAGCGGTGCCGCTCGGCGAGGTCGAGCCAGCCGGCGGGCTCGAACCGCGATTGCAAGACCAGCGTCGCGCCGTGCGACAGCGTGGCGGGTAGCGCGTTGCAGGCGCCATAGGCCCAGAATAGCGGCGGCGCCAGCAGCACCCGGTCGTCCGGCGCGAGGCCCATCCGCTCGCCGATGTTGAAGCCGTTCTCGATGATCGCGAAATGCTGGAGCCGCACCGCTTTCGGCCGGGCGCTCGACCCCGACGTGTAGAGGATGAGCGCGTCGTCCGCCGCACTCGCCCCCGTCCCCGGCGCGAGCGGCAAGAGCGGCGCGGCCGCGGCGCGCAATGCGTCATAGCCGATCCAGCCCGCTCGCATCTCGCCGCCGAGCATGACGATAAGGCGCAGGCCCGTCGCATTCGGCGCCAAGGCGGCCAGCGCAGCGGCGAAATCCTGGCCGCCGAACGACGCCACCGCGATCAGCGCCACCACCGCGGAATCGGCCAGCAGATAGGCGAGTTCCTCGGGCGTCGACCAGGTGCTGAACGGCACCGCGACGGCGCCGAGCGCGGTCGCGCCGCAACAGGCTTCCAGCCATTCGAGGCGGTTGTTGATCAGGATGCCGACCCGCTCGCCGCGGCCGATGCCATACGCCTTGAGCGCCGCCGCGATCCGGCCGGCGCCGTCGGCGAGCGCGCGGTACGTCGCCTGCCGCTCGCCGCAGATCACCGCGACACGGTCGGGAAAGCGCGCGGCCTCTTCGCAGACAAGTTCGAACAGGGTGCGACTGTAAGGCGGTTTCATGCGTTATCTTCACGACAGAACGGGCCCGTTCGCAACAACCCGAAACCGATGTCTCCGCTGACGCTGCTGCTCAATATCCTCTGGCTGGTGTGCGGCGGTCTGCCGGCCGCGTTCGCCTGGGTGATCGCGGCCGGGGTGATGGCGATCACGATCATCGGCCTGCCCTGGTGCTTTGCCGCGCTGCGCATCGCGCTCTATACGCTCTTGCCGTTCGGCTACGAGATGCGCTCGCACCCCGACGCCGGAGCGCTGAGCACCCTCGGCAACATCGTCTGGTTCGTGCTCGCCGGCTGGTGGCTGGCGCTCGCACACCTGGTGATGGCGGTAGCCCTGGCGATCACGATCATCGGCCTGCCGTTCGCCTGGGCGCATCTCAAGCTCGCCGGCGCGAGCCTCTTCCCGGTCGGGACCGAGATCGTGCCGCGCGGCACGCCGCGCTGGTGGTGATCTAAGCAGCAATTCGGCGATCGTCACCCGATTGCTCGGCCGGTGGCAATCAGCCCCTCACCCCAACCCTCTCCCCGCAGGCGGGGCGAGGGAGCAGCGCGGCCCACCTGCTGAACCCTCTCCCCGCAGGCGGGGCGAGGGAGCAGCGCGGCCCACCTCCTGAACCCTCGCCCCGCTTGCGGGGAGAGGGCAGGGTGAGGGGTGGACCGGTCAACAATGGCCCAACCAAACGCATCCTGCTTAGACCACGCCCTTCGCGCGCAGCCCGGCAATCGCCGCCGCGTCGTAGCCGAGGGAACCCAACACCTCGTCGGTGTGCTGGCCCTGGTCGGGGGTCGGCTGGAGCGTGTCGGGCTGCGGGTAGCGGCTCATGTGGATCGGCTGGCCGACCACCTCGTAGGTGCCGATTTTAGGGTGCTCGACCTTGCGGGCCATGCCGAGATGCTTCACTTGCGGGTCTTCCCAGGCCTTGTCGATCGTGTTGATCGGACCGCACGGCACGCCGGCCTTGTTCAAGGCCTCGACCCAATAGGACGACGGGCGCGAGCGCACCAAATCGTTGAGATGGGCGATCAGCGCCGCGCGGTTTTTGGCGCGCAGCGGCACGGTGGCGAAATCGGGGTTGCTCGCCAGCTCCCGGTCGCCGGCCACTTCGCAAAACCGCTTCCACAGATTGTCGCCCGAGGCGGCGATATTGATGTAGCCGTCGCTTGTCTGGAACATCCCGGTGCCGGGCGAAGTGGGATGAAAATTGCCCTCCTGGCCGGGCACCTCATGCTTCATCAGCCAGCGC
The DNA here is from genome assembly GCA_035534535.1 of Allostellaceae bacterium. GTDB lineage: Bacteria > Pseudomonadota > Alphaproteobacteria > ATCC43930 > CGMCC-115725 > DATARH01. The sequence goes on along the minus strand of DATLRS010000160.1, from coordinate 16,530 downwards.
GCCGCCTGGAAATCGAGCATGAAGAGCTGCGCCTCGATCAGCGAGGTGTGCACCCATTGCCCCTCGCCCGAGCGCTCGCGCTCCAGCAGCGCCAGCACGATGCCGTTGGCCAGGAGGATGCCGGCGCTGGTGTCGTTGATCGCGATGCCGACCCGCACCGGCCCCTGCCCCGGCAGCCCCGTCACCGACATCAGCCCGCCCATGCCCTGGGCGATCTGGTCGACCCCGGGGCGGCCCTCATAGGGCCCGTCCTGGCCGAACCCCGAGATGCTGCCATAAACGATTCGCGGGTTGATCTTCCTCACCGATTCGTAATCGACGCCGAGCCGGTGCTTCACGGTCGAGCGGAAATTCTCGACGATCACATCGGCCTTCGCGGCCAGCTGGAAAAAGATCTTCTTGCCCTCGGGCGTCTTCAGATCGAGGCTGAGGGAACGCTTGTTGCGGTGCAGGTTCTGGAAATCGGGGCCGTCGCGGCGGCTGCCGGTGGCGTCGGTATGCTCGCCCGGCATCTCGACCTTGATGACGTCGGCGCCCCAATCGGCGAGCTGGCGAACGGCGGTCGGCCCGGCGCGATGGGCCGTCAGATCGATGACCGTAAACCCGGTGAGCGGCAACGAGGGCATGAGGATCCTCCCGGCGGAAAACGCTGCCGCATGCTAGCGGGTCGCTGCGGCGCGCGCCATTCCCTGCTAGGCTGCAGGCCGCCCGCCGCCCTGCGAGAGTGACCGTTATGTCCCCTGGTATGACCCACCATTTCGGCGTCCTGATCCCATCCACCAACACCACCGGCGAGATCGAATACAGCCGGCTGCTGCCGCCCGGGTGGCAGGCGCATTACGGCCGGCTGATGACGAGCAGCGCGACGCACTCGCCGTTTTCGCCGCCGCGCGACGAGGATGTCGAATATCAGGCGCGCCTGCTCGGCACCGCCAGGGTCGAGGTCGTCTTTCTGCTGCAGACCTCGGCCAGCCTCTTCGCCGACGATTTCGACGCGGCCTCGATGCGGCGCATGGCGGCGGCCGGCGTCCCCTCCTTCACCTCGGCGATGGCGATCGGCGAGGCGATGGGGGCGCTCGGCGCCCGGCGGGTGGCGCTGGTTTCGCCCTATTCGGAGCCGGTCAACGCCAGCGCCAAGCGTTATTTCGAGGGCAGATACGGGCTCGAGATCGTCGCCCTGGAAGGCTTTGCCGCGACCGATTCCTACGCAATCGGCCAGCTCGGCCCGGAGAACGCGCGCGACGCCTTTGCGCGCATCGACAATCCCGCGATCGAGGCGTTCATCGTGCCCGGCGGCAATTTCCCGACGATGGCCTCGCTCCCCCAATGGGAGCGCGAATTCAAGAAGCCCGTCGTCACCACCAACCAGGCCGCGCTGTGGGCGGTGCGCCAGCGGCTCGGCAGCGCCGACCGCTTCCCCGGCCTCGGGCGGCTGCTCGAATAGGCAGCGGCGAGAGGGACGCAAAGCCATGATCGTGACATGGTCAACCGCGGCGCCGGCGATCGGCGCCGCCTTCGCGGCCTCGCTCGTCGAGGTGGTCGAAGCGTTCACGATCGTTCTCGCCGTCGCGACGCTGCGCGGCTGGCGGCCGGCGACATGGGGTACGGCGGCGGGGCTCGCGGCGCTGACCGGCGGTGTCGTTGCGCTGGGACCGCTGCTGAACCGCGTGCCGATCCACGGATTGCAGCTGGCGATCGGCGTTTTGCTGCTGCTGTTCGGCCTGGGCTGGCTGCGCAAGGCCACGCTGCGTGCCGCCGGGGCGATTCCGTTGCATGACGAGGACGCGATTTTCGCCGCCGAAGCGGCCGAACTCGACGCGGCGGCGCGGCGCCACGGCAACCGGCTCGACTGGATCGCCGGCATGACGGCGTTCAAGGCGGTCATTCTGGAGGGGATCGAGGTCGTGTTCATCGTCATCGCGGTCGGCGCCGGGCGCGGGCTGCTGGTGCCGGCCGGGATCGGCGCCCTGGCGGCCTGCGGCGTGGTGCTGGCGGTCGGTGCGGTCGTGCATCGGCCGCTGTCGCGGGTGCCGGAGAACACCCTCAAATTCGGGGTCGGCGTCATGCTGTCGGCGTTCGGGGTCTATTGGACCGGCGAGGGAATTGGCGTGCCCTGGCCCGGTCAGGACCTGGCCTTGTTCGTCTTCGCCCTGTTGTTCCTGGGCGCCGGGATGCTCGGCACGGCGATTGCCCGCCGGCCTCTTGCGGAAGCCGCGCGATGAGCCTCATCGCAGAAATCGCCGGCGAACTGGCCGGCATGTTTGTCGGCGATGCGCGGCTCAGCCTCGCCATTCTTGCGGTTGTCGGCGTGGCGGCGGCGTTGCGCGAGCTGAGCGGGCTCGACCCGCTCCTCGGCGGCGCCGTCCTTCTGGTCGGCAGCCTGGCGGTGCTGATCGAGAGCGTGCGCCGGTCGGCCCGCGGCAATCGCTTGCCATGATCGCGGCCGCGCTCGCATAGACTGCAAAAAATCGAGGAGGAGATTGTCGATGCTGTTCACATGCCAGCCGGAGGGAGCGCAGATCCCGGGCCGCTTTCCGGGGCCGATGCACGCCCGCGGCAAGTGGTTCACGATCGACATCCACTGTCATCTGTTGACGCAGAAGGCCGAGGAGATGGTGCGGGCGGCCGGCATGTCGAGCGACTGGCAGCCGCGCATGCAATTCGCCAACGAGCACACCAAGCGCATCAACCGCGAGCAGGCCGAGCGCACCCGCACCCAGTTTTCCTCGATCGAAAAGCGGCTCGCCGACATGGACCGCATGGGCATCGACATCCAGGCGATTACCCCCTCGCCGGCGCAGACCTATTACACGGCCGAGCCCGATCTGGGGCTGGCCACGGCGCGGGTCATCAACGACAACATCGCCGAGATCTGCGGCAACCATCCCGACCGCTTTGTCGGGCTCGGCACCGTGCCGTTCCAGGCGCCCGAACTGGCCGTCGCCGAAATCAACCGGCTGCACAAATCGCTGGGCCTGCGCGGCGTCGAGATCGCCACCAACGTCGCCGGCGCCGATCTGTCGGAGCCGCGCTTCCGCCCGATTTTCGCGCGCGCCGAGGAACTCGGCCTCGTCCTCTTCATGCATCCGACCGGCTTTCCCGAGGCCGGCCGCTTCCGCGACCATTATTTCACCAACATCATCGGCAACCCGCTCGACACGACGGTCGCGGTGCATCACCTGATCTTCGGCGGCGTGCTGCACGATCACCCGAACCTGAAATTGGTACTGTCGCATGGCGGCGGCTACCTGCCGGCCTATTCGGGCCGGATCGACCACGCCGCCTCGGCCCGCCCCGACACCTGCGAGTGCCTGCGCCACATGCCGACGACGTATCTGAAGCGGCTCTATTTCGACACGATCGTCTACACCCACCCGCAATTGCAGTACCTCGTCGAACAATACGGCGCCGACCACGTGCTGATGGGCACCGACTATCCGGCCGACATGGGCGAAATCGACCCGATCGGCTTTGTCGAGGGCGCCCCCGGCCTTGACGATGCCGAGCGCCGCGCCATCCTCGGCCGCAACGCCGCGCGCCTGCTCAACATCGAGATGCCGCCGGCCGCGCCGTAGGCGGCTTTTCATAGGCCGGCGCGGCCGCCCGCCGGCGATCCCGGGCGGGTTGGATCGCGACATTTTCGATAGGCCGACCAGCGCCGTCAGCGACGCCGCGGAGGCGGCGCGTGCGCGCCGCGTTCACAGCGCGAAGGGCGAGCGGAGCCGCGCCGACCGCGGCCGCCCCGACCTTCTGCTAAAAAATATCGGGCTTGTTATTCCGCCCATTCGACACCATTTCATAAATAATACCACAAGTATATTGACATTCGTTCCTAAATAGTAATCGCGACGGGTGCGAGGGAGGACAAAATGCAATTTTATTTTTGGCCAGCAGAACACGCCGCCGGTCTTCTGGCATTGACGTCGGTCGTGATCCTGCTCTTCGCCTGGCCGGCACAGAACGTGCCGATCTGTGCCGCGGCGGGGGTGATGATGGCGGTTGCGGTGGGCATAGCCCTGCGCACGCATATGCGTGCGGCCCGGCTCGGCTCGTAGCGCACCCAAAAACCAGCGCGCCAAGAAACCAGCGCCGCGGCGCGTCAGCGATCGCCCGTCGCCGCGTCGGTCAGCAGGCCGCGGAACCAGGATTGCGCGGCTTCGCTGGCGGCGCGACGGTGCCAGGCCATCGAGACGGTCATCGCAAAATCGATCGGCAACGGCAGGATCGCGATCTCGGCGGTCAGCGCGATCTGCCGGGCGGTGCGGCTCGGCACGGTGGCGACGAGGTCGGAAGCCGCCAGCGCCGCCGGCACCGCCAGATAGGTCGCAACCAACAGCGCGAGGCGCCGCTTCAGCCCGAAATCGACGAGGATGCGGTCGAGCGCTCCACTTGTCGCACCGCGCGGCGACACCAGCACATGGGTCTGCGCGGCATAGGCTTCGAGCGATAAGGGCTGCGCCGCCGCCGGGTGATCCTTGCGCATGACGACGACAAACGGGTCGCGCAGCAGTACACTCGATTCGATATGCGCCGGCAAATTGCCGAGATGCGCCACCGCGACATCGATCGTGCCGCGGTCGAGCCCTTCGGCGATGTCGGTGCCGCTGCCCGGCAGCAGCCGCAAGGTCGCACCGGGCGCTTCGCGGGCAAAGGCGCGGGCGAGCTGACCGACCAGCGCGATCTCGGCATATTCGGCCATCCCGGCGGTGAAGATCGCGGTGCTGCGCGCCGGCTCAAACCCGATGCCGAGGTTGAGGGCCGCCTCGATCTGCTCGACCGCCGCGGTGATCAGGGGCGCGATCTCGCGGGCCCGCGCGGTCGGCTCCATGTGGTTTGCGGTGCGCACGAACAGAGCGTCGGCGAAGAGGCTTCTGAGGCGCGCCAGCGCGTGGCTCATCGCCGGCTGCGACAGGCCGATCCGGCCGGCGGCGCGGGTCACGGCGCGCTCGTGCATCAGCGCGTCGAACGCCTTCAACAGGTTGAGATCGACCGCCCGAATATCCATCGCGCGAATGCCTATCATATTATCAATCGATTTGATAGATGGGCCGGCACGCCGCTATAGTGCCGCCGAGGATCCAGCCACGGAGTGAACAATCATGTCGCAAGACGCCGCGCCACGCCTCAGCCATGTCGGGCTCTATGTCACCGATGTGCCGAAGATGATCGATTTCTATACCAAGGTCTTGGGCTTCGTCGTCAGCGACGGGGCGCCCGACGGCCGCATCACGTTCCTGTCGCGCAACCCTAGCGACCACCATCAGGTCGTGCTGGTGCGCGGCCGCGAGACCGAGATCGAAACCCCGATGGTGCAGCAGGTCTCGTTCAACGTCAGCACCCTCGCCAATGTCCAGAAGGCCTACAAGAAGATCGTCGCGGCCGGCTGCGACGGCATCCGCCCGACCAGTCACGGCAACGCCTGGTCGGTTTATTTCCGCGACCCCGAGGGCAACCAGATCGAGATGTTCTGCGACACGCCGTGGTATGTGCCGCAGCCCTGCGGCTTCAAGATCGATCTCGACGCCAGCGAAGACGAGGTCTACCGCACTACCGAAGCCTATTGCCGCGAGCAGCCCGGCTTCAAGCCGATGGAAGAGTGGCGCGCCGAGATTTCGAAGAAGATCGCCGCGCAACTCGACGCATAATCCGACCACACGAGCAGGAGGACGCGCCATGAGCGAAATCAAGGGCTATCACGCCCATGTCTATTTCAATGCCGCCACCAAGCCGGCCGCCGCCAAGCTGCGCGACGCGATCATCGCGAAGTTCACCGTCGAACCCGGCGGGTTCAGCGACGCGCCGCAGGGGCCGCACCCGGTCTCGCAGTTCAACGTGATCTTCGAGATATCGGAGTTCCAGAACATCGTGCCGTGGCTGATGCTGAACCGCGACGGGCTCGACGTGCTGGTGCATCCGCTGACCGACAGCTCCTACAATGACCACACGGCGAATGCGATGTGGCTGGGCAATCCGGTGCCGCTGAAGACCGACATGCTGCGCCACGCGCCGGTCCCCGACAGGCTGATGCCGAGCGCGCAGCGCAGCGCTGCCGAATAACCTCATTGCGCGGCGCGGCACGGCGACGCAATCCCGGCGAGGGTGCGTCGCCGCGCCTGCCCTGACAGCGAACGGCGAACGGGAGGAAGGCGAATGGCTGAGATCCTGGGGGTGGGGTGCACGCATCGGCCGGTGATGCTGCGGCCGAACGAGGATTGGACGTCGATGATGAAGGCCTCGCTCGACGACCCGGCGATGCCGGCCGCGATGAAGGACCCGGCCAACTGGCCGGCGCCGCTGCGCGCCGAACTCGGCAATGATTGGGGCGCCGGCGCCGCGGCGCGCGGCCGCGAGATCTATCGCGCCCATTTCGCCGAGGCGCGCCGCGAACTCGATGCCTTCAAGCCCGACCTGATCGTCATGTGGGGCGACGACCAGTACGAAAATTTCAAGGAAGACATCGTCCCGCCGTTCGCCGTCCTGGCCTATGACGACCAGGATCTGCAACCTTGGGCGCATCGCCGCTCGCCGTGGAACCCGTGGCACGAGCCGGTCGACAAATCCTTCCGGGTCAAGGGCCACCGCGAGGCCGGCAAATACCTCGCCGCCGGGCTGATCGAGGCCGGCATCGATGTCGGCTATGCCTATAAGCCGCTGCACCACACGATGGGGCACGCCTTTCTGAATACGGTGCTGCTGCTCGACGACGAGCGGCGCGGCTTCGACTATCCGGTGGTGCAGTTCAGCGTCAATTGCTACGGAAGGCGGGTCAACGCGGCGCGCGGGTTGCGGCTGCCGCTCGACATGAAGGACGAGGTTAAGAACCTCGACCCGCCGGGTCCCAACCCGCACCGTTGCATGCAGGTCGGCGCCGCGGCGGCGCGGGTGATGGCGGCGAGCCCGTGGCGGGTCGCGTTCGTCGCCTCGTCCTCCTGGTCGCACTCCTTCCTGACCGAGAAGAACTGGCAATTGTGGCCCGACGTCGCCGCCGACCGCCGCCTTTATGACGCGCTCGAAACCGGCGATTACGCCGCCTGGCACCGCTATACGACCGACCAGATCGAGGAATCGGGCCAGCACGAGGTGTTGAACTGGTTCTGCCTGTTGGGCGCGATGGAGGAACTCGGCCGCAAGCCGGCCAAGTCCACTTTCATCGAGACCTGGGCCTTCGTCTCGCCGGTCGTCTTCGCGTACTACCGGGCGTGAATTAGAGAAGAAGTTTCGCTCACGTTGCATCGCATCCCTTTTGTCGTCATGGCCGGGCTTGTCCCGGCCATCCACGTGGATCAAGACGTGGATCCGCGGGACAAGCCCGGGGATGACGAATTGAGAGGGTGAGCGATTCGCTCGGCCTCTGCGCTACCGCCCGAACAGCAGCGTCAGCGCGATCGTGACGAGCGCCGCCGCGCCCAGGCATAGCGGCACGGCCAGGTACGGCAGCAGGCGGGCGCGGTGCGCGGCCTGGATGGCGAGGCTCTCGGCGTGCAGGACGACCCCCTCGCGCGCCCAGTCGCCGACCAGCTTGTCGAGGCTCTGCAACAGGCGCGGCACTTCGTCGACGGCGGCGAGCGCGGCGTCGATGCGCTGTCTGAGGCGCGCCTCGGGGCCGCGGTTCTCGCGCACCCACGCTTCGACCAGCGGCTGCGCCAGGGTCCAGATGTTGACGCTCGGGTCGAGCCGCCGTCCGATACCCTCGACCAGCACCATGGTCTTTTGCAGCAGCAGAAGCTGCGGCTGCGTCTCCATCTCGAACTGCTCGGTCACCCGGAAAAGCTGCGCCAGCAGGCGGGCGATCGAGATCTCGTGCAGCGGCCGGCCGAGGATCGGCTCGCCGATCGATCGGCAGGCCTGGGTGAAGGCGTCGATCGAGCGGCGCCGCGGCACATAGCCGGCAGCAAAATGCACCTCGGCGACGCGCCGGTAATCGCCCGACAGAAAGCCGACCAGCATGTCGGCCAGGTAGTAGCGGGTCTGGCGGTCGAGCCGCCCCATGATCCCGAAATCGACCGCCGCCAGCGCCCCGTCGGCAGCGACGAACAGATTGCCCGGATGCTGGTCGGCATGAAAAAAGCCGTCGCGGAAGACCTGCTTGAAAAACGTGCCGGCGGCGTTGCGCAACAGATCGGGAAGCGAATGGCCGGCGGCGAGCAGCGCCTCGCGGTCGTCGACCCGGATGCCGCTGATGCGCCCGGTGGTCAGCACGACCCGCCCGGTGCGCTGCCAATCGACCGGCGCCACGCGAAACGAGGGATCGCCCGCGAAATTCTCGGCCAGCTCCGACGCGGCGGCCGCCTCGAAGCGCAAATCCATCTCGAGTTCGACCGTTTGCGCCAGCGTCTCGACCACCGCGACCGGCTTCCAGCGGCGCAATGCCGGCCGGGTCCGCTCGATCAGCTGCGCCAGCCAGCGGAACAGGTCGAGGTCACGGGCGAAGGCGCGCGCGATGCCGGGGCGCAGCACCTTGACCGCGACCTCCGCGCCCTCGGTCGTCACGGCGAAATGCACCTGTGCGATCGAGGCGGCCGCCACGGCTTCTTCGTCGAACGCCGCGAACAGGCTAGCGAGCGGCCGGCCGAATTCAGCTTCGATCAGGGCGCGCGCCTCATTCCCCGGAAACGGCGGCAGCCGGTCCTGCAACCGCGCCAGATCCTCGGCGATCTCCTCGCCCAGGAGGTCGGCGCGGGTCGCCAGGATCTGCCCCAGCTTGATAAAGCTCGGGCCCATCTCGCTGAGCGCGGCGGCCAGCCGTTCGCCCGGCCGAGCGCGGGCGCTGCCGCGCCGGCGCAGCAGGCGGGTCAACCGCAGCAGCGGCGCCGCACCGACCACCCGGTCGCCCAGCGCCGTCGCCGGAAACAGCGCATCGTGGCGCGCCAGCGTCAGCCCGATGCCGAAGAGGCGCGCGAGGTTGCGGCTGCTGCGAAAGAGCCCGAACACCACCGGATGTCGATCAGAGCCGCCAAGCTGAATGCAGCGCCGCGATGCCGCCGGTCAGGTTGCGGTATCGGGCGCGGTCGAGCCCCGCGGCGGCGATCAGCTCGACGAGCGCGCCCTGCGCCGGAAAGCGGCGGATGCTCTCGACGAGATAGAGGTAGGCAGCGCGATTGCCGGTGACGACCTGGCCCAACAGCGGTAGCACCCGAAAACTGTAGAGGTCATAGAGGGGTTGCAGCAGCGGCCCGACCGCCGGGGTGAATTCGAGGCACATGAAGCGGCCGCCCGGCCGCAAGACGCGGCGCGCCTCGGCCAAGGCCCGCTCGATCCGGGTCACGTTGCGCAGGCCGAAGGCGATCGTATAGAGGTCGAACGAGCGGTCGGCGAACGGCAGGGCCTCGGCATCGCCGCACAGAAATTCGAGGCCGTCGAGGATGCCGTCGTCGATGGCGCGGGCGCGGCCGATCTCCAGCATCTGAGGGTTGGCGTCGCAGACGACGGCCGTGCCGGCAGCCACACCGGCAGCCACACCGCCAGCCACACCGCCAGCCACACCGGCAGGCGGCATCAGGCACGGCAAGGCGCGACGAGCAACATCGCCGGTACCGCCGGCGACATCGAGCAGGCGGCCGCCGGGACGCGGGTTGAGCCAGCGCACCAGCTCGGATTTCCACCAGCGGTGAATCCCGGCGCTCATCAGATCGTTCATCAGGTCGTAGCGCCCGGCGACGCTGTCGAAGACGGCGCGCACCAGCGGCGCCTTGGCGTCCTGCGGCACCCGCCGGTAGCCGAAATCGGTTTCGGGTGTGGTCTCGGGCGGGGCGGCGTTATCGCTTGTGTCTGGCTCGCTCATCGGGCAGGAACAATAGCCCCTGCCGCGGGTCAGACGCCAGAAATCGCCAGAACTCAAAATGCCGGAACTGCCCGAAGTCGAAACCGTCCGCCGCGGCCTGGCGCTGCGCATGAGCGGACGGCGCATCGTCCATGCCGAATTGCGCCGGCCGGACCTGCGGCGGCCGTTTCCGCCGCTGCTCGCCGAGCGCCTCGCCGGCGCGCGCATCGGCGCGCTGCGGCGGCGCGGCAAATACCTGCTCGTCGAACTCGACGAGGAGGGGCTCTTGCTGCTGCATCTCGGCATGTCGGGGCGGATCACGACGGGCACCGCCGATACGCCCACCCTGCCGCACGACCATGTCGTGCTGACCCTCGACGACGGCACGGTCGTGCGCTTCAACGATCCGCGCCGCTTCGGGCTGATGGACTACCTGCCGCGCAGCGCGGTCGCGGTGCATCCGCTGCTTGCCGGGCTCGGTCCCGAACCGCTGGAGCCGGGCTTTGACGGCGGCTATCTGGAGCGGGTTCTCGCCGGCAGGATGACGCCGATAAAATCGGCGCTGCTCGACCAGCGCATCGTCGCCGGCCTCGGCAACATCTATGTCTGCGAGGCGCTGTTCCGCGCCCGGCTGTCGCCGCGCCGGCTCGCCGCGACGGTCGGCGGGGCGCGTGCCGCGCGACTGGCCGCGGCGGTCCGCGAGGTGCTCGACGAGGCGATCGCGGCGGGCGGCTCCTCGCTGCGCGATTATGTCCAGGCGAACGGCGAATTGGGGTATTTCCAGCATCGCTGGGCGGTTTATGGCCGTGAGGGCACGCCGTGCCCCGGCTGCACCTGCGCCGAGGGCGTGCGCCGCATCACGCAGGCCGGCCGCTCGACATTCTTCTGCGCCAAGCGGCAGCGCTAAGCCGAATTGCTTGGCGCGATCCACATTTCCCCTCGCCGCCCCCCGCCATGGCCCACGGGGGCGCAGAGGGAGTGGACGAGGAAGGCTGACGATTTGTGCTCCAATCAAGGAAAGTTTGCTTAGAGCCAGTTCCGCTCCTGTTGAATCGTCCCCTTTTCCGTCATGGCCGGGCTTGTCCCGGCCATCCACGTGGATCAAGACGTGGATCCCCGGGTCAAGCCCGGGGATGACGAAGGGGGCGGCGATCAATTTGACCGAAATCTGCTCTAGCCGGGAGCGACGCGCACCCGATTGCCGGGGCTCAGGGGGCGGCGGCGAGGACCAGCCGCAGCAGGGCCGGGATCGAGTGCGAGCCGGTCTTGCGCATCATCGCGGCGCGGTGGTTCTCGACCGTGCGCTGGCTGATGCCGAGATCGGCGGCAATGTTCTTGCTGGGATGGCCGGCGAGCACCAGTTCCATGATCTGGCGCTGGCGGGCGGTCAGACCGGCGAGGCGCGTCACCGCGATCTCCCGCGCCTTCGACAGCTGGACCAGATCGCGCGTCTGTTCCATGGCGCGTTCGATGCTGGCCAGCAGCTCGTCGCGGCGCACCGGCTTCTCGATGAAATCCGCGGCGCCCGCCTTCATCGCCTCGACCGCCATCGGCACATCGCCCTGGCCGGTGATCATGATCGACGGCAGCCTGACCCCGTCGGCTTGGAGCCGCTGGAGCAATGCGAGCCCGCCCATGCCGGGCATCCTGGCATCGACCAAGAGGCACCCGTCGTCGCCCGGCCGATAGGCTTCGAGAAACGCTTCCGAGCTGGCGAACACCGCGACGGACCGGCCCTCGTCCTCGAGCAGGATGCGCATCGCCTCGCGCATCTCGTCGTTGTCATCGACCACGAAGATGGTGGGCGCTCGCAGCCCGCCGCCCGACGGCGCCGCGGCCGGCCGCTCGACGAGCCCGCTCTGGATTGCGTCGATCAGTTCCCTCGCCCGGACCGGCTTGTTGAGGTGCGGTTGGCCGCCCTCGGCGATCTCGCGCAGGGCGCCGGTCGAGATGTCGCCGGTGAGCATCACGGCCGGGATCTCGCGACCCAGTATTTGCCGCAGGCTGGCGATGACCTGGAGGCCGTTCAGACCATTCGGCAGGTTGTAGTCGGCGACGACGAGATCCGGTCGGATCGCGCCGCGCGCCGTCATATCGAGCGCGCTCCTTCCGTCCTCGGCGGTTGCCACGCGGTGCCCCTCACTTTCGAGCAGGAGCGTCAGCATCTCGCGCACCGACGGGTCGTCCTCGACAATCAGGATGGCGCCGTGGCGATGGACGCTTTGCTCGGCCGCGCGCCGGTCCTCCCGAGGCTGCCAGAGCGCTCCGTCCTCTCCGAGCGGCACCTCGACGGCAAAGACCGAGCCCTTGCCCGGGCGGGATCGGACATCGATGGTATGGCCCAACAGATCGGCCAGACGCTGCACGATCGCGAGACCGAGGCCGATCCCCTTGCTGCTCTCGCGGGCCGGATTGTCGAGCTGATGAAACTCCTCGAAGATTGCCCGCAGCTCGTCCTCCGGAATGCCGATCCCGGTATCCCAGACCTCGATGCGCAGCTTGTCGCCGCGCCGCCGGCAACCGAGCAGAATCCGGCCGCTATTGGTGTATTTGATGGCGTTCGACAGCAGGTTGCGGAGCATCTGCTCGAGCAGGCGCGGGTCGCTGCGCACGTTGCGGCCGCTGAGCACCACGCGCCAGCCGAGGCGATGCGCCCGGGCGTGAAAGGCGAACTGGGTGCGCAGCGTCTGTAGCACCGCATTGATCGGAAAATCGACCATCTCGCGGCGCACGATCCCGGCTTCGAGCTGGTTGATGTCGAGCAGCGTATCCAGCATGCCGGACATCGCGCTGACCGTCTCGTCGAGGCGGCCGACCAGCCGCAAGGTGGCCTCGTCCTTGACCTGCTTTGCCAGTATTTCGTGCAGCAGGCTGATCGTCTGCAACGGCTGGCGCAGATCGTGGCTGGCGGCGGCAAGAAAGCGCGATTTGCCGAGATTGGCCAGCTCGGCCTGCCGCTTGGCCGCCTCCAGACCTTCCGTGGCATGCGTGCGTTCGGTGATGTCGTCGATCGCCAGAAGCGTCTTTGGCAGTCCGTACGGCCCCTTGATCCTTCTTGCATTCATCAGCATTCGCCGCACGCCAAGGATCGGAACCTCGATCTCGGTCTCGTAATCCTCGGCCGCGGCCGGGTCGGCTAGCCGCTCGATGAAATTGCGCAACCCGGCGGCGTCAGTCTGGCGCGTCAGCGCCGCGAGCGGCTGCCCGACGGCAGCTCCCGGATCAAGCGCAAAGGTTTGATAGAAGGCGCGATTTCCGGAGATGACGTGCAGGTCTTCGTCGAGCACGACCAGCGGTTGGCGGACCGTATCGATGATGCTGTCGGAATAGGCGCGCGCCGCCTGGAGCTCGTGTTCCGCCGCCTTGATCTCGGAAATGTCGGTGAAGGTGATGACCACCCCGTCGACCCGGTTGTCCTGGGTGCGGTAGGGCACGATGCGGCGGACGTACCAGGCGCCGGTCTCGCCTTCGATCTCGCGCCCGCGCGGCGCGAAGCTGGTCAGCACGGTGCGGGCATCGGCGAGCAGGTCGCGGTCGGCGGCGAGCGGGGTGAGGTCGGCGAGCGGTCGGCCGATATCGGTGGCGATGACCCGGAACAGCGCCTTGGCCGCCGGCGTGAAGAAGCGGATGTTGAGTTCGCCGTCGAGGAAAACGGTCGCGACGCCGGAGCTTTCCAGGATGTTTTGCAGGTCGTTGGAGGTGCTGCGCTGGCGCTCCAGCGTCTCCTGCAGCTGGCTGTTGAGCGCGGTGAGCTCTTCGTTGAGCGACTGAAGCTCCTCCCGCGAGGTCATCAGCTCCTCGTTGGTGGTCTGGAACTCCTCGTTCGCCGACATCGCCTCCTGGTTGATCGCCTTCTGGTCCTCGTTGGCGAGTTCGAGGCCGTGGATTGCGGTCTGCAGCTCCTTTCGCGTCGTGTCGAGATCGCGCTCGAGTTCGGCGATGCGCGTGGGGTCGTCGGCCGGTGAGACCGGTCGGTCAGGCTGCGGCTGTGGCTCGGGCTCGTCGAGAAAGCTGACGAGCAGCAATTCCTCGCCCTCTCGTTGCACCGGCAGAACCTCGATGCGCACCGCGCCGGCGCCCTCGATATCGCGCGCCCGCGCGCCGGTAACGACCGCCCGAACGCGCTCCCGGCTGGCCTGCAGGATCGCCGTCCTGAGCTTGTCGCGCAGACCATCGCGCGCCATGGAGAGCAGATCGCGGCTGGGCTCGCCCGCCGCTACGCGCAGATAACGGTCGGTCGATCCTGCGTAATAGAGGCACTCGTGCTTGCCGTTGATCAGCACCGAAGCGGGCGCGTAGGCGTCGAGCAACAGCCGCTCGGTGAGGTTGCGGGCGCTGATGCCCTGGGCCGGGCGCGTCCGCCCCGGCCAAAGGGTGCGTGGAGCCGACCCCGCGGCGATCGGAAAATCGACTTCCCCCGGCCGGCTGCGGCCGATCTGCCGATAAATCCGCAGCGTCTTGGAGATCGGCGCGAACCGGTCGCCGAGGCTGCCCACGGTTTCGGAGCCGCCGAGCATCAGGACGCCGCCTTCACGCAGCGCGAAATGGAACAGCAGAAGAACCTTCGCCTGCGCGTCGGCCTGCAAATATATCAGGAGGTTGCGGCAGGAGATCAGGTCGAGGCGGGCGAAGGGCGGATCGGACAACACGTCCTGTACGGTGAAGACCACGACGCCGCGCAGCTCCGGCACGACGCGATAATTGTGCTCCTCCTTGATAAAAAAGCGGGCCAGCCGCGCGGGCGACAGATCGGCCGCAATCGCTTCCGGGTAGCGGCCCTCGCGCGCGAGGGCGACGGCATCCTCGTCGACATCGGAGGCAAACACCTGCAGCTTGATGTCGCGCTGCGCCGCCGCGATCTCCTCCAAAAAGAGCATGGCGAGCGAATAGGTTTCCTCGCCGCTGCTGCAGCCGGGCACCCAGACCCGCAAAGGCCGGTCCGCCGGCTGGCGGCGGACGAGATCGGGAATGACCTCCTTGGCCAGCAGTTCGAACGCCTCGGGGTCGCGGAAAAAGCTGGTGACGTTGATCAGCAGATCCTTGGCAAGCAGTTCGAGTTCGCCGCCATCCCGGCGCAGCATGTCGATGTATCGGCCGCTGTCGCCGATACCGGCCAGCGCCATGCGCCGCATGATCCGGCGCGACAACGTCCCTGGCTTATAGAGCGCGAAATCGTGCGAGGTCCGGGCGCGCAGCAGATCGATGATCTCGCCCAACCGATCGGGGGGAGTGTCATCAGCCGCCGGGCCCGTCCAATTGCCGGCCATCTGCCGGCCGTATTTGGCAAGGATTTCGGGGATCTTCGCCACCGGCAGCACGAGATCCACCGCGCCCGTCGCGATCGCGCTGCGCGGCATGCCGTCATATTCGGCGTCGGCCGGATCCTGCGCGATCACAACCCCGCCGTGCTCCTTGATGGCCTTCAGCCCCAGGCTGCCGTCGCCGCCGGTTCCCGAGAGGATGACGCAGATCGCGCGTTCGCCGAACTCTTCGGCCAGCGAGCGCAGCAAGAAGTCAAACGGCAAGCGGGCGCCGTGCCGCTCCCGCGGTTCCGACAGGTGCAAGGCACCGTCCTGGATCGCGAGATAGGCGCCGGGCGGAATGAGATAGACATGCTCGCGCTCGAGCCGCATCCCGTCTGAGGCCTGCTGGACCTGCATCGCCGTATGGCCGGCCAGCAGATCGACCATCATGCTGGCATGCGTCGGATCGAGGTGCTGGATCAGAATAAAGGCCATGCCGGTGCCGGAAGGGAGCGCCGAGAGCAGCCGGCGGAAGGCATCGAGACCGCCAGCCGACGCGCCCAGCCCGACAACCGGGAAGCCCTCATGCGAATGTGCGCGCTCGCGCTGCGGCGCCGCCCGCCGCCGCGCCGCGCGAGCCGGTCTGGCTGGTTGCGGTTCCTGGCCTCTCATCACCCCCCTTTCATACGGGGCACTCCTTATCAATAGCGCCGCCCGAATGATCGGCCCGGCTCGACATCGCCGCCCCTCGTGGGAAGCAATATCGTACAACATATCACGGTGTTTGGGAAGAAGGTCACGGCGGCGTCTTTAAGGAGCAGCTGCTACTCTGCGATTTAATCGGGAACTGCACTGCTCTCTGGTCGAATGCTGACTTCTCTGCTTTCGCATCATCAGGGGAAGATGGGCTATCGGCGGCAATGCCGCAGCGGCACAAAAGTTAGTAATTGACGGTTTAGCGGCACTCGGCTAAAAATCTGTCGAAGGCATCGGGCAGGTGTGAGCGATGGCCGATCTCAGCAGACCGGAGAGGCTGCAGATCATGCTGAGTGCTGAAGAGCTCAGGGCACTCGATGATTGGCGTTTCGCAAGGCGCATGCCGAGCCGCGCCGCGGCGATCCGCGATCTTTTGAAACGTGGACTGGAGGCGGAAGGCGTCGAGGTTGCCGCCGCCGGCAGGAACTCCGCGGGCTTTGGCGTGCTGCAGCCGCCAAACGGGCAGCGCGACCAGTCCGACTCGGGCTCCGACTCCGGCGGCGACTGATAGGACCGCCGCCGCCGACCTGCGTTACGACGGTCCGGCCCGCGACCGCGCGATGCGCGAACCGCACCCCGCGGCGCCGCTTTTGCTCAGCGCCCGAGGTACAGTCGCCGGATGCGCTCGTCGTTGCGGATCGCCGCGCCGGTGCCGGCGAATTTGTTTTCGCCCAGTTCGAGGACATAGGCGTAGTCGGAGATTTCCAGGGCCTGGGCGGCGTTCTGCTCGACCATCAGGATCGTCTGGCCGGCTTGCCGCAGCTCCTCGAT
>DATLRS010000159.1:0-2230 GCA_035534535.1 Allostellaceae bacterium | reverse complement strand
CATCTCGGACGCCGCCACGGCGACCGTCGAGAGCCGCAGCTTTTTCGGCACCGGCGGCGCCCGGCTCTACGGGCTCACGCTCTTCCACGAGTTGATGAGCGTCGAGCGCGGCGGCATCGGCCTCTCGCTGCTGGCCGACCTGATCGCGGCGAAGAAATTGCAGCCGCAGATCGCGGTCGAGGCGCCGTGGGGCGAGATCGGCGGGGTCGCCCAGCGCCTGATCGACCGCGACTTCACCGGCAAGGCGGTGCTGCACATCGACTGATGCGGCGCCGCGCGCCGCCCCGGCTTTTTCTCGCGGCCTCACAGTCTCACTGTGAACAGATCAGGCGGCCGGCGACAGGACGTGGATTTCGCGGTTGGCGAGGAGATCGCGGGTCTTGGCCGCATAGGCCGCCATGTGCGGCGAGCGGGCATGCGCGCCCAGATGGTCGAGGCTCTGCCATTTCTCGATCACGACAAACGTGTCGGCCCCGAACTTGGCGCCGGCGCCGCCTTCGGCGTCGATCACCGGGCCGTATTCGATGCAGCCCTCTTCGGCATGCACGGCCGGCATGTTGGCGCGGAACGCGGCGAGCACCTCGTCGCGCTTGCCGGGCTTGGTGGTGATGATGGCGACGACATGGATCATGGCGCTCTACTCCCGTGCGTTCGTTGCGCAATCGGGGCAGGATAGGGGCATCGACGAGCGGAGGACAGAGGCATGGCGCAGCGCGGCATGAAATTCGGCATCTTTCTCGCGCCGTTCCATCGCCTCGGCGAGAACCCGACCCTGGCGATGGCGCGCGACATGGAACTGGTCGAGTGGCTCGACTGGCTCGGCTACGACGAGGCATGGATCGGCGAGCACCATTCGGCAGGCTGGGAGGTCATCGCTTCGCCCGAGCTCTTCATCGCCGAGGCGGCCCACCGCACCCGCAATATCAAGCTCGGCTCCGGCGTCACCAGCCTGCCGTATCACCACCCGTTCCTGGTGGCGCAGCGCTTTGTGCAGCTCGACCACATGACGCGCGGCCGGGTCATGCTGGGCTGCGGCCCCGGCGCCCTGCCGTCGGACGCCTACATGATGGGGATCGAGCCGGTGCATCTGCGCCGCCGCATGGAGGAATCGCTCGACGCGATCGTGCGCCTGCTCAAATGCGAGGAGCCGGTGACGATGGCGACCGACTGGTTCGAGTTGCGCGAGGCGCGCCTTCATCTGGCGCCCTATTCCGACCCGCGCTTCCCGATCGCGGTGGCCAGCACGATCACGCCGTTTGGCATGGTGGCAGCCGGCAAGCACGGGCTCGGCGTCCTGTCGATCGGCGCCGGGCTCCCGGGCGGCCCCGAGGCGATGGCGAGCCAGTGGAAGATCGCCGAGGAGACCGCCGCCAGGCACGGCGCCACGATGGACCGCAAGGAATGGCGCATCGTCGTCGGCATGCACCTCGCCGAGGATGACGAGGAGGCGCTGCGCCAGGTCAAAGCCGGCGAGCGGCTGGAGACGACCAGCTATTTCGAGGAGACGCTGGGGCGGGTGCCCGGCACCTCGGCGGACCCGGTGGGCGACGGGGTCAAGGCACTGACGACCTTGGTCGGCTCGCCCGACACCGCGATCCGCGTCATCGAGCGCCTCGTTGCCGCCAGCGATGGCGGCTTTGGCGGCATGATGTTCCGCGCCCATGAATGGGCCAACCGCGCCGACACGCTGAAAAGCTACGAACTCTTCGCCCGCTATGTGATGCCGCATTTTCAGGGCTCGACCGCGACGCTCGCCGGCTCCAACCGCTGGATCCGCGACAACCGCCGCCGCATCCTCGGCAACAATGTCGAGGCGGTGCGCCGCGCCTTCACCGATACCGGCCGGGCCGTCCCCGACGAATACCGCTACCGCACGGTCGGCGCCCAGGACGTCGATCCGGCGGCTGAATAGACGGTGGCGACGGTTCGGGCTTGGCGCAACCCGGCCGGGCCCTTATAGAGGGCGCGAAATCTGCGGGCGTGGCGAAACTGGTAGACGCAACGGACTTGAGGGAAGCTTGAGTGCTCTCGGGGAAACCGGAGATGCAGAACTGCCCAAATTCGGGGAAACCTGTCAGATGGCAATCCCGAGCCAAGCCCGGCAACGGGACGGTGTAGAGACTAGACGGGCAGCACCTAAAGCCGCACGGCCAGGGTGAAGGGATAGTCCAGACCCCAAACTCGTCCCGCGCCGCATGCGCCGGAGCGAGGCGGCGAAAGCCGTAGCGGG
>DATLRS010000158.1:0-4853 GCA_035534535.1 Allostellaceae bacterium | reverse complement strand
GCGCCCTTCGATGTCTCGTTCGACGACAACCAGTCGATCTTCGAAGAGGGCATGGAGGTGGTGCGCCGGCTGTGGGCCGACGACGCGCCGGTCACGCATCACGGCCGGCACTACAGCTTCGACAATGTCGCGATCACCCCGCGGCCGCTGCAGCGCCCGATCCCTGCTTATGTCGCCTCGTTTTCGCGCCCCTCGATCGAACTGGCCGCGCGGCTCGGCTGCAACCTCGTCGTCGCGCCGTTCGCGGCGGCGATGACGTTTGGCGGGCTGCGCCAGGTGCGCGATCTTTACGCCGAGACGTGCGCCCGCCACGGCCACCCGACGGGGCGGCTGATGTGCAGCTATTTCCTGCATTTCGCCGACACGCCGGCCGAAGAGGCGGCGGCGCGAGCGCGGCAGATCCGCTATTACAAGGAATGCGTCATCGCCGCCTTTCCCGGCGACCCCGCGACGGCGCCGCCGAGCTATCGCTATTTCATCGAGATCGTCGACCGGCTGACCCGGGTGCAGCCCTCGGATCTCGGCGAAAATTCGGTCTTGCTCGGCTCGCCCGCGCAAGTCACCGACACGCTCAAAAAGGTCGAGGCGGCCGGTTTCGACGAGGTCATCCTCTACGTCAATGTCGGGTTGAAGCCGCACGCCCAGGTCAAGGACGAGATGGCGCGCTTCATGGCCGACGTCGCGCCCAATTTTTAAAGCCGATACCTTGGTGACTTTGGCCGCTCGGGTGGACCCGCATGCCGAAACCCGCTGGATCGGCGCACCCTGGGATGTATTGCTCGGCGCCAGGCTTGGCAGTATCGATCGCGGCCAGCCGGCGGCAATCCGCCGCTGCCGCGGTTATGGCGGACATTCGCGGGCCGCGGCGGTGAGCCGATGAGTTCCACCGGCGAGCCCGCCTCTCCCCACCGCGGTCGCCGCGTCGTGGTCGTCGTCGCCGCCGTCGTCATCGTCGCGGCCGCCGTTTCTGTCGGGCTGTGGTGGTGGCTGGCGCAGCGGCAGGCCGCGCCGCTCGCCCTCACCCTTTACGGCAATGTCGATATCCGCGAGGTGCAGCCAGCCTTCAACGACACCGGCACGATCGACAAGGTGCTGGTGCAGGAGGGCGCGGCGGTCAAACGGGGCGAGCTGATCGCGACCCTCGACGATCGGCGCTACGCGGCGGCATTGGCCCAGGCGGCGGGGCAGATGCGCAGCCAGCAGCAGGGGCTGGCCAAGCTGCTCGCCGGCTCGCGCCCCGAGGAGATCGCCCAGGCCAAGGCGACGATGGAGGCGCTGCGCAGCACCGCGGAGAATGACGGGGTCAACTATCGCCGGGCCGAAATGCTGGCGCGGAACGGCGCCGCAACCGCCCGGCAGCGCGACGATGCCAAGGCAGCGTTCGCCGCGGCGACGCAGCAATACGAGGCGGCGCGGCAGGCCTACGCGCTCGCGGTCGCCGGGCCGCGCCAAGAGGACATCGCCGCCGCGCGCGCCGCCTATGAGGCGGCACAGGCTGCCGTCGCGCTGGCGCGGCGCGAACTCGCCGACACGCGGCTCTACGCCCCCTCGGACGGCATCGTCGAGAACCGCATTCTCGAACCGGGCGACATCGCCTCGCCGACGACGCCGGTCTACACGATCGCGCTGATGAGCCCGCTCTGGGTGCGCGCCTATGTCGGCGAGACCGACATCGGCAAGATCGCTCTCGGCATGCCGGCCGAGGTGACGACCGACAGCTTTCCCGGGCAGATCTATCGGGGCTGGATCGGCTTCATCTCGCCGACCGCCGAATTCACCCCGAAGACCGTCGAGACCCCGGAACTGCGCACCGCGCTGGTCTACCAGCTGCGCGTCTTTGTCTGCGACGCGCGGGGGCAGCTGCGCCTCGGCATGCCGGCGACGGTGCGGATCGATCTGTCCCCGGCGCCGGCTGCTTCAGGCCCGGCTACTTCAGGCGACGCCGGCAATCGCGGCTGCGGCCCGGCCGATGCCCGCTGACACGATTCCGGCGCTACGGCTCGCCGACGTCGCGCACACCTTCCGGGTCGGCCGGCGTGTTGTCGTCGCGCTCGACGGCATCACGGCGCAGGCGGCACGCGGCACGGTCACCGGTCTGATCGGTCCCGACGGCGCCGGCAAGACGACGCTGATGCGGCTCACCGCCGGCCTCTTGCGGCTCGACCGCGGCCATATCGAGGTGCTGGGGATCGATGTCGCCAAGGCGCCGCTCGCAGTCCAGGCGAGGCTCGGCTACATGCCGCAGCATTTCGGGCTCTACGAGGATCTGACGGTCCAGGAAAACCTCGACCTCTATGCCGATTTGCAGGGCGTGCCGCCGGCAGATCGCCCGGTGCGCTACGACGAATTGCTGCACATGACCGGGCTGCAGCCGTTCACCGCCCGTCTCGCCGGGCGGCTGTCGGGCGGCATGAAGCAGAAGCTCGGACTGGCCTGCACCTTGGTGCGCGCGCCCGAGATGCTGCTGCTCGACGAGCCGACCGTCGGCGTTGACCCGGTGTCGCGGCGCGAATTGTGGGAGATCGTCGATCACCTGACCGGCGCCGCCGGCACCACCGTCCTGTTCAGCACCGCCTATCTCGACGAGGCCGATCGCTGCGGCACGGTGCTGCTGCTGCACGAGGGCAAGCTGATCGCCGCGAGCGATCCGCGCGAACTGACTGCCGCGATGCGCGGCCGCAGCTTCCACGCCGCCGCGCCCGGCCTCACCCGGCGCCAGCTGCAGGAGCGGCTGGCCGCCGCCCCCGGCGTCCTCGACGCGACGCTGGCCGGCGGCGAGGTTCGCATCGTCACCGACGAGGGTATCGCGCCGCCGGCCGCGGTGCCGGGCATCGCCGGCCTGACCACGACCCCGACGCCGCCGCGCTTCGAGGACGCCTTTGTCGCGCTGCTGCAAGCGCGGATGCCGGCCCGCCCGGCCGCGGCAGCGGCGCTGCCCCCGGCGGCAATCACGCAACCGGCCGAAGCCGTCGAGGAGATCGTTGTCCGCCATCTGACGCGCCGCTTCGGCCGCTTCCGCGCCGTCGACGACATCAGCTTCAGCGTCGGCAAGGGCGAGATCTTCGGGCTGCTCGGCGCCAACGGGGCCGGCAAATCGACCACCTTTCGCATGTTGTGCGGGCTGTTGCCGCCGTCGGAGGGGATGCTGCGCGTCGCCGGGTTCGACCTGCGCCGCTCGTCGGCCGCGGCGCGCGGGCATGTCGGCTATATGGCGCAGAAATTCGCGCTCTACGGCGACCTGTCGGTGCGCCAGAACTTGCGTTTTTTCAGCAGCGCCTACCGGCTGCACGGCGCCCATCAGCGCCAGCGCATCGAGTGGGCCCTCGCCGCCTTCGAACTCGCGCCCCTGGCCGATGCGACCAGCGGCGACCTGCCGCTCGGCTACAAGCAGCGCCTGGCGCTCGCCTGCGCCTTGATGCACGAGCCCGACATCCTGTTCCTCGACGAGCCGACCTCGGGCGTCGATCCCTTGGCGCGGCGCGAATTCTGGCGGCGCATCAACGCTCTCGCCGAAGCCGGCGTGACGATCCTGGTGACGACGCATTTCATGGAGGAGGCCGAGTATTGCGACCGGCTGGTGATCATGGCGCAAGGCCGCATCCTCGCCCAAGGCACCGCGGAGGACATGAAGGCGCGGCTGCGCAGCCCCAACAACCCCAGCCCGTCGATGGAGGACGCCTTTGTCGCGCTGATCGAGGCGGCGGGACAGGCGAGCGCGGCATGACGCCATGAGCCGAGCCTCGATCCGGCGGCTGCGCGGCCTGTTGCGCAAGGAGTTCCTGCAGATCCTGCGCGATCCCTCGTCGATCGCCATCGCCTTTCTGCTGCCGGCGGTGCTGCTTTTGCTGTTCGGCTATGGCGTCTCGCTCGATGCCCGGAATGTCCCGGTGGCCCTGGTCATCGAGCATCCCGACCGGTTCGCCGCGAGCTTTGCCGGCAAGTTCGCGCGCTCGCCCTATTTCCAGCCGCACCGATTCCTGACCTTCCGCGCCGCCGAGACGGCGATGGCGGCGCATGAGGTGCAGGGCATCGTCTGGCTGCGCGGCGATTTCACCCGTCGTGCCTTGCGCAGCGGCGGCGCGCCGATCGCCGTCGTGGTCAACGGGGTCGATGCCAACAACGCGCGCATCGTCGAGGGCTATGTCCAGCAGATCTGGGGCAACTGGCTGGCGGCCCAGGCGGCCGAGACGGGCGCCAAGGCGGCGATGCCGGTCAGCGTCGAGGCGCGCATCTGGTTCAACCCGGCGGTCAGCAGCCGCGACTACCTGGTGCCCGGCCTGATTGCCGTCAACATGACGCTGACCGGCGCCTTGCTCACCGCGATGGTGATCGCCCGCGAATGGGAACGCGGCACGATGGAAGCGCTGATGGTGACGCGGGTGGCGATCCGCGAGATCCTGATCGCCAAGCTGATCCCCTATTTCGTGCTTGGCATGGGCGGCATGGCGGCCTCGGTGGCGATCGCGGTGTGGCTGT
The DNA here is from genome assembly GCA_035534535.1 of Allostellaceae bacterium. Classification (GTDB taxonomy): domain Bacteria; phylum Pseudomonadota; class Alphaproteobacteria; order ATCC43930; family CGMCC-115725; genus DATARH01. The sequence goes on along the minus strand of DATLRS010000158.1, from coordinate 377 downwards.
TCGCGGTGCCGCTGGCGGGCTCGCTGTGGCTGCTGAGCGGCGCCGCCGCGCTGTTCCTCCTGGCGGCGCTCGGCATGGGGCTGCTGATCTCGAGCTTTGCGCGCAGCCAGTTCGTCGCCGGCCAGATCGCGATCATCACCACCTTTCTGCCGGCGTTTCTGCTGTCGGGCTTCATCTTCGACATCGGCAGCATGCCGGCGGTGGTGCAGTGGATCACCCATCTCGTCGCGGCGCGCTATTTCGTGGCGATCCTGCAGACGGTGTTTCTCGCCGGCGATCTGTGGTCGGTGATCCTGCCCAATCTCGCGGGGCTGGCGGTCATGGCGGCGGTGTTTCTCGGCGCGGCGCGGCTGATCGCGCGCAAGCGCCTCGACTGA
>DATLRS010000157.1:0-3968 GCA_035534535.1 Allostellaceae bacterium | reverse complement strand
CTTCGCCGCCTCGGCGATCGCCGCATCCTCGACTGCGCGCAATTCCGCCGCCGTGATGCGCCCCGCCTGATGCTCCCCCCGCGCCCGCAACAACGCCGCCGGCCGCAGGAGGCTGCCGACATGATCGGCGCGAAAGGGTGGGCTATCAAAAGACGTCATAGGCATCTCCCATTCTCTGTCCTCCGCCCCGGGGCGGAAGTCCGGCCTGGCCGATCCATGTGAACTTCGGGTGCGCCTTTCCTCAGTCTCGCGAACGCCCGCGGTTCGTGACCATCTTTGCTAGGGCCTGTCCAAGACCGTCATGACCAAAAGCCAACACTCGGATCGGTAGGTCCTGTGCGCGCGCCTCGACGTGCCTGATCGCCGTGCGGAGGTTCGGCGTGCGGTCAGTTAGGAATCGGGACAGTCGATCGTCCGGCACAATGATGATCCCGATATCGATGCGACCAGCGATCAGTTCCGCACTCAGATGCAAAATGTCAACGGCAAGCATGTCGCTACGTCCAGACACCTGCACCTCGACGCCAACCGTAGCGCCACGAGCACTTTGCTTTGTCCAATCGATACCGCCGACCGGCTTTTTCTGCCAGCCGCCGAATTCTGCAAAGCCGGAATCGATGGTGCGCCGCAAGTCGCGTGTACCGTTTGCCTGCTTGGTTTCTTGGATCAGGAGCGGAAAGCGGGTGACTGTCGCTGTGGCTTCCGCCACAAGGTCGTCAAGCCCCAACCGCCGTGCTTTCTCGGCAAAGCCGTTGTAGTCGCGAAGCTCCGTGATTATCGGCAAGTTGGGGCTCATCAACGACATCATCGTTGCGATGATGCTCAAGGGCATGATCGCTTAAGCGTTGTACAATCTCAAGACAATGGTCGATCTCGATCCCGAGCCAGCGCCGGCCACGCTGTTCGCAAACCGCATAGGTGGTACCGCTACCACCGAAAGGATCACAGACAAGATCACCCGGGCAAGTTGAGATCTCGATTATGCGATCGAGTACCTTCGTCGATAGTGCATTTGCCCGCCGCGCCTTACTTTTAAATTTCCAGTGGCGGACCGGCGGGATATCGGTCCATACATCCTTGAGGTTTACCCCGAGCGGGTTCATCGCATCGCGATGTCCCCCGTAATCCTTTATCTCTCGGCCGCAGTGCCGGCATGTCTCAATTGGAGTGCGCACCCGTCGGAACGTCCTAGGTTTACCGTTTGTAAAATAGAGCAAGCTATAGTGCGCCGGATAGAGCCGGCCCGGTATGGGTAGGCAACTCTTCATCTCGATCGCGATGGAATGCCGAAATTGCAGGCCGCGCTCGATAAGGTGCGCGCCAATCAAGATGTTCCACCGAGGCAAGTTGTAGACAAACAGGGCGCCGCCGGGCCTCAAGATACGTGTGCACTCTGCCAGCCAGCGCTTGCACCAGTCCAGGTATTCGGCATCGGCACGAGAATCGTTGGTGCGGCGTCCATATGTCTTCCCGAGATTGAATGGCGGATCGGCGAAAACCGTATCCACACTGCCGGCCCCGAGCTGCGGCAGGATATCGAGGCAGTCGCCCTCATACAGGCGACCAAGCGAAGTCGCGTAATAAGGTGCAAATCCGTCCGAGGCTACTAGAGCTGTTCCGTCCGCCATTGCTTAAGCTCCCAGCCTCAAAACGGGATCTCGTCGTCCAGATCGTTGCTGGGGCCGCGGCCGCGCGAGGCGCCCCCCGTCGGCGCGGCGGCGCGCGGGGGGCTGCTGTAGCCGGGTTCGCCGTCGTCGTAGCCGCCTTCCATCGCGCCGCCGGCCCCGGCGCGACCGCCATCGCGGCCGCCGGCGCCGTCGAGCATCGTCAATTCGCCGCGGAAGCGGGTCAGCACCACCTCGGTCGAATATTTCTCAACGCCCTGCTGGTCGGTCCATTTGCGGGTCTGGAGGGCGCCCTCGACATAGACCTTGGCACCTTTGCGCAGGTATTTCTCGGCGATCGTGACGAGGTTTTCGTTGAAGATCACGACGCGGTGCCACTCGGTGCGCTCCTTGCGCTCGCCCGAATTGCGGTCGCGCCAGCTCTCGCTGGTGGCGAGGTTGAGATTGGCGATGCGGGTGCCGTCGTTGGTCGAGCGGATCTCAGGGTCGCGGCCGAGATTGCCGACGAGAATCACCTTGTTGACGCTGCCAGCCATGGGATCACCGGATGCTGCGGGGGCGTGGGAGCCGCATTCTATCAAGCTCCGGCAAGCCCGGGCAAGTTCCGGCAATGTTCCTACCGTAATCTTTGCCGATTTTCGGGTAGAACCATGCCGGAAACGGCATCAGAATGGGAATCGCCAATGGCAAACGCATTGAGAGACAAGCTCGCCGGCGGCGGCCTCGTCACCGTGATGGCGGCGCACAACCCGTTGTCGGCGCGGCTCGCCGAGGAGGCCGGGTTCGACGGCATCTGGGCGAGCGGCTTCGAGTTGTCGGCCGCCTATGGCGTGCCCGACGCCAGCCTCCTGTCGATGACACAGCACCTCGAGATGACGCGCGCCATCGTCGAGCAGGTCGGCATCCCGCTGATCGCCGATCTCGACACCGGCTATGGCAACGCGATCAATGTGGCCCATGTCGTCGGCGCCTATGCGCGGGCCGGCGCGGCCGCGGTCGTCATCGAGGACAAGACCTTCCCGAAAGATACCAGCCTCTTGGCCGGCGGCCGCCAGGAGCTGGTGCGGACACCCGAATTCCAGGGCAAAATCGAGGCCGCGCGCGCGGCCGGCGCGGCGCACGGCCTCGTCGTCATCGCGCGCACCGAGGCGCTGATCGCCGATCTCGGCATCGACGAGGCGCTGCGGCGCGGCGCGGCTTACGCCGAAGCCGGCGCCGACCTCGTGCTGATCCATTCGAAGCAGAAGACGCCGGACGAGATTGTCGCGTTCACCGCACGCTGGCCGGGCCGCGTGCCGCTCGTCATCATACCGACCGCCTATCCGCAGTTGACCGAGGCGAAGATCCGCGCGCTCGGCAAGATCGCCATCGTCATCTATGCCAACCACGCGGTGCGCGCCGCGGTCGGCGCAATGCGCGAGGTCTTTGCCGCGATCCGCCGCGACGGCGGCATCGATCAGGTCGAAGGGCGCATCGCCTCGGTCGAGGACATCTTTGCCCTGCAGCGCGTCGAGCGGATGAAGGCGGACGAGAAGAAATATCTGCGGTAATGCTCAACTATGCAGCGCGACGCAGGCGCCGCCGACCGATCGGATGCGGCGGCACACCGCGTCGGCGATGGCGCGCGAGGCGGCCGGCAGGCGAACCTCATAGAACCGCCTGGTGCCGCGGCTGCGCAGCCGGCGGCCGAGGATCATCGGCAGCTGATCGCCGATGATCGCACCATAGCGCCGGCGCGCCCGCTCGAACGAAGCCAGCGCCACCGCCTTCGAGAAATTGCCGGCCAGCTGCACCCCCCACGGCGCCAGCGGCCCGAATGCCACATCGCCGGCGTCGCTCTCTTCGCGGCGCAGCGCGTCGGCCACCGCGAGGCAGGATTGGGCGGCGGCGGGCGTGGCGGCGGCGGGGCCGGGGCCGAGGCCGGTCCAGTCCTGGACATCGCGCTTCGTCACGAAGCGGACATAGGCGCGCGTCTCGGCCGGCAACCCCTCCTGGCCGCGCAGCCAGACCGCGACCCGCGCCGGGCCGGCGTTGTAGGCGGCGGCGGCGACCCCGAGATTGCCGAAGCGCAGCCGCAGATCGGCCAGCAGATGCGCCGCCTCGGGGATCGCCTGCTGCGGGTCGAACGGGTCGGCGAGGCCGCGCTGCTGCGCCGTCCCCGGCATGAACTGCGCGATTCCCTGGGCGCCGACCGGGCTGACGGCGCCGGGGCGAAAGCTGCTTTCACGCCAGATGATGCGGGTCATAAAGCCGACCGGCAGGTGGTTGGCGCGGGCGGCGGTTTCGATCAGCCCGCAGATCGCATGCTCGACCGGCTCCATCGCTGTCCCCGGATGCGCCGCC
>DATLRS010000156.1:0-16727 GCA_035534535.1 Allostellaceae bacterium | reverse complement strand
GCGGTGCCGACGGCGTCTTCGCGTTCCTGGAAGGTGGCGAGGTCGGATTCGACGCGGTGCGTGTCGCCGTCTTCCTTCATCGCCCGCAGCACTTTCTGGGCGGCGCGGATCGCGGCGCGGTGGGTCTGCGAGGGGTAGATGCCGAGGCGGAAGCCCATTGCCTCCAGTTCGCTCGCCGCCAGCATCGGCGTCTTGCCGCCCTCGAAGACGTTGACGAGCGCCGGGCCGCGCACCGAGCGCCCGACGATGCGCAATTCCTCAACCGTCTGCGGCGCCTCGACAAAGCCGACATCGGCGCCGGCTTCGAGATAGGCGTTGGCCCGGTCGATCGCGGCGTCGAGCCCCTCGATCGCGCGCGCGTCCGAGCGCGCGATGATAACCATGTCGGCGTCGCGCCTCGTATCGACCGCGGCCTTGATCTTGCCGACCATCTCGGCGCAGGAGATCACCGCCTTGCCTTCGTAATGGCCGCATTTCTTGGGGCTGACCTGGTCTTCGAGGTGGAAGCCGGCGACCCCGGCCTTTTCGTATTCGCGCACCGTGCGGATGACGTTGATCGCGTTGCCGTAGCCGGTATCGGCGTCGGCGATGACCGGGACCCTGACCGCCTCGACCGTGAGCCCGATGAAATGCACGTTTTCGCCCAAGGTCAGCAGCCCGATATCGGGATAGCCGCTGGCCCGAGAGTAGCCGCCGCCGGTCAGATAGACGGCGGCGAACCCGGCCTGCTCGACGAGCCGCGCGGTCAGCGTGTCATAGGCCCCGGGCACCATCGTGTAGCGGCCGCCGGCAATCAGCTGCCGCAAGGCCTGGCGTGCGCTCATCGCGAACCTCCCTGCCCGCTCAGTCGCGCCGATAGGGATAGCAGCGGGCGCGCTCGAGGGTCATCGCGTAATGCTGCCCGAGAGCGCGGATCGCATCGCCCTGCTCGGGATAGGGATCGGCATTGCCGGGCCCGACGACGATCGGGCGAAAGCTGCGGTCGTCGTGGCCGCTCGGCGGCAGCATCGCGGTCGCCAACGGATTGCCGTCGCCATCGCGCAATGTCAGGAACAGCGGCATCTCGCGCTGGATGTGCGCCTTCAGCCCGATCTCCTGCTCGAAATTGACATTCGACACCGGACGAAAGCTCTGCGCTGCCTTGTCCTGCTCCTTGCGGAAATACTTCTCGACCGCGTGGCGCATCGTCTCGGACTCGGCAAGCGCCTCCGCCTCGGTCTCGATCCGAAACCAGGTCCTGCCGCCTGGCGCATCGCAAACGTACCGCATGCTTCCTCCAACGTTATTTGCAGCGCTGACCGGCATCGCGAGGATGGGATGCGATGTCGGCAGAAGCAAAATCCCGAGTCCCGGGCGAGTCAACAGCCAAGCTGGGGCCAAGCCGCCGTCGACGCAGCCGCACGCCGGGGGATGCCTGTCGGCGCGGCTCAAGCCTTGCGCACGCGGCCGGAGCGGGCGCCCGCGCCGCGCCGCGCCAGCGCCGGTTGCGGCGAGGCGGGTTGCGGCGAGGCGGCGACCGGCCAGGATTCGGTCCACTCGCGCCACAGCGCGACCAGCGCCGCCATCACCGCCGGGCCGAGAAACAGTCCGAGGAAGCCCATCGTCTCCAGCCCGCCGAGAATCCCCAGCAGGACCAGCAGAAAGGGCAGCCGCGCCGCGCCGCCGATCAGCGCCGGCCTGATGAAATGATCGGCGATGAACAGCAGCACGCTGCCAAAGATCAGGATGACAATGCCGCCGAGCGTGTTGCCGATCGTGAACAGGTAAAGGGCGGCGAGGCAATAGACGACCGGGGCGGCGAACGGAATGACGGCGGCGACGCCGGTGGCCGCGCCGACCGAGGCCGGATACGGCAAGCCGACGGCGTAATAGGCGATGCCGAGCAGGATGCCCTCGGCCAGCCCGACCAGCACGAGGCCGGTCACCGTGCCGTGCACCGCCGCGATCATCTGGCGCGCCATGCGCTCGCCGCGCAAGCCGATCAGGCGGTCGCTGATCTCACGCAACTGCCCCGCCAACCGGCCGCCATCGCGAAACATGAAGAACAGCGTCAGCAGCGTGAAGACCAGGATTGTCAGGCGGTGCAGCACTTCGCCGCCCAATTGGCGCGCCGATTCGCTCAGGGCTTGCGAGACAACCCGGCCGAACATTTCATCGGCCGTGGCCGGGTCGCCGATATGGCCGCGCCACCATTCCGCGACCGGCGGCCCGGCCAGCGGCAACTCGGTGATCCACCTCGGCACCGGGATGCCTTGGTGGCGCGCCCGGGCGACGAACTCGATGACGAAATGGCTTTCCCGGGCCACCGCGATGCCCAGCAGCACCAGGGGCGCGATCACGACGATCGCAACGCCGATCGTCGATAACAGCGGCGCCAGCACGTGCCCGCTGCGCGCCGGCAGCAGCCGCAGCAGGCGACTGTAAAGCGGCCACAGCGCAACCGCGAGCACCCCGGCCCAGGCGAAGGCGGGAAGGAAATCGAACAGGATCCACACCCCGACCGCCATGACCGCCGCCGCCAGCGCCAAGCCTGCCAGGCGCTGCGACGAAGACGATCCGGCGGGCAGCGGCGAGCGGTCGGACGCCATCGCCTTCGGCCTCCTCAACAGGTCGCGGTCAGTCTAGCCGAACCGCCGATCGCTGGCACGCCCGCCAGGCCATTGTTGCCGGCAGCGTGTGCACGACATAATCTGTCCGTCTTCGGCGATCCACCGCCGACCGGCAACGAGGGAGTCAACTGATGGGATATACACTCGAACAATTCTCTGCCGATTGTCACCGCGCCCTCACCACCGATCCCGGCCCCAGCGGCCGCAAGAAGGTGTGCGAACTGGTGCAGAAAGCCTGCGCCGACCAGGATTTCGTCAAGCGCCACCTGCCGGATGACGGACCCGAGCGCAAGATCCTCTATGAGGACCCGGAGCTCGGCTTCTGCATCCTCGGTCATGTCTACCATGGCGCCAAGCAGAGCGCGCCGCACGATCACGGCCCCACCTGGGCCATTTACGGCCAGGCGCAGGGCGAGACGATCATGACCGACTGGGCGCTGGTGTCGCCGGCGAGCGAGGCGCAGGCGGGCAAGGTAAGCCATGTGCGCGACTACGCGCTCGCGCCGGGCGCGGCCTATGTCTACAACGAAGGCGACCTGCACTCGCCGCGCCGCGAAGGCTCGACCAAGCTGATCCGGATCGAGGGTCGCAACGTCGAGAAGATCCGGCGTTTCCCCTACCAGGCGGCGTAGCTGCAGCACCCACCCGGCTGTCATGACGAGGGCGCCCAACCGGGCGCCCTCGCTGGTTTTCGCCGGCGCTCCGAGCCGCATCGCGGCGAGTCGGAGCGCCGTTGCTCACAGGCTACTCGACGACCGTCACGCGCCGGTTGCGCGGCTCGCGAACGCCCGGCGGTGTCGGAACCGCGAGTTCGTTCTCGCCATGACCGGCAATCGTCATCGCCGCCCAGGGCACGCCGTCATGAGACAGGACATGCGCGACGTGGTAGGCTCGCCGCTCGGACAGACGCTGATTGTAGGCCGGCGAACCGGACGTGTCGGTAAAGCCCGTGACCTGCACGGTCACGACGCCGCCGGCGTGATAGACATTTGCGGCCTGCCCCAGGATCGCCATGGCCTCGGGCCCGACCCACGACCGGTTCCAATCGAAATAGACGGTGAAGACCCGGGCGGGCGGCGCGGCCATCGGTGGGGGCGGCGGTGGCGGCGGCGGCGGTGGCGGCGGTACGCATGCCGCAAGGGCCAGCAGCGAACACAGGGCGATCACGCGTTTCATAGGCTTCCTCCGGCAGTTGAGGAACGCACGATAGAATAAATCGCCGAATTATACTATGGCAAACCGTGGTTCTGCCCGCGAAAGTCGCCCGTCAAAGTCGCCCGTCAGGGTGCGGTCGTCACGCGCCCTCGACAATGAAGGCCCGGCCGCGCGAATTGGCCAGCCGGATCGGCAGGGCCGCCTGATACTCCGGCGAGTCGTACCAGCGGCGGGCGGCCACGGCATCGGCAAACTCGATGATCACAACGCGCTGCGGCGCCGGGCCGCCCTCGATCAGCGCCGTCTTGCCGCCGCGCGCGACGAAGCGCCCGCCATATTGCGCGATGCTGGCGCCGGCGAGGGCCCGGTAGGGCTCGTATCCTGCCGGATTGGTGACCTCGACTTCGGCGACGAAATAGGCCGGCATGGCGTCCTCCTGTGCAGCGCCCGGCTCCGGTGCGGCGACCGCGCGGTTCGGTTCGATCGTACCGGGCCGCGGGCCGGTTTGCCACCGTTCCGGCCGCGGCAATTGCGGGGCACAATCCCGCCGCTCAGGCCTGCTGGCAGGCCTGCGCCGACAACGTAACCGAGCTTCTGGGAAGCAGCTGACTTGCGATGAAATTGAACTGATAGTTGAAGGTGACCTGGTTTCCGCACGATGCGGCGCTAACCTGGAAATTCGACAAGCTGCTGCTCGGGACCGACATTCCGAGCAACTCGCGGACCGCGAATTCCTTCAGCCCGGCGGTGCCCGTGGTCCCGCCGCACGACGCCGGCGCGCCGGTACAGCAACCGACGGTTGCGCAACGGGCCGTCGCTTCGGCGGCGTATTGCAGCTCTGATTGGGTCCAGTACAGCCGGGCAAACTCGACCGACCCCAGCAGAAACAGAAAAAGCGGGATCGACACCAGTGCGAACTCGATCGTCTCGACCCCATCGGGCGCCCTGAGCAATCGGCGCAGCAAACCCGCGATCCCAAGGAAGTCGCGAGGAGACGGCCGACAACGCAGATGCATGACAATCCTCAGTAGATCAGAGCAACGGAATTTGCCGAGAGATGAAAGCCGTTGGCGGGGCCGAACCCCAGATAGTTGAACAGCGGTTTGTAATTGTAGCTCGCGGTAACCTGGGCCAGCGTCACCGGGGTCTGGCCGGTGGGGCAGCATTGGCTGGTATACGTGGAGCCACAGGTATTGCAGGGCGGTGAGAATGTTTCAGCGGTGTAGGTGGTGCCATTCTGGCACCCGCAATACGCGCTGCCCACCGAAACCGTCACGTTACTGCCAAGGGGCGTGGCCGCCTTCATGGCGCAGCTGAAGCTTTGGGTGGTGCTCGAACCCGTACACGTATTGCCCGATGTCGTATAGGTCGAACTGTAGCCGTTGACGTTGACATATTGCGCGCCCGCGCGCGCGGCGTTGCCGACCTGCAGCCAGCGATAGAGCGCCGTGCCGAAATCGTAGACACCGACCGTCAACGGCAGCATCAGAAACGCCGCGACGAGGGCGAACTCGATCGCGCTCGCGCCGCCGGTGGCGGTTGCGGTGGCGGCGGCGAGGCGGCGCAAGCGGGACATCCTGATCATTCTTTTCCGATCCCTATTGAACAAGCATCGGCGAGCCGGTGTAGGTCGTCGTCCCGGACACGCCGGACGAAGTCAACACCGGGCCGGCCACCGTCGGGCAGCCGCTATTATTGAAGGCTGCCGTCGAGGTGCCGACAAGGCCGACGCTCGCGGCGACCAACCGGGTGCAGGTCGAGGCGCTGGCCGAAGTGCCCTTGTATGTCACGGTCGCCGTCGGAGCATAGATCACTCCCTGGAATGACGAGCTGTTGGTGCCGGCCCAGTCGACTGCCGACGTTCCGCCGAACCACGTCACGATGCCGGCATACGGGCCAGTGGTGGGAGCGGTGAGGTTGAGCGTGGAATTGGCAGAGATGTCACCGCCGCCGAGCACATAAAGGGTGACCCCGGTCCCGTTGAAGCTCACGTTCCCGGTCCCCGTCACGACGAGCCCATTGTTTTGATTGATCACAATGACGGCATTATCGGCGAACTTGACGACCCCGCTATTGTAGCTCGAGTTGATGTTGCCGGGGCAATAAGTACCCGAAGGGATACCGCTTGCCGGCGGCGGGTTCGGGAAAGCCTGACACGGCGACGACACGGTCGGCGGCGTGAGGCCGGCATAAGGATCGGGGGCCGGCGACGCATTGTTGACCACCGGGACGTCGATGTTGCCGGACGGATCGTTGGGTTGCGCCAGGAACGCCTGCGACCCGCAGGGATTCGAGATCGAGCAGCCTTCGATCGTCCCCTGGCCATTCAAGATCGTCGCGGCAGTGTTGGGCGAGTTGTTGTAGAGATCGCATTGATTGAGGCTCATTGTCGGCGTGCCGCTGATCGTGACGACCCCGTTGCCGCTGGCGTCGAGCGCCATGACGCACGGGTTGCCGCCGTTGCTGCTGGTCGTGAACGAGCCGTTGCCGCAGCCTTTGCAGGTACCGACCGCACTCGCGCTTACGTTGATCGGACTGCGGAAAAAGATGGCCGTGAAAAATCGGCGCTGCTGTTGCGTAAGCGTCACCTTGAGGCAGCCATCGTTGGTGCAGGTGCTGCCGTTGTTGTAGGCCGCCAGGGTGATGGCGCTCGCGGAATAGCCGGAGCGAATGGCGGTCGCATAAGCGCCATTCTTTGCGGTCGTACTGTCGCCAAGCGCGACCGTATCGGCTTTGCTCCGATAGGCCGTCGCGGCGGCAAGAGCGGCCTGATCGGCCACGCCCTGCAGGCTGCGCTGGCTGACTTCCCAGATGACGACGTCGGTCGCAAGGCCGCTGAAACCCATCAGCATCGTCAGGGCAATGGCGGTGACGACCGCGGTGACGCCGCGCCGGTCGCCGGCCAGGCGCCGGGCCGGCCCCGCCAACAGCGAATATGCGTGAAACAGGGGCGACATCGGAGCATCCTTCATGGTCCTGTTGCGGTCCCCGGGGGCACCGCGGGCGGTTTTGCCAGTCGTAAAGATTCTACTCTCGGGCGCGGCGGCGTCCAGCCGAATTAGTCGCGAATTAGGACGAACTCGAAGCAATGGCTCGGTTGTCTGGGGCGGGAGCCTCTGGCATGCTGACCGCCCCTCCGGCAATCGCGCGGAATAGAGGAGGGCAACGGGCGGGGCTCGTCCGGCCGACGGCGCGACAAGGGGACCGAGGATGGATATCGGATCGGGCGGCACGCGATCGAGGGCGGGGCGGAGCCTTCCGGCAGCTCCCGCGGCGGCAGCCCAGCAGAACCCCGGGGGCGCTCAGGACCCGCCGCCGCAGTTCTTCGCCACCGCCTCGATGCCCTGCCCCTATGTCCCCGGACGCGCCGAACGCAAGCTGATCGTCGAACTCGCCGGCCGCGGCGCGCCACTGTTCTACGATCAACTGTCGCGCGTCGGGTTCCGCCGCAGCCACCAGTTCGCCTATCGTCCGGCGTGCCGCGCCTGCGCCGCCTGCGTGCCGGTCCGCATCGCCGTCGAGCGCTTTGCCCATTCCCGCTCGACCCGGCGGGTGCGCAATGCCAATCAGGGGCTGACCGGGCGCCTTCTCCCGCCGCGCGCGAGCCTTGAACAGTTCCGGCTGTTTGCCGCCTATCAGGAATCGCGCCACCGCGACAGCGACATGGCGGCGATGCGCTTTGCCGATTACCGCAGCATGGTCGAGGACACGGCGGTGCGCACCGCGGTCGTCGAACTGCGCGAAGCGGCGGGTGAACTCGTCGCGGTGTCGCTGGTCGACCAGCTCGACGACGGCCTCTCCGCGGTCTACAGCTTCTTCGACCCGGCACGCACCGCCCGCAGCCTCGGCACCTGGTGCATTCTGTGGCTGGTTGAGGAATGCCGGCGCCACGGGCTGCCGTATGTCTATCTCGGCTACTGGATCGCCGAGAGCCCGAAGATGGCCTACAAGGCGCGCTTTCCGGCATTGGAGCGCCTGGCGGACGGAAACTGGATCGCGTTTGCCGAGAAATCATGACAATCGGCGTCCTGCAATCGAGCCTGTTTGGTGACATGTTCGGCACCGCCGCGATGCGCGCGGCGTTTGGCGAGGCCGCCTTTCTCGGCCGCTGCGCCGAGGTCGAGGCGGCGCTCGCCCGCGGCCAGGCACGCCTCGGCATCGTGCCGGCGGCCGCCGCCGCGGCGATCTCTGACGCCGCCGCCGCCGTCGCGGCCGACCCCGGCTCGCTCGATCTCGCCCGGCTAAAGCGCGAGACCGAGACGGTCGGCTATCCGATCCTGCCGCTGGTGCGCCAGCTCGCCGAGCGCGCCGGCGCCGCCGGCCGCTATCTGCATTGGGGCGCGACGACGCAGGACATCATGGATACGGCCGTGGTCCTCCAGATCCGCGACGGGCTGGCGCAGATCGAGACCGATCTGGCGGCGTTGCGCGGCCACCTCGCCGCCCTGGCGCGGCGCTGGCGCGACACGCCGATGGCCGGGCGCACCCATCTGCAGCACGCGCTGCCGGTCACCTTCGGCTACAAGGCGGCGGTGTGGCTCTCGGCGTTCGATCGTCACGCCACCCGGCTCGCCGAGTTGCGGCCGCGGGTGCTGACGGTGCAGTTCGGCGGCGCCGCCGGCACCCTCGCCTCACTGGGCGACGGCGAGGCGGCGCTCGCCTCGCGCCGCGAGCTGGCGCGCGAGCTGGGCCTCGCCGAGCCGGCGATCACCTGGCATGTCGCGCGCGACGCGCTCGCCGAGAGCGTGCAGTTCCTCGCGCTGCTGGGCGGCAGCCTCGGCAAGGTCGCCTTCGACGTGATGCTGATGTCGGCGACCGAATTCGGCGAGGCGGCCGAGCCGTTCGTCGCCGGGCGCGGCTCGTCCTCGACGATGCCGCAGAAGCGCAATCCGATCTCGTGCGAATTGATCCTGGCCGCCGCCAAGGCGCTGCGCCAGCATGCCGGCCTCGCGCTCGATGCCATGGTCAGCGATTTCGAACGCGCCACCGGCCCCTGGCACGTCGAATGGATCGCCGTGCCGGAAAGCTTCGGCTATGCCGCGGGCGCCTTGCATCAGGCCGAGTTCATGCTCGGCGGACTGATCGTCGATCCGGCGCGGATGGAGCGTAATCTGGCGATGACGCACGGCCTCATTGTCGCAGAAGCGGTGATGATGGGGCTGGCGCCGCATACCGGGCGCAACGAGGCGCACGACCTCGTTTACGACGCCTGCCGCAAGGCGATCGAGAGCGACCGGCCGCTCTATGACGTGCTGCTCGAAACCCCGGCGGTGGCCGGGCCGCTCGGCGCCGCGGCGCTGCGCAAGCTGACCGACCCGGCAAATTATCTCGGCGCGGCGCAGGCGATGGTCGATCGCGTGCTGGCCGGCCGTACGGCTGGATGACATGCAAGACGCCGCGGTGGCGGGCAGCGTCGCGGCCTTGCGGAGTGCTGTTGCCCTGTGGCGCGGGCGGCGCGAGCGGGTCGCTTTGGTGCCGACGATGGGAGCGATCCATGAGGGGCACCTGGCGCTGGTAGCGGCCGCACGCCAGCAATGCGACCGGGTCGTCGCCTCGCTGTTCGTCAATCCCAAGCAGTTCGGGCCGGCCGAGGATTTTGCCGCCTACCCGCGCGACGCGGCGGCCGACATCGCCGCCTTCGCCAAGGCCGGCGTCGATCTCGTCTTCATCCCGACGGTCGAAGAGATGTATCCGCCGGGTTTTGCGACGAGCGTGCAGGTCGGCGAATTGGGCGAGGCATTGGAGGGCCGGTTCCGTCCGGGGTTTTTCACCGGCGTCGCGACGGTCGTCGCCAAGCTCTTGCTGCAAACGCTGCCGGACGCCGCCTATTTCGGCGAAAAGGATTACCAGCAGCTGCTGGTCGTCCGCCGCCTGGCGCGCGACCTCGACATTCCGGCGCGCATCGAAGGGGTGGCGACGGTGCGCGAAGCCGACGGGCTGGCGCTGTCGTCGCGTAACGTCTATCTGTCGCCGGCCGAGCGGCAGATGGCGCCCCTGATCTACCGGGTGCTGCAGGACAGCGCCATCGCCCTCGGACGGCAGCCGGAGGCCGTTACCGGCATCCTGCAGCGCGGCGTCGCCGAACTGAGCGCCGGCGGGTTTGCGGTCGATTACCTCGAACTGCGCGAGGCCGAGACGCTGGCCGCGATGGCGCGGCTCGCCCGCCCGGCCCGCCTCCTCGCCGCCGCGCGCATCGGCCGCACCCGGCTGATCGACAATATCGCAGTTGTGTAGCAAACCCGCCCTAGAGGTGCCTTTCGGCGGCGCCGCAAAAGCAATACGATGCGGGCAACATTCACGGCGGCCGGGTTCGGCGGCCTGGCGACAAGAGGGGAGCGAGGATGGGCAACAGGTCGCGGCGCGATTTTCTCAAGATGGCGGCAGCCGGGGCGGCCGGCGCGGCATTGGCGCCGACGGCGGGCCGAGCCGAGGGGAAGACGATCACGCTGTTGCAGGAAACCTCGTTCATCCCGCCGTTCGATGCCTACATGCAGAAGACGCTGATCCCGGCTTATGAAAAACTGACCGGGGTCAAGGTCGTCTACGAGCTGACCAGCGTCGGCAGCTCGCCCACCCGGATCAGCACGATCATCGAGACCGGGTCGGGCGCCGATCTGACCGTCATCTTCCTGCTCTACCCGTTCCTTTATGCCGACAAGCTGGCGGATGTCAGCGACATCGCCGAGGAGGCCGGCAAGCAGCAAGGCGGCTGGTACCCGGCGGCCAAGGAAGCCGCCGTCGTCGACGGCAAGTGGAAGGCGATCCCGCACAGCAATATCGGCCAGCTGATGAACTGGCGCACCGACTGGTTTGCCGAGGTCGGGGTCAAGAAATTTCCGGACACCTGGGAGGAATTCTACGAGGTCGGCAAGAAGCTCAAGGCCAAGGGACACCCGTACGGCTTGGAGCTCGGGCACGGCTTCGGCGACAACCATGGCTGGATCTATCCGTTGATGTGGTCCTTCGGATCGCATGAAGTCTCAGCCGACGGCAAGACGGTGACGATCGATTCGGACGAGACGGCAAAGGTGCTCGATTACACCCGCAAGCTGTTCAAGGATTGCATCCTCGAGGATTGTCTCGGCTGGGTCGATGTCAGCAACAACAAGGCGTGGATGGCCGAGCAGATTTCGTGCACCAACAATGCCGAAAGCATCCTGTGGTTTGCCAAGGCGCATTTCCCGGATATTGCCAAGGTCACCGACCAGGCGCAGAACCCGACCGGCCCCAAAGGCCGCTTCCACCTGCTCAACTGCCAAAGCCACTCGATCTTCGACTTCAGCCCGCAAAAGGAAGAGGCCCACAAATTCCTGCGCTGGCTGACGGCGGAGAAGCAGGCGGGCGGCTGGCTCGCCGCGGCCGACAGCTACTATCAGCCGTTTCTGCACGCCTTCGACAACGCGCCGATGTGGCAGGTCGACCCGCGCAACATCCCCTATCGCGACGCGATGGCGACGGCGCACCTGCCGGGCTGGCCGGCGCCACCCGATCGTCGTCTCGCCGAGGCGGTCGCCAAATACGTGATTGTCGACATGTTCGCCAAGGTCTGCACCGGCACCTCCACCAAAGATGCGATCAAGAGCGCCGAGACGCAGCTGAAAAACATTTACAAAGCGGCCTGAGTCTTGCATCGAGTGGCGGCATGTCGATCCGCAGTGAACCGCTCGTCCGGGTAGCGCTCCCGCCGCGCCGCGCCTTCTCGCTTGCCGCCTGGCTCGATCGCGAGGCCGTCTTCAGCTGGCTGATGATGGCGGGGCCGCTGCTGTTCCTGGCGGCTCTGGTCGGCTACCCGCTGGTCTACGGCGTGCTGTTGAGCCTGCAGGATCGCATTGTAACAAAGCCCGGGCATTTCATCGGGCTGAAGAACTTCATCAACGATTTCCACGACCCGGTGTTTTGGCGGGTCGCCATCAACACCTTCGTCTATACGGGCGCCGCGACGCTGTTGAAGATGGTCGGCGGCCTCGCGCTCGCGATCGCGATGAACCAGCAGTTCCGGATGAAGAACCTGATCCGTGCGCTGCTGTTGCTGCCGTTCATCGTACCGACCGTGCTCAGCACGGTCGCCTGGATGTGGATGCTCGATCCGGCGTTCAGCGTCGTCAACCGCATCCTGATCGGGCTCGGCGTGCCACCGCCCGGGCCCTCCTGGCTCGGCAATCCGACCCTGGCGATGTTCTCGCTGATCATGATCAACACATGGCGCGGCCTGCCGTTTTACGGGATCACGCTGCTCGCCGGCCTGCAGACGGTGCCGCCGGAACTTTACGAGGCGGCAACAATCGACGGCGCCGGCGGCTGGCATCGCTTCCGTTTCGTGACGCTGCCGCTGCTGAAGCCGGTCATCCTGATCGTGACGCTGTTCTCGATCATTTTCACCTTCGCCGATTTTCAGTTGCCCTATGTCCTGACGAATGGCGGGCCGGAGAACGCGACCAACCTGTTTGCAACCTATGCCTTCAATATCGGCATGGGCGCGGGCCAGCTCGGCCTGGGCGCCTCGATCGCGCTGATGATGCTGCCGGCACTCGCCCTGCTGATCGTTGCGATAAGCCTCTATATGAGGCGGGCTTGATGGTAACCGATCGCGGCCCGGTCGCACGGCTGCTGCAGGTGTGGTTGCCGGTCGGCTTCTTTCTGGTGCTCGCGCTGTTTCCGTTCTACTGGATGGCGATTACCTCGATAAAGCCCGATTCTGAGCTGTACAACCGGCATCTGATGCCCCTCCTGGTCCACAACCCGACGCTCGAGCATTACGTAAACCTGTTGACCCAGACGAATTTTTTATTGTGGACCTGGAACACGATGCTGGTCGCGGTCGTGGCGACGGCGATCTCGCTGGTGTTCGGCACGATGCTCGCCTATCCGCTGGCCCGCATGCGGTTCGCCGGCGCCGGGCTGATCGCGATGACCGTGGCGGCGATCTATCTGGTGCCGCAGCCGCTGCTGTTTTTGCCGCTCGCCGACGTGATCAACCGGCTCGGGCTCGGCAACACGCTAACCTCGGTGATGCTGACCTATCCGACGATGCTGGTGCCGTTCTGCGCCTGGCTGTTGCTCGGCTATTTCAAGACCGTGCCGAAGGATCTCGAGGAAGCGGCGCGCATCGACGGCGCGAGCCGGGTGCAGACGATGCGCCAGATCTTTCTGCCGCTGTGCACGCCGGGCTTCATCTCGGCCGGGATCTTCGCCTTCACCCTGTCGCAGAACGAGTTTCTCTATGCGCTGATCTTCCTGACCAAAAGCTCGGTGCGGACCGTCCCGGTCGGGGTCATCACCGAATTGATCCGGGGCGACGTCTTCTATTGGGGCCAGTTGATGGCTGCGGCGCTGCTCGGCTCGATCCCGGTGGCGCTGATCTACTCGTTCTTTGTCGATCACTATGTCGCCGGGCTGACCTCAGGCTCGGTCAAGGGCTGACCGCCCAAGCGCCACGCCGCCCTCTCACCAACAGCTGGAGTAGCCGTCATCCTCGGGATAGCGGCCGCCGTCCCGCGGTGCCGGACGGGCGACCGGCACCGGCGGTGCCGGCGGTGTCGGCAACCGCGGCGATCGCAGCGCGAGCCCAGATCCCTGAAGCAGCCAATTGAACTGCCGGCAAACAAATTGCCGCGCCGCGCGGCACCATGAGAGCGGCGTCGCCCGCTCGAACAGCGCCGGCGCCAGAACCGCCCGTTCCTCGGCTTCCTCGATCCACCGCAACGGCCTTGTGTTTCGCATCGCCGCAGCCTCCGCCCATTCGATCGGGCCGCCGCGGCGCCCGATCTTTGGTTAATCCCGATTTATGGTTAATAATATTCTGCCGGCCGCCCCGCCGGGTGTGACGGGCGTCACAGGCGGATGCATTTTTTATCGCTGCGGCGGAGCGAGCGGCCGAACGCCCTGCCCACCGCGGTCGACCGGCATCGCGGCATGCAGGACGCCGGCGGCAAGCGCCGCCACCCGGCAAGGGTGACGGCGCGCCCCCGGCGACGAAACAGGCCGGTTCCGGCGATGCCGAAAGATTAGGCGGCGGTTCTTTCGCGCGGCGCGGTCGCTGCAACGCGGGCGAGCATCGCCGCGGCGTTGCGGTGCAGGATCTGCTCGCGCGCATCCTCGCCGATTTGCGCCTCCGCGAGGGCCTTGCGGGTCCAGTCAACCCCGAACTCGGTGCCGTCGGTGCCACACACGATCCTGTCGGCGCCGTAGAGGCTCACGGCGGCCTCGATCGCGCGCGGCCCAAACGAGTTGCAATCGACGTACACCTTCGCCTTGCGGAAGCGCGACGACGGCAGCTCCTCCTGCGGCGTGTCGAGCAGGCAGCGGTGGTCCATCCGCTCGACCTCGTAGGGAATGTTGCCGCCCAGATTGTGCACATGGATCATGACGTCGGGGTAGGGCGCGAGGTAGTCGGTGAGCGAGAGCGTCACCATCACCGAGGACAGGCTCGCCTGCATATCGAGCGTACCGTTGCGGCGGCGCGCGTTGTCGGTGTCGCCCGCGACCTTGGGGAAGGCGTCGCCCGGACGCGGGCCGTGGTGAATGAAGAGCACCGCGTGGTGGCGATTCGCCACTTCCAGCAGCGGCCGCATCGCTTCGGCGTCGGCGCGCGTCAGAAAGGCGTTGCCCGGGATCTGCGCGCCGATCATGCCCGGCAGCGCGAGCACCCGCTCCAATTCGGCGGCGGCGGCGGCAATGTCGATGAGGGGCAGCGCAGCGTAGGCGGCAAAGCGGCCGGGATGCTCCGCACAAATCGCGGAAAGTCCGTCATTGACGCTGCGGCACAGCGGGCCGGACACGTCGAGCGGCTGCGACTCGATCCAGCAGAACGAGCCGAGCAGCGACAGCACACTCACCCCGACATCCTGGCGGTCCATCCGACCGAGATGGAAATCGACGTTGTCGAAGGCGGTGGCGAGCGGCTCGTCGCCCATCCGTGCGGCCTTCAACACCTCGATGCCGGCCTCGTTGCGCAGGATGCGCGGTTCCCGCGTCCGGGCGCGCAGGGCGTCGGCAACGGCGGCGGGCCGCCAATGGGCGTGCATGTCGATCATCATGGCTGTTTCCTTCAAGGACCGTCGCGGCAGCTTAACCCCAAGGCGGCTCGCCGCAAAGGAGGACCGATGCCATCCCAGCAGCAGACCTGATGATCTGAATAATATCAAACACTGACGTTCTCGTTCCGTGGAAACGTTTCGCTCGGAGCGCCGCGCCGAGGCAACCCGGCGCCGGTGCCAGCGGTCGCATGCCAGCGATCGCACGCCAGCGGTCGCACGCCAGCGATTCGCACCGGCAAGAAGTCGCAGGCCGGTGTGCATCGGGCCGGCGCCGCCTTGTGCTATGATGGCGCAGGGGCGGTCTTGGCCCTTGCCGGCGCCCGCGCCGCTGCGACATTGTACGATCCGCGATGAAATGCGCGTTGCCGAGATCCGCCGCCCGCCTCACCCTTCCCCGGCCCGGCAGCAGCGCGGTGCCGGCGAAAGGGCGGTTCAGCCAGCCGGGACGATGCCATGATTGACGAGATCGGACATTTCGCGCTGATCCTGGCGCTGTGCGTTGCGGCGCTGCAGGCGGTGGTGCCGCTGGTCGGGGCGGCGCGCAACGACGCGGCCTTGACCGCCTGGGCGCAGCCCGCCGCGCTGACGCAGTTTCTTTTTGTCGGCACCGCGTTTTTCGCGTTGATGCACGCCTACGCGGTCAGCGATTTCTCGCTCGCCAACGTCGCGGCCAACTCGAACAGCGTCAAGCCGATGCTCTACAAGCTGGCCGGCGTGTGGAGCAACCACGAGGGCTCGATGCTCTTGTGGGTTTTCATCCTGGCGCTGTTCGGCGCTCTGGTCGCCGCCTTCGGGCGCAACCTGCCGCCCGCGCTGCGCGCCCGCGTTCTCGCGGTGCAGGCGATGATCGGGGTCGGATTTCTGCTGTTCATCCTGCTGACCTCGAACCCGTTCCTGCGGCTATCGCCGGTGCCGGTCGACGGGGCCGGACTCAACCCGCTGCTGCAGGATCGCGGCCTCGCCTTTCACCCGCCGATGCTCTATCTCGGCTATGTCGGGTTCTCGATCTCGTTCTGCTTTGCGATCGCCGCGTTGATCGAGGGGCGGGTCGATCCGGCCTGGGCGCGCTGGGTGCGGCCGTGGACGCTGGCGGCGTGGTGCGCCCTGACCACCGGCATCGCGATGGGCAGCTGGTGGTCTTATTACACGCTCGGCTGGGGCGGCTGGTGGTACTGGGACCCGGTCGAGAACGCCTCGTTCATGCCGTGGCTGGTCGGCACGGCGCTGTTGCATTCCTCGATCGTCGTCGAGAAGCGCGAGGCGCTCAAGACCTGGACCGTGCTGCTGGCGATCCTGACCTTTTCGCTGAGTCTGCTTGGTACTTTCCTGGTGCGCTCGGGCATCCTGACCTCGGTGCACGCGTTTGCCTCCGATCCGCGGCGCGGCGTCTTCATCCTGCTGATGCTGGGCGTCTACACCGGCGGGGCCTTGCTGTTGTTCGCCTGGCGGGCGCCGCAATTGCAGGGTGGCGGGCTGTTCGCGCCGATCTCGCGGGAGGGCGGTCTGCTGCTCAACAACCTGCTGCTGACGACGGCGGCGGCGACGGTCTTCATCGGCACGCTCTACCCGCTGTTTCTCGATGTCGTCGCGCACCAGCGGGTGTCGGTCGGGCCGCCCTTCTACGAGAAGACCTTCGTCCCGATCATGGTGCCGCTGCTGATCGCGATGGCGGTCGGGCCGATGCTCCCCTGGAAGCGCGGCGATCTTGCGGCCGCCTTGGCGCGGCTCAAATGGGCCTGCGTCGCGACCGCGGCGGCGGCGCTGGTGACCCTGGCGGCGACCGGCGCGCGCTCGCTCGGCGCCGCCTGCGGCCTGGCATTGGCCGCCTGGCTGTTGGCCGCAACGGTGAGCGAGCTGGCTGAGCGGCTGCACCTGTTCGCCGAGCCGCCAGGGCTCGTCTTGCGCCGCGCTCTACGCCAGCCGCGCG
>DATLRS010000155.1:0-7835 GCA_035534535.1 Allostellaceae bacterium | reverse complement strand
GCCAACGGCGCGCCGATCGCGGCGATCGGCCTCACCAACCAGCGCGAGACGACGGTTTTGTGGGACCGCGCCACCGGCCGTCCGGTGCATAACGCGATCGTCTGGCAGGACCGGCGCACCGCCGATCTGTGCGAGGCGTGGCGCGCGGCCGGCCTCGCAGGCACGGTGGCGGCGCGCACCGGTCTTGTGATCGACCCGTATTTCTCCGCGTCCAAGATAAGCTGGCTGCTCGATGCGCTGCCCGGCTTGCGCGAGCGCGCCGCCGCCGGCCAAATCGCGTTCGGTACGATCGACAGCTTTCTGCTGTGTCGGCTGACCGGCGGGCGGGTGCATGCGACCGACGTCACCAACGCCGCGCGCACGATGCTGTTCGATCTGCGCACGCTCGCGTGGGACGCGGAACTGCTCGACGCCTTCCGGATCCCGGCCGCGCTGCTGCCCGAGCCGCGTGACTGCGACGGCGATTTCGCCAGCACCATGCGCGAATTGTTCGGCGATGCGATCAGGATCGCCGGGGTCGCCGGCGACCAGCACGCGGCGGCGATCGGGCAGGCCTGCTTCCGCCCCGGCATGGTCAAATCGACCTACGGTACCGGCGCCTTCGCGCTGCTGCATACCGGCGCCGAGCCCGCGATCTCGCATCATCGCCTGCTGACGACGCTGGCCTACCGGCTCGGCGGCGCGAGCGCCTATGCGCTCGAAGGCAGCATCTTCGTCGCCGGCGCCGCCGTCGAGTGGCTGCGCGACCGGCTCGGCGCGGTCGGCGCGGTCGAGGAAATGCAGGGCCTCGCGCAGCGCGCCGATCCGCGCCAGCGGGTCTATTTCGTGCCGGCTTTCGCCGGGCTCGGCGCGCCCTACTGGTCGGCGGCGGCGCGCGGCGCCCTCTCGGGCCTCACCGCCGAATGCGGCCTGCCCGAGATCGCACGAGCGGTGCTCGAAGCGGTCGGCTACCAGACGCGCGACCTGATCGAGGCGATGAGTAGCGATGCCGGCCTCGCGATCGACCGCCTGCGGGTCGATGGCGGCATGGCGGCAAGCGATTGGACGATGCAATTCATCGCCGACATCCTGCCGGCCGGGATCGAGCGGCCCCGGTCGCTGGAAACGACCGCGTGGGGCGCGGCCTATGTCGCCGGGCTGGCCCGCGGGCTGTGCCCGCCGCCGCCGGCGATGATGGCGCGCTGGTCGGCGGCGCGCCGCTTCACCCCGGCGATGCCGCAGGCCGAGCGCGAGGAGCGCTATGCCGGCTGGCGGCGCGCCGTCGCCGGGGTGCTGGCCCCCCGGTGAGACTACCCCATGAGACAGCCCGGTGAGGCTGCCCGGCAACCTGCTGCGCGAGCTGCCCGACGCGGCGGGCGGCGAGGTCATCGAGACGCTCGTCGCCGCGCCCGGGCTGCGCATCGAGCGCATTGTCTCGCACGGCCAGGCGAGCCCGCCCGGCTTCTGGTACGACCAGCCGCAGGCCGAATTCGTCCTGCTGCTGGAGGGCGGCGCGCAGCTGCGGTTTGCCGACGAGCCGGCCGCGCGAATCCTCGGCCCCGGCGATTGCCTTGATATCGCGGCGCACCGGCGGCACCGCATCGAGTGGACCGATCCGGCGCGGCCGACCGTGTGGCTGGCGGTGTTCTACGAGGGCTGAGGCAGCGGGTTAGCGGGCGGCGACCTTGGTGGCGTCGCGCAGCACGCGGTCGACATAGACGAGGACGCCGAACGGCAGCCGGTCGCCCCGGCGCCCGCCGGCGATCCACTGGTCCATATTGCCGGGCCCCCAATTATAGGCGGCGACCGCATCCGGCCAGTTGCCGTAGCGCGCGTACATCTGGGCGAGATAGGCGCGGCCCAAGAGGCGGTTCTGCAGCATGTCGAAGCGGTCGCCGCCGCCGACATCGGAGGCGGCCGCGGCGCTGACCTGCATCGGCCCCTGCGGCCCGGCGGGTTCCGGGCGCCACATGCGAAAATCGGCGCCGTGCCGCGATTCGACGCCGTCGACGGCAAAGGCGATGCGGTCGAGATCGCTGCCGCTGGGCGGGCCGAACAAGTCGATCGGAAACCAGTCATGCGCACTCGGGCCGCGCAGCACGGTGACGGTCGGCAGTGCGGGATTGGCGAAGCGCACCGTTTCGATCCGGGACGGCTTGCCCGGATCGAGCTGCTGCACGAGGCTCACCGGGATGACGACGGCACCGCGAATGACCGTCACCCGCTGCGCGTCACCGGCGCCGAAGCGGACCACCTGCTTGCTGACCGGGCGGGCCGGCAGCGGCGGCGGCGGGCGCGGGCCGCGCACCACCCGCACCGGCGCCAGATGGCGATCGGCGAACCGCACGGTCGTGACGTTGAGCGGCCCGGCCGCCGCGCCGGCCGGCAGCGCCAGTGCCGGCCTTCCCGGTGCTGCACCATTGGGTGCCGTATTGCCGGCGAGGGCCGCGCCGACGCCGCCGACGATCGCGATCGCGGCGAGCATCAGGGTGCGCGATGCGATCATCTCCCCTCTGCCGTTCCCCATTCCCCGCAAGCCTTGCCGGCAAGGCCGACGTTTTCATTTTGCGCGATTGCGCTGTCGCGACAAGCATCTTGGTCCGGGCACCGTCGCCGTGACACGATGCGCCAGGGCGCCGGAGCCGCCGTTGCGGCCCCGATCGCCCGGTGACAGCGTTCCGGCACGGAGAGCCCGCCATGACCCGACCCTTCGAGGGAATCCGCATCATCGACATCACGCATGTGCTGGCCGGCCCGTTCGCGGCCTATCAGCTGGCGGTGCTCGGCGCCGACGTGATCAAGGTCGAGCATCCCGACGACCCCGATCAGAGCCGCAGCAGCGGCACCGACCGCGCCCTCAACCGCGCCCAGATGGGCACCTCGTTCCTGACGCAGGGCTCGAACAAGCGCGCGATCACCCTCGATCTCAAGGACGAGCGCGGCCGCGAGGTCTTGCGGCGGCTGATCGCCGGCGCCGATGTGCTGGTCGAGAATTTCCGGCCGGGCGCCTTCGAGGCGCTCGGGCTCGGCTATCAGGCGATGACGGAAATCAATCCGCGCCTCGTCTACTGCTCGATCTCAGCCTTCGGGCAGGACGGTCCGCGGCGCGAACAGACCGCCTACGATCACGTGATTCAGGCCACCTCCGGGCTGATGGCGATGACCGGCACCGAGGAGGTCAATCCGATCAAGTTCGGCGCGCCGGCGGTGGATTATGCGACCGGCACGATGGCCGCTTTTGCGCTGGCGAGCGCGCTGTTCCAGCGCGAGCGCACCGGCCGGGGCCAGCGCATCGACCTGGCGATGCTCGACGTCGCGATGATCCTGATGAGTTCGCATCTGACCGGCTACCTGCACAACGGGCGCGAGCCGCAGCCGCACGGCAACAAGCAGCCCTACGCGACCAACAGCGCCTACGAGGCCAAGGACGGGCTGCTGATGATCGGCGCCAGCAATCTCGGCCAGCAGCGCCGGCTGTGGCAGGCGCTCGAGCGCCCCGACATGATCAAGAGCGACAACGAACAGCGCGAAGACGACCGCGAGCACGAGGCGGCAATCCTCGCCGCCATCATCAAGACCCGCACCGCCGACGAGTGGGAGCGCTTCCTGCAGGCGCGCCACGTCCCGGCGGCGCGGGTGCGGCCGATGGCGCAAGCGCTCGGCGACCCGCATCTTGCCAGCCGCGGCATCGTCCATCGCCATGCCGCCGCGCCCGGCGGCGCCGGTCCGATCAAGGGTCCGCTGGCGGTGCCGCTGGCCGCCTTCAAGTTCGCCCATGGCGGCCCGAGCATCGAATCGCCGCCGCCGGCATTCGGCGCCGATACCGATTCGGTGCTGGCCGAACTCGGCTATGGCGCCGCCGAGATCGCCGCGCTGCACGCCGCGCGGGTGATTTGACCGGGCGCCCAATCGCCCCCGCTTGCGGCCAACGCGCGATTGCGGGGCGCGCGAGAAAGTCGTGGACAACGCGGACGATCGGGTAAACATTCCAGCGGCGGGATTGAGGCGGTCTGGCAGCCTTGATCACCCGCGATCTGGGAACCCGTCTCGTCCGTTAAAGCAGCACCTGCAGAGCCGACGAGCGCTGGGCATGCACCTTGCCGGAAGCGGCCGCGATTTGATGCGGCGAATTTTTCGGTGACTGCCGGTCGCGGCAGTTTTTACTGGTCCTTGTGCCGACCCGTGGGAGCGCACGGACGCGTCGATCAGCGTCACGGCGCGGGTAGCGGACAAGGCGACTGGGGGTTGGGGGGAGTCCGCGAGCGCAATGCCGTCGGTCCTGCGTCAGGCCTTGTTGATGCCGTTCTGGCTCGCCCAGGTATTCACCCAGGAAAAATTCTTTGCGCGCAACCCGATCATCGGCAGTCGCTGGCTTAACGAGCGCGGCTTGCATACCGCGCGCGTCGCGCTCGCCTGGCGGCTGGCCGAGGCGCGCCGGGGCCGCTTGGCGCGGCTGATCGCGGCCGAGGATCGCCGGCAGCTCGATTCCGACGGGTTCATCGTCAAGCGCGATTTTCTGCCGGCGGAAGTCTTTGCCGACCTTGCGGCGCAGGTGCGCGCCTTGCGGGCACCGGCGCGCGAGATGGCTGAGGGCGACACGATCACCCGGCACATCGCACTCGACCCGGCGGTGCTCGAGCGGGTGCCGGCGGCGCGGCGGCTGCTCGCATCGCCGCAATATCGCAGCCTCCTCAGCTATGCCGGGTCCTCGGCCGCGGCGCCGATGGTCTATCTGCAGACCGTCTTCAGCCATGCGGTCGGCGGCGACCGCGATCCGCAGACCGAATTGCACACCGACACCTTCCACCCGACGGTCAAGGCCTGGCTTTTCCTCAGCGATGGCGCGCCCGACGCGATGCCATTCGTCTATGTCCCGGGTTCGCATCGCCTGACGCCGCAGCGGCTGCAATGGGAGCGGCAGATGAGCATCGCGGCGAGCCGCGGGTCGCCGCACGACCAGCACCGGCTGGTGCGCGCCGTCTCGCCTGCCATGCTCGACGAACTCGGCCTGCCGGCGCCGCGGGCGATTTCGGCCGCTGCCAACACGCTCGTCGTCGCCGACACGTTCGGCTTTCATGCGCGCGGGCCAAGCGCCGTTCCGACGACCCGTGTCGAGATCTGGGCGTTCGGCCGGCGCAACCCGTTCCTGCCGTGGACCGGCCTCGACCCGTGGTCGCTCGCCGCGCTCGGGCCGCATAAGCCCGCCTTCTATTGGCACGCGGTCGATCTCCTCGAGCGCGCCGGGCTCGGCCGCCAGCGCTGGCGCAGCCGCGGCAGCGTCTCGGCGTTCGATCCGGCCTAGCCTTGCGCATGCACCGGTACCGCGACGAGACCAACGAGGCGACCGCCGGGTGCGGTTCTGCCGTTGGCCGGACGGGCGACGGACGACGCTCGTTTCTGTTCCTGCAGGGCCCGATTTCGAGCTTTTTCGACCGTCTCGGCCGCGCCTTGATCGGGCGCGGCCACCGCGTCCACCGCATCAACCTGCATTTCGGCGACCAGCTCTTCTGGCGCCTGCCGGCAAGCCATTTTCGCGGCCGCTTCGGGGATTGGCGCGGCTTTGTCGGGCGCGCGCTGGACGAGCACGCGGTCACCGACCTGGTACTGCACGGCGACCGGCGGCCCTATCACATCGTCGCCGCCGAGGAGGCCCGCGCCCGTGGCATCGCCGTCATCGTAACCGATCTGGGCTATGTCCGCCCCGACTGGATCACGCTCGAATATGACGGCATGACGACCTATTCGCGCTTTCCGCGCGATGCGGCCACCATCCGGGCACTCGCCGCGACGAGCCCGGAACCGGCGCTGGGGCCGCGCTTCCAGACGCCGTTCTGGCTGATCGCAGCGCTCGACATCCTCTACAATCTGGGGCTCGTTTTCGGGCGGCCGTTCTATCGGCACTACCGGTATCACAGCATCTACCACCCGTTCGCCGAATATGCCGGCTGGATCTGGTCGCGGCCAAAGAGCCTCCTCAGGGCGCGTGCGACGCGGGCGGCGAAGCACCGGCTGCAGGCCAGACCCGGATCGTATTTTCTGGTGCCGCTGCAGATCTCGACCGATTTTCAGATCCGCGCCCACTCGCGCTTCGGCGATGTGCGCGAGGCGGTGCGCGAGATCATCGCCTCCTTCGCCGCCAGCGGCAGCGGCCGCCAGCTCGTCTTCGTCACCCACCCGCTCGACAACGGGTTGATCGGGTGGCGCCGGCTGGTGGCCCGGCTGGCGCGGGAATACGGGGCCGAAGGACGGGTATTTGCCCTGACCGGCGGCACACCGATCGACCTGCTGCGCCACGCCGCCGGAATCGTCACGATCAACAGCACGGTCGGCGTCACCGCCTTGCACCACGGCGTTCCGCTCAAGGTGCTCGGCAACGCGGTGTTCGACATCGCCGGGTTGACCTGCCAGGCGCCGCTCGACGCCTTTTGGATTGATCCGGCGCCGCCCGACCGCGCGCTGACCGCCGGCTTCCTGCGCGCCCTGGTCGCGACGACGCAGGTCAAGGGCGGATATTACCAGCGCGAGTCGCAGGATTGCGCGATCGCCGGTTTTATCGAGCGGCTGGAGCGAGGCCTCTACCCCTTGCCGCCGCTCGCCGCTTCCGAGTTCGCCCGGCGCCCGCCGCGTCCTGCCACCCGGACCGTTATCGTCAGCGGCGTCGCCGGCGCGATCGGGCTGGCGCTGGCGCGCGCTTGTGCCGCGCCCGGCGTCAGGCTGTGCCTGCTCGGCAATGACGCGACGCTCGACCGGGCGGCCGAGGATTGCCGGCATCGCGGCGCCCTGGTTGAGCGGCTGAGCCGCGCCGACGATCTCTTGGCGATCGACCGCGCCACCCCGAGCGACCTCCTGGTGGTGGCGGCCGGCGCGGCCGAGGCGCCCCACATGCGCGAGAGCGGCGCGCCGGACACGCTTGCGGCGATGGCGCAAGTGGCCTCCCTCGCGGCACCGATGCGGCGCCGCGGACGCGGCAGGATCGTACTCGTCGGCAACCTCGCCGGGCATACCGCGCCGGCGTTCCTCGCCTATGGCGCCGCGCTGCGCCGGCGGCTGCGGGCGGACGGCGTGGCGCTGACCCTTGTCGTGCCGAGCCGCCTGGCGACACGCGCCGCCGAGCGGCTCGATGCACCGTCGATCGCCGCGGTCGGTGCCGATCGGCTGGCGGAGCGGGTCTTGCAGCGGCGCGGTCGGTCGCGCCGGGTGATCGCGGTTCCCGGTCCGGCGACGGTGGCGTCGCAGACGCTGCGCCTGATCGTTGCGAGGGTGCGCGAAGCGGCCCGCTCGCTGCCGCTGGGCGGCGCCGTCGCGATCCGCGAACCGGCGGACGAGGCGCCGCTGCCCGGCGAAGCGGGCCCGGGCGATTGATGTGGTCGCGCTCCGCCACGAGCGGTATCCTGGCCGCGGCAGGGCACGATGAGCAGGGCGCAACGCACGGGACGAGGCACATGCTGGCGCAGCTAGGCCGCGCCGCGCTCGCGCCCATTTGGACCGCGCAGCTGCTGACCGGCGCGAAATCCTTCGAGCGCAACCCGCTGATCGGCAGTCGCCGGCTCAATCAACAGGGTCTGCATGCCGCGCGGGTGACGCTGGCGCACCGCGTCGCCGCTTCGCGCCGCCGCCGCCTCGCCGGGCTGGTCTCGGACGCCGATCGGGAGAATTTCGCGCGCGACGGCTTTGTGGTACGGCGCGACTTTCTGCCGGACGCGGAATTCGCGACGCTGCTGGCGCAGGTCAAGGCCTATCGCGGGGAATCGCGCGAAATCGCCGAGGGCGACACGGTCATGCGCAAGATCGCGCTGGACCGCAAGGCGCTCGCCGCGTTGCCGGCGCTGCGCCGCATGCTGCAGTCGCCGCAATGG
>DATLRS010000154.1:0-2681 GCA_035534535.1 Allostellaceae bacterium | reverse complement strand
GCGGCTCGGCTCGATGCCCGCGAGGTGCGAGGCTACGAGTCCGAGTATGTCAACGCGCTCTGGCACTGGGATTGCCATGTTGGCTCGCGCAGGGTGCTGACGTCGCGCGCCGAATGGCGGACCCCGATCCTGTTCGGCGTGCTCGACGACCGCTCGCGGCTCGCCTGCCATCTGCAATGGTATCCGTCCGAGGACGCACAGAACATCGCGCATGGCCTGTCGCAGGCAATGCAGAAGCGCGGCCTGCCACGCGCCGCCATGAGCGACAACGGGGCCGCGATGACGGCGACCGAGATCACCGAAGGGCTCAGCCGGCTCGGCATCCTGCACCAGACCACGCTGCCATATAGCCCCTACGTCAACGGCAAGCAGGAGACCTTCTGGGGTCAGGTCGAAGGCCGCCTGATGGCGATGCTCGAAGGCGTCGATGACCTCACCTTGGCCAAACTCAACGAAGCCACCCAGGCATGGGCCGAATACGACTACAACCGCCGCCGCCATTCCGAGATCGACGACACCCCGCTCGCCCGCTTCGCCGCCGGCCCGGACGTCACCCGGCCCTGCCCGGACGCAGCCACACTCAGGCTGGCCTTCACCCGCAGCGAGCGGCGCACCCAGCGCCGCGGCGACGGCACGGTCGTGATCGAGGGACGCCGCTTCGAAGTGCCCAGCCAATATCGTCATCTCGCCAGGCTGGAACTGCGCTTCGCCGCCTGGGACCTCACCGAAGTCCACCTCGCCGACGAGCATACCGGCAGTGTGCTCTGCCGGCTGTTCCCGCAGGATAAGACCCGCAATGCCAACGGCCTGCGGCGAACGCTCCGGCCTGTCGCAGCCGGATCGGCCACGGCGGCACCAGCCTCTGCCGCACCAGTCCCCGCCGCACCAGACCGCGTGGCGCCGGCGCGCGGCATGGCGCCGCTGCTGGCGCGATTGATCGACCGCCAGGCCGCGACCGGGCTGCCACCCGCCTACCTCCCCAAGGATGCCTTCTGGGACGAAGGAGACGATGCGTGAACACCAAGATGCTGGCGCTGTATGGCCTCAAATGGAATCCATTCGCCCCCGCCGTGCCGGCCGCGGCGCTGCATGTCACCACCCGCCTGGAATCCTTCTGCTGGCGGGTCCAGCAACTCGTGGGCGAAGGCGGCTTCGCCCTCGTCACCGGCGCGCCCGGCACCGGCAAGTCCGCCGTCCTGCGCATCCTGGCCGCATCGCTCGAGAACCAGCGTGATGTGAAGGTCGGTGTGATCAGCCGTCCGCAGGCCAACATCGCCGACTTCTATCGCGAGATGGGCGACCTCTTCGGCGTCGAACTCCACCCGCATAACCGTTGGGGTGGCGCCAAGATCCTGCGCCAACGCTGGCAGACCCATATCGACGAAGCCCTCTCCAGGCCCGTGCTGGTCATCGACGAGGCGCAGGAGATGCAACCGCCCGTCCTCGCCGAACTGCGCCTGCTCGCCTCCGCCGATCTCGATTCCCGTATCCTGCTGACCATCGTGCTGGCCGGCGACGGACGGCTTGCCGAACGCCTGCGATCGGACGAATTCCTCCCTCTCGCCAGCCGCATCCGGGTCCGGATGGCCATCGAACGGGCAACCCCGCAAGACCTCCAGGAGTGCCTGCGTCACGCCTTGCAGCAGGCCGGCGCGCCCACCCTGATGACCCCGGAGGTGATCGCCTCCCTCTGCGACCATGCCCAAGGCAACCCGCGCGCCCTTATGATCATGGCCGGCGAGCTGCTCGCCGCCGCCGTCCAACGCGACGCGCGCCAGATCGATGAAGGACTGTTCTTCGAGATCTGCGGCGCGGCCGCGACCGGCGAGGCCAGGCCAGCGTCCCGGCGCCGGCGATGACGTGCCTCCCCGTCGAACCGGCCCATCGTCTCGCCGACCGACCCGATCAGCAGCGCTGGCTTGTCACCGACCTGTGGTCAGAACAGGCGGTCGGAATCATCGGCGGCGAGCCAAAATGCTGCAAATCATTCCTCGCCCTCGACCTGGCCGTCGCGGTCGCCGCCGGAACCCCCTGCCTGCGCCGCTTCCCGGTCGCCGCGCCTGGTCGCGTCCTGCTCTATCCCGCCGAGGACGCGCTGCACATCGTCCGCCGCCGGCTCGACGGCATCTGTGCCGCCGCCGGGCTCGATCTCGCCGAACTCGACGTCCAGGTGATCACCGCGCCGAGCCTGCGCCTCGATCTCGAGGCCGACCGCGCCAGCCTCGACGAGACGGTCGCCAGGCTGAAACCGCGGCTGCTCATCCTGGACCCGTTCGTCCGCCTGCATCGTATCGACGAGAACATCAGCGGCGAGGTCGCCCCATTGCTGGCATACCTCCGCGAATTGCAACGTCGTCACGGCATCGCCGTCATCGTCGTGCATCATGCCAAGAAGGGTGCTGGAAACATTCGCGCCGGCCAGGCATTGCGCGGCTCCTCCGAGTTCCACGCCTGGGGCGATTCCAACCTCTATCTGCGCCGCAACAGCGACGACCGCATCGTCCTGACCGTCGAACATCGCGCCGCCTCCGCCATGCCCGGCGTCACTCTCCAACTTGCCCAACGCGCCGACGCCCTCGCCCTCGAACTCGTCCAGCCGCCGGCTCAGCCAGAACGTGACGCCGAACCTCTCGCCATCGAGGACCGCATCACCGCGGCCCTGGCCGATGCCGATCGGCCCA
>DATLRS010000153.1:0-42743 GCA_035534535.1 Allostellaceae bacterium | reverse complement strand
GCCCTCGACGATGTAGCGTTCGATCAGCCAGCGGCGCAGCCATTGCGGGCCGTCGAGCAGTTTGGCGAAGAACGCCGTCAGGCGCCGGTTCTTGTCGTTGACGACGCCGATCTGGCGCACCCGGTCGCTGTAGCTCGCCGGAAACGGGTCGCTGACCGCCTCGCCCAGGGCGCCGCGCAGATGCATCTCGCCGATCCGGCGGAACCCGTCCATCAGCCGGTCGAGATCGCGGCGATCGGACAAGAGGTTGAATTCGACGATCGGCTCGGCCCGCCAGTCGCGCGAGGCGAGCCTGACCTGGCCGGTTTCCGACAATGTCTTGTAGACGCAGATCAGTTGCGAGGCGATCTGCTCGCCGACCGCATGCCAGGCCGATTTGCTGACCACCGCGACGAACATGTCGCCCGGCGCGACGCCGTCGATGCCGGAGGAATAGCGCAGCGCCAGGAGGATGTGGCGGCGGGTTTTGCCGTTGAGCCGCGCGCCCGGCTTCATGAACGAGGACACCGACACCGAGGGGTGGTCCATCAGGCGCTGCCCGACCCCGGGGACGTTGGCGCGCGCCTCGATGCCGAGATCCCTGAGCGCCCCGGCCGGGCCGATGCCGGCGCGCAGCAGATGCGCCGGCGAATGGATCGCGCCCGACGAGACGATGACCTCGTTACCGCGGAATTCCGTTTCGCGGCCCTGCACCAGCGCCTTGACACCGACACAGCGCGTCCCCTCGAACAAGAGCTCCATGACCTGCGTCTCGGCCGAGATCGTCAGGTTCGACCGTCGCCGCGTGCCGTTGTCGAGATAGCCGATCGCCGCCGACACCCGGCGGTCATAGAGGTTGGAGATCGTGATCGGGAAATAGCCGTCCTTGTACTCGCCGTTCTGGTCCTCGATGAAGTCGTACCCCGCCGCTTTGTAGGCCTCGGCGACGGCCTTGGCGTGGCCGCACCAATTGTCGGGAAGGATGCGGCGCACCGGGATGCGGCCCTCCTTGCCGTGCCACGGCCCGTCGAAATCCATGTCGCGCTCGACCTTCTTGAAATAGGGCAGCACGGCATCCCAGTTCCACCCGGCAGCGCCCTTGGCCTGCCATTCGTCGTAGTCGGTGGGGGCGCCGCGATTGGCGAGCTGGCCGTTGATCGACGAGCCGCCGCCCAGCACCCGTGCCTGCTCGTATTTGCGCAGGGCCGGCCGCTCTTCCGGCCGGTTGTGCGACACGATCTCGGTGTGGACCTTCAGTTCCTGCCAGTGGAAGCGCGGATCGAAATAGGCGGTGCCGGGATAGGAATCGAGGATCTCGGGCGGCACCTTGCCGTCGGGCGTGTCCTGCCCGGCCTCGCACAGCAGCACCCGGTTGGCGCTTTTCGCCGACAGCCGGTTGGCCATGACCGAGCCGGCCGAGCCGCCGCCGACAATGATGTAATCGTAGGCCATTTCCCCTCCCGCGGCGTGACGCCGTTATTGATGGCGCAATGTCGCCGCATTTTCGGGCGCGCCCCGCCGCGGGGCAAGCCCCGATCCGGCGGCGTATCGGGTCGCGCCGCAACAGGGCTGCCCGGCGGCGGGCGGAACATCGCCCCGGCCCGCTTGCCGGCGGCGTATGCCAACCGGCGGTGCCGCCAGCTGCTCAGCCGCCGCCGATTTTCGGGATCAGCACGACTTCGCTGTCGGGGTTGAGCTGCGCCTGGTAGGCGTCCTGGTAGATCGTGCCGTCGATCGCGACCGCCATCCCCTCGTCGATCTGCTCGCCGAGACCGGGAAAGCGACGCTCAAGTTCAATGATCATCCGCCGCACGGTATTGGCCTCGACATCGAACTCGGTCTGCCCGCCGGTGAACCGGCGGGCATTCGAGCCCGTGATGACGACGTGCGGCATAAGCCCCTCACCCTATCCCTCTCCCCGCAAGCGGGGAGAGGGGACGCGGTTGCAACGGCTCTCCCTCTCCCCGCTTGCGGGGAGAGGGCCGGGGTGAGGGGCGGGCTGCCAGGGGGCTACTCCGCGGCCAGCCGCGGCGGCTCCTGGTCGTCGAGCGCGGCGCGCAGCTTGGGCGGCGACATCGGCAGATCGCGCAGGCGGATGCCGCTGGCGTCGGCGATCGCATTGGCGACCGCCGCCATCGGCGGCACGATCGGCACCTCGCCGACGCCCTTGGCGCCGAACGGATGGCGTGGGTTCGGCACCTCGACCATGATCGCCTCGATCATCGGCAGGTCGGAGGCGACCGGCACACGATAGTCGAGGAAGCCGGGGTTTTCGAGGCGCCCTTCCTTGTCGTAGATGTATTCCTCGTTGAGCGCCCAGCCGATGCCCTGGGTGACGCCGCCCTGGATCTGGCCCTCGACATAGGCAGGATGAATGGCGCGGCCGACATCCTGGATCGCGGTGTAGCGCAGCACCTTGACGTGCCCCGTTTCGCGGTCGACTTCGACATCGCAGATATGGGTCGCAAAGCCCGGTCCGGCGCCCTGCGCGTTGATCGTCACCTCGGCGCTGATCGGCCCGCCGGTCCGGCCCGATTTGAGCGCGATCTCGGCCAGCGACAGCGGCTCGAAGCTGCCGGCATTGGGACCGGCCGGAAACGCCTTGCCGTCCTTCCACTCGACCGCATCGGGGCTGATGTCCCAGATCATCGCGGCGCGCTGCTTCAGTTCGACGACGACCTTCTCGGCCGCCTGGGTCACCGCCATGCCGGTCGCAAAGGTGGTGCGGCTGCCGCCGGTCAGGAAGCTGAAGCCGATCGAAGCGGTATCGGCGACGATCGGGCGCACCCGGTCATAGGGAACGCCGAGCGCCTCGGCCGCCATCATCGCCATCGAGGCCCTTGTGCCGCCGATATCGGGGCTGCCCTCGACGATCGTGATGCTGCCGTCCTCATTGACATGGCAGGCCGCGCTCGACTCGCCGCCGATGTTGAACCAGAAGCCCGAGGCGATGCCGCGGCCCTGATTGGGACCGAGCGGGATGTCCAAATGGCCGCTGGCGCGCGCCGCCGCCAGCGTCTGGGTATAGCCGATATTGGTCCAGGTCGGCCCGTGCACCGCCTTGACCCCGTCGGTCACGGCATTGATCTCGCGCAGCTTCAAGGGGTCCATCTTCAGTTCGCGGGCCAGTTCGTCGACGCAGCTTTCGACGCCGAACGAAGCGTTGGGTGCGCCGGGCGCACGGTAGGCCGCCACCTTCGGCCGGTTGGACACGACGTCGTAGCCGACGATGCTGACATGCGGGATGTTGTACATCGCAAAGCCGCACATGCAACCCGGCCCGACCGGCGAGCCGGGGAAGGCGCCGGCCTGGTATTTGAGCAGCAATTCGGCTGCCACCAGGCGCCCGTCCTTCTTGGCGCCGAGCTTGACTTCGATGACGCCGCCAGCGGCGGGACCGGTGCCGCGGAACACTTCCTCGCGGCTCATCACGATCTTGACCGGGTGGCCCGATTGCTTGGACAGCGCCAGCGCCAGCGGTTCGAGGTAGACGAGGGTCTTGCCACCGAACCCGCCGCCGATTTCGGCCGGCATCGCGCGGATGTCGGCGATGTCGATGCCGAGCAGCTTGGCGCAATAGGCGCGCACCATGAAGTGGCCCTGGCTCGAACTCCAGATCGTCGTCTGCCCATCGGCCCCGACCGAGACGAGGCAGGCATGCGGCTCGATGTAGGCCTGGTGCACCGGCTGCGTCGTGTAGCGCCGCTCGACGATGACCTCCGCCTCCTTCCAGCCGGCCGCGATGTCGCCCTTGGCGAAGCCGATCCGCTTGGCGATGTTGGATGGCTTGGTCGGCTTGGGATCGACGCCCTGGGTGAACAGATCATCGTGCAGCACCGGGGCATCCGGCTTCATCGCGTCTTCAACGTCGATGACGTGCGGCAGCACCTCGTAATCGACCTCGATCAGGTCGAGCGCCTCTTCGGCGATCGCCGGCGAGGTCGCGGCCACCGCGGCGACGGCGTGGCCGTCATAGAGCGCCTTGCCGTGCGCCATGCAGTTGAACGAGAGGTCGCGGAAATTCATCGGCCCCTCGCCGACAAAGGCTTCCTCCGACGCGATCGCCGGGAAATCGGCCGCCGTCACCACCGCCTTGACGCCGGGCAGCGCCAGCGCCTTGTCGGTGCGGATACCCCGGATGCGGGCATGGGCATGCGGGCTGCGTTTGACCTTGCCCCACAGCATGCCGGGCATCGTCATGTCGGCGCCGAAGGTGGCGCGGCCGATCACCTTGTCGACCCCGTCGGGACGGATTGGCCTTGTGCCGACGACCTTGAGAGTAGCCTTGTCGAGATAGCTCATGAGCTCACTCCACGAGTGAAAGAAGATCCGCTGTGCTGCGCCGTTCGCGCCGCTATTCCGCCGCCTCGCGCCGCGGCTCGACCGCGTCGAGCGCCGCGCGCAATTTCGGCGGCGACATCGGCAGATCGCGCAGGCGCATGCCGGTGGCGGCAAAGATCGCATTGGCGACCGCCGCCATCGGCGGCACGATCGGCACCTCGCCGACGCCGCGCGCCCCGAACGGATGGCGCGGGTTCGGCACCTCGACGAGCACCGTGTCGATCATCGGCATGTCGGAGGCGACCGGCACGCGATAGTCGAGAAAGCCGGGATTTTCAAGGCGGCCATCCTTGTCGTAGATGTATTCCTCGCTAAGCGCCCAGCCGACCCCCTGCGTCACCCCGCCCTGCATCTGACCTTCGACATAGGAGGGATGGATCGCCCGGCCGACATCCTGGATCGCGGTATAGCGCAGGATCTTGACGTGGCCGGTTTCGCGGTCGACTTCGACATCGCAGATATGCGTCGTAAAGCCGGGCCCCTGGCCCTGTGCGTTGATCTGCACCTCGGCGCTGATCGGGCCGCCGGTGTGGGCCGCCCGGTTGGCGATCGCCGCCAGATCGAGCGGCTCGAAGCTGCCGGCATTGGGACCGGCCGGGTAGGCCTTGCCGTCCTTCCACTCGACCGCGTCGGCGCTGATGTCCCACATCACCGCGGCGCGCGCCTTCAGCACCTCGATAACCTTCTCGGCCGCCTGCGTCACCGCCATGCCGCCGGCAAAGGTGACGCGGCTGCCGCCGGTCGAGGCGCTGAAGCCGATCGAGGTCGTGTCGCCGACCACCGGGCGGACATTCTCGAACGGAATGCCGAACACCTCGGCGACCATCATCGCCATCGAGGCGCGCGAGCCGCCGATATCGGGATGGCCCTCGGTCACGGTGACCGTGCCGTCCTCGTTGACATGCACCGCGGCGCTCGATTCGCCGCCGGCGTTGTGCCAGTAGCCCGACGCGATGCCACGCCCCTGATTGGGGCCGAGCGGCGCCTTGAGATGCTCGGTCGCCCGCGCCGCCTCCAGCGTTTTCTGGTAGCCGATATTGACCCAGGTCACCCCGTGCGTCGCCTTGGCGCCGTCCTTGGCGCCGTTGATCTCGCGCAGCTTCAAGGGGTCGATCTTGAGCGCATGCGCCAGTTCGTCCATGCAGCTTTCGACGCCGAACGAGCCGATCGGTGCGCCCGGCGCACGGTAGGCTGCGACCTTGGGCCGATTGCTCAGCACGTCGTAACCGACGGTCTCGGCATTCGGCAGGTCGTAGACGGCCAGCGCGCAGATGCAGCCCTGCTGCACCGGCGAGCCGGGAAACGCACCGGCCTGATATTTGAGTGTGGTTTGCGCGGCGGTGATATGGCCGTCCTTCTTGGCGCCGAGCTTGACCTCGACGACAGCGCCCGAGGTCGGTCCGGTGGCGCGGAACACCTCTTCCCGGCTCATCACCAGCTTGACCGGCTTGCCGGATTTCTTCGACAGCATGTAGGCGAGCGGCTCGAGATAGATGATTGTCTTGCCGCCAAAGCCGCCACCGATCTCGGCCGGCATCGCGCGGATATTGGCGATGTCGGCGCCACAGATGCGCGCGGTGTAGCCGCGCACCATGAACTGACCCTGGCTCGAACTCCAGATCGTCGTCTGTCCGTCGGCGCCCACCGAGACGACGCAGGCATGCGGCTCGATATAGGCCTGGTGCACCGGCTGCGTCGTGTAGCGCCGCTCGATGACGATGTCGGCTTCCTTGAAGCCGGCCTCGACATCGCCCTTGGCGAACCGCACCACCTTGGCGATGTTCGACGGCTTGGTCGGTTTGGGCTCGATCCCGGCGGTGAAGATGTCATCGTGCAGCAGCGGCGCGCCATCCGCCATCGCCGCCTCGACATCCATGACATGCGGCAACACCTCGTAATCGACTTCGATCAGGTCGAGCGCCTCTTCCGCGATCGCCGGCGAGGTCGCCGCGACCGCGGCCACGGCGTGCCCTTCATAGAGCGCCTTGCCCTGCGCCATGCAGTTGCGCGACAGATCGCGCAGATTGTGCGGCGAGGCGCCGAGCTGGGCCCGCTCGCGCGAGATGTCCGGGAAGTCGGCGCGGGTGATGACCGCCTTGACCCCGGGCAGGGCCAGCGCCTTCTCGACGTTGATACCGAGAATCCGGGCGTGGGCATGCGGGCTGCGCTTGATGCGGCCCCACAGCATGCCGGGCATCACCATGTCGGCCCCGAAATTGGCCCGGCCGGTAACCTTGTCGACGCCGTCCGGGCGGATCGGCCGGGTGCCGACGATCTTGAGGCCGGCCTTGTCGAGATAGCTCATGCGCCAGTTCCTCTATGCCTGTCCATGCCCCCGCCGTCGCGGGCCTGAGCGATCATAGCACGCCCCCATAGCAACGCCCCGGACGCTGTCAGGCCGCCTCGCCACGCATGACCGCGGCGGCATCGAGCACCGCACGGATCACCTTGTCGTAACCGGTGCAGCGGCACAGATTGCCGGCCAGCCAATAGCGCGTCTCTTCCTCGGTCGGGTTGAGGTTTTCGTCGAGCAGCGCCTTCGCCGCAACGATCAGCCCCGGCGTGCAGAAGCCGCATTGCAGCGCTGCGTGTTCGAGGAATTTCTGCTGCACCGGATGCAGCGTGTCGCCATTGGCGACGCCCTCGATCGTCGTGACCGTGCGGCCGGCGGCCTCCGCCCCCAGCATCAGGCACGAGCACACCAGCCGTCCGTCGACGATGACGCTGCACGCGCCGCAATCGCCCGAGCCACAGCCCTCCTTGCTGCCGGTCAGGCCGAGTTCGTCGCGCAGCACGTCGAGCAGCGTCTGCTGCGGCTCGCACAGATACTCGACCGGCTCGCCGTTGATGACCGTCGTGACATGAATTTTGCTCATTAAATCGCTCCCGGGATCGAATCAGACTGAGGCC
Source organism: Allostellaceae bacterium (assembly GCA_035534535.1). Lineage (GTDB taxonomy): Bacteria > Pseudomonadota > Alphaproteobacteria > ATCC43930 > CGMCC-115725 > DATARH01. The sequence goes on along the minus strand of DATLRS010000153.1, from coordinate 35,513 downwards.
GTACGCCCGCGCGCTCAAAGGCGATGGCGGCCGCCCGGCGCGCCAGCACGCCGGCGACCTTGGTGCGGTACTCGATCGTGCCGCGCTTGTCGGTGATCGGGTGGCAGGCGGCCTGAGCCGCCGAGTCGAGCCGCGCCAACGTGTCGTCATCGAGCTTGCGGCCGATCAGGGCCTCTGCCGCGCCGGCGACGATCAGCTGGGTTGGCGCGACCGCGCCGAGCACGACCCGTGCATCGGTGCAGACGCCGTTGCCGTCAAGCGTCACATTGACGGCACAGCCGACGACCGCGATGTCCATCTCGGTGCGCGGGATGAAGCGCAGATAGGCGTCCGACTGGCGCGGCTTCGGCTTTGGGATGCGGAATTCGACGACGAGCTCGCCCTTCGCCAGCGAGGTCCGGCCCGGGCCGGTGACGATCGCCTCGACCGGCACCTCGCGGCGCCCATTCGGGCCGACGATAACAGCGGTCGCGCGAGCGGCGATGACCGGCGGCACGCTGTCGGCGGCCGGCGAGGCGTTGCACAGATTGCCGGCAATCGAAGCGCGGCCCTGGATCTGGGTCGAGCCGATCAGATCAACCCCCTCGACGATGCCGGGAAAGGCGCGCTCCAGCCGCTCGTCGGCGCTGATCATCGCGCCCGGCGTCGCGGCGCCGATCACAAAACAGTCGCCCTCCTCGCGGATCCCAATGAGGCCCGGGATATGCTTGGTATCGACGATCACCTCGGGCTTCACCCGCCCGCTCTTCATCTGCACCAGCAGATCGGTCCCGCCTGACAGGACTCTCGCCAGACCGGCGGCGCCGGCCAAAGCCTTGACCGCTTCGTCGACCGTCGCCGGTGCCGTGTAACTGACCCTCGGCATGTTCGCTCCTGAAATTATCTGATCGCGGCCGCGCCAGATGACGGTCGGCCGTTGCACGATCCTGGCTTACACTACCAGCCCGGCCGGGGTGAAGTCCAATCTGTCCGAGCATGCAACCATGATCCCGATCACCGAAACGCTGGTTCTCGATGAGGCTGAAATCCACGAAAGCTTCCTGCGCGCGTCGGGTCCCGGCGGGCAGAATGTCAACAAGGTGTCGAGCGCGGTGCAGCTGCGCTTCGATTTGCGGCGCTCGCCGTCGCTGCCCGAGCCGGTGCGGGCGCGGCTGGCGCGGCTCGCCGGGCGCCGGCTGTCGCAGGACGGCATCCTGCAGATCACCGCGCAGCGCTTTCGCTCGCAGGAGCGCAATCGGCAGGATGCGCTCGACCGGCTGGTCGCGCTGATCCGCCACGCCGCCAGCCCGCCGCGCCCCCGCCGGCCGACCGCCCCCGGCGCCGCGGCGCGCGAGCGGCGCCTCGCCGACAAGGCGCAGCGCGGCCGCCTCAAACAGCAGCGCGCGACGGCGGCGGAGTGCTGAAGCGGCGGTCACGGGCCGCTATCGGCGACGCTCAGGTGATGCACCGCAAAACCGTGCCGCTCGGTGAGGATCTCCGCGATCCGGCGGCGATGACAGCTGCGCCAGTCGGCCTCATAGCACAACAGGCAGCTTGTCTCCTGTTGCGCGAGCGCAGCGGCCTCGTGCAACGCCAGTTCGGCTTCGGCGGTGGCGAGCTTTGCCTCGACAATGTCCCAGAACCGCGCCCATTGCCGCCGTTTTCCGGCCTCGCGGCCCTCGGGCGGGGTGCCGAGCGCCCGCAAGCCGACATAGCGGATGCCGGCTTCCGCGAGGCCGGCGGCGAGCTGGTTCTTCGAAAACCCGGGCCGCCGCGAGATCGGCCGGTCGCGCACGTCGATCAGCGTCGCTATGCCGCTGGCCGAGAGCGTCGCGACAACATCGGCGAGCCGCGCCTTCTCGTAGCCGATCGTGAACAGCGTCTCCATGGCTACGGTCCGGGGCTACGGTTCGGGGCTACGGTTCGGCGGCCAGGATCGACTGCGCGGTCTCTAGTCCGTTGGCCAGCGCCGCCTCGACCGTGCCCATATCGGAGCCTTCGTAAAGCGCCTCGCCGGCAAAGAATATGGCCCCGCGCTCCGGTTGTCGCAGCACTAATTGCGCGGCCCGCGTTTTCGGCGTGGCATAGGAATAGGCGCCGCGTGCGAAGGGGTCGTTGCCCCAGTTGATCGCTCGCGAGGCGACGAGCTCCGGCTTGATGCGGTCCGGCGGCAGGCCGAAAATCTCGGCCAGCGACGCCAGCCCCATAGCGATAAGCTCGGCTTCGCCGAGCGCGGATACCCGGTCGGCCTTGGGGCCGGCGAACCAGCCGGTCAGCACCGGATGGGTGTCGGGATGCTGCGTCCACCACGTCGGCACCCTCGCGTCGGACAGCAGGAACGACAGGTCGGCGAGATCGCGCCCGTTGGCGTCGGCCCACCATTTCGTCCTGAAACACAGCAGGATCTTGACGACGTTGCCGAACCCGATATCGGCGGCAGCCGCGGCCCGCTCGCGCGCCGCCGGCGGCAGCGCGATTGCCGACAGCAGCGGCAGCGGCACGGCAAGGATCGCGGCATCGGCCTCGAAGGTGGCGCCGTCGCCGCAGCGCGCGGCGACTCGGTCGCTTTCCTCGTCGATCGCCATCACGCCAGCGCCGAGATGGATCGCGGCGCCGTGCCTGCGGCATTCGGAGGCGAGATACGCGACGAGCGCGCCGTAGCCTTCCGCGAGGCGGCCGTGCTCACCGTCGTCCCGCGCCAGCCATTCCTCGCGCAGGGCGAGCGTGCTGGCGCGGTGCGGATCGGCCGCGTCGTAGCCTTCGACCGTGCGGGTGATCGACCGCCGCAGCTCGTCGTATCGCCGATCGGCGAAATGCCTCTCCAGGAAGTCCGCGATCGGCAGATCGACCTTCACCTCCCGCAGGGCCTGGTAAAACCGGCCGGCATGCGGCAGCGCATACTGGTCGGGCGATAATGCCCCTGTCCGGGTGCTCCAGCGCGTACCCTCGCGCGGCGACAGCGAAAGTTTCGCGTCGCGCATCACGGCGCGCGTCACCGGCGCGGCGCCGTGGACAAATTCGGCACCGCCCTCCGCCTCGTACCCGAATTCCGCGGCGGGCAGCGGGTAGATGCGGCCGCCGCAGCGCTCGCGCGCCTCGAGGATCGTCACGCGCTGGCCGGCGCGGGCCAGCTCGCGGGCCGCCATCAGCCCGGCAGCACCGGCGCCGACGATCACAAAATGCCTCACCGCGGCCCGCCTTCGCTATGCCGCCAGCCGCTGTCGCGCGGTGCCCTTGATGAGCGCCGCGCCCTTTTCGGCGATCATGATCGTCGGGGCATTGGTGTTGGTCGAGGTGACCGCCGGCATCACCGAGGCGTCGATGACGCGCAAGCCATCGAGCCCGTGCACGCGCAATGCGTCGTCGACGACCGCCATCGCATGGCGGCCCATCAGGCAGGTGCAGCTGGCGTGATAGCAGGTGCCGCCGTTGCGCCGCGCGTAGTCGAGCAATTCGTCGTCGCCCTGAACGTGCATTCCCGGCAGGCTCTCCGCGCCGACGAACGGCTGGAGCGCCGGTGCGGCAAAAATCCGGCGGGCAAGTTTGAGGCCGCCGACGATGGCGCGCCGGTCGCTCTCTTCCGACAGATAGCGCGGATTGATCGCCGGCATGTCGCCCGGCCGGTTCGACTTGGCCTCGACATAGCCGCGCGACAGCGGCCGCATCTGCCAGGCGCCAGCCGAGAGGCCGGGCGTTTCCTCCAGTTCGCCGATCTGGCCATCCTTGAAGCTGCCGGGCGCGAAGGTGCATTGCACATCGGGGGTCGCCGACTCCTCCAGCACCTTGACCGAGGCGGCGACGATCGAGGGGCTATAGGTCAGCATGCCCTTGCCGGTCAGCAGCCAGCGCACGACCTCGCCGGCGAGCGGCAAACCGCGCGAGCGCTCGTTGGCGGTCTGGGCGCCGTGGATGGGGTAGGAGACGCGCGCGACGTAGTGGTCCTGCATGTTCTTGCCGACGCCGCGCAATTCATGCACCAGCGGCACCCCGATGCGGCCGAGATGCTCGGGATCGCCGACCCCGGACAATTGCAGGATGTGCGGCGAGCCGATCGCGCCGGCCGACAGGATCACCTCGCGCATCGCGTCGGCCCGCTCCACCGCCCCGCCGCGCGAGAATTCGACGCCGACCGCCCGTTTGCCGTCAAACACGATGCGATGCACCAGCGCCTTGGTGACGAGTTCGAGATTGGGCCGCTTCAGGGCCGGGCGCAGATAGGTGCGCGCCGTCGAGGCGCGCCGCCTGCCGCCGCGGGTCTGCTGGCACCAGCCGATGCAATCGCCATGGCCGGGCGGCAGGTCGTTGACGTCTTCGCGGTATTCGAGCCCGACCTCCCGGCCTGCCTCGATTACGGTGGCGCAGATCGCCGGCCGGTCGGTCTTCGAGGTGAACAACGGCCCGTCCTTGCCGCGCACTTCGCTCTCCTCGCCCTCCCAGCGTTCGGCCTGGCGGAAATAGGGCAGGCAATCGTCCCACGACCAGCCGCGATTGCCGAGCTGCGCCCAATGGTCGTAATCCTCGGGCTGGCCCCGGATATAGATCAGCCCGTTGATCGAGCTGGAGCCGCCAATCACCCGGCCGCGCGTATAGACGATGGCCCGGCCGCCGGTGCCGGGGTCGGGCTCGGCGCGAAACTTCCAGGTCAGCGTATCGTGGTCGAGCATCTTGAAGAACCCGGCCGGGATGTGAATGAGCGGGTTCCAGTCGCGCCCGCCGGCCTCGATCAGCAACACCCTGGTGCCGGGATCCTCGGTCAGCCGGTTGGCCAGGACGCAGCCGGCCGAGCCGGCGCCGATGATGATGTAATCCGCCTGCATGCTCCGCCCTCCCCGTGGCCCGTGGTCTGGCCCGCCGCCAGACTGCTCGTTCGTACGCATACTCTAGCGCATCGTAGCCGTACCGAAAGGTGGGCGGCACAACCACGGCGCGGTCTGATATAGGATGAGGCGCTGGCACGCGGTATCCGCGTGCGCCCCGTTAGACGACTGGAGCTTCAGAAATGAGCGACGCGCCCTCCTACACGCCCCCCAAGGTCTGGGTCTGGAAGAAGCCGACCGGCGGCCGGTTTGACAACATCAACCGCCCGATCGCCGGTGCCACGCACGAGAAGGAGCTGCCGGTCGGCCGCCACCCGTTGCAGCTGTACTCGCTGGGCACGCCGAACGGCGTCAAGGTCACGATCATGCTCGAAGAGCTGCTGGCGAAGGGCCACAAGGGCGCCGAGTACGATGCCTGGCTGATCCGGATCGGCAACGGCGACCAGTTCGGCAGCGGTTTTGTCGCGATCAACCCCAACTCCAAGATCCCGGCGCTGATGGACCGCAGCGGCCCGACGCCGATCCGGGTGTTCGAGACCGGCGCGATCCTGATGCACCTGGCCGAAAAGTTCGGCGAATTCCTGCCGACCGAGCCCGCCGCGCGCGCCGAGTGCCTGTCGTGGCTGATGTGGCAGATGGGCAGCGCGCCGTACGTCGGCGGCGGCTTCGGCCACTTCTACGCCTACGCAAACGTCAAGATCGAATACGCGATCGACCGCTTCACGATGGAGACAAAGCGCCTGCTCGACGTGCTCGATCGCCGCCTGGCAGAGAGCGAGTATGTCGCCGGCCCCGGCTACACGATCGCCGACATCGCGATCTTCCCGTGGTATGGCGGGCTGGCGAGGTTCGGCCAATACGGCGCGACCGAGTTCCTCGCGGTCCACGAGTACAAAAACGTCCAGCGCTGGGTCGACACGCTGCTCGAACGCCCGGCGGTCCGGCGCGGGCGCATGGTCAACCGCCTCTCGGGCGAACCGTCGAGCCAGCTGCACGAGCGCCACGACGCCAGCGACTTCGAGACGAAGACGCAGGACAAGCTCGCCGCCGCCGACTGACACAGCCGCGGCCGCCGAGCCGAGCCTCATCGCCAGCGCGATCACCGCCCGCTGGCACATGCCGCGCGACAACTCAAACGGATAGGCGTGGTAGCGCTCGCCGGGCCGGCCGATTGGCGCTGCCGCGATCGATGATTGACCACCGGCAGGATCGACCTGCGATATTTCGGCGAGACAAAAACGCCGCCGACGAGGATATTTGCGATCTGGATTTGCGAAGGACCCATCGATGATCACCAAATTCGACAGCTCCTATTACGGCACCGCCGACCTGGAGAACCTCGGCTACACCGGTACGCCGATCAACGAGCGCCGCTATCCGCAAGAGCAATTCGCCAAGGCGCTGCGCAAGGTGGTGACCTATGCCAAGTGCATGGACGAGCGCGGCTTCAATACCTTCTGGATGGCCGAGCACCATTTTCAGCCCGAGGGCACGGAACTCATCCCGAACCTGCTGATGATGGCGATGCATCTCGTCAGCAACACAAAAAACCTGAAGATCGGCTGCGGCTTCAACGTCGTGCCGATGTGGCATCCGCTGCGCCTCGCGGAAGACTATGCGATGGCCGATATCCTGAGCGGCGGGCGGGTGATCTTCGGCGTCGCGCGCGGCTATCACACTCGCGAGGTCGAGAGCTTTGGCAGGCCGCTGCTCGACCAGGACGCCAATCGCGAAATCTTCGAGGAAGGCGTCGATGTCATCTTCAAGGCATTCCAGGGGAAGCCGTTCTCGCACAAGGGAAAATTCTTCACGATCCCGCCGGAGGTGCCGTATCGCGGCTATACGCTGAAGGAGATCACCCTGGTGCCCGGGCCCGAGCATCTGCCGGTCGAATGCTGGCAGCCGATCCAGAGCGGCTCGGACCGTGCCTTCGACTTCATGGCCAAGCACGGCATTTGTGGCGTCATCGGCGGCGGCTCGGCCGAAGGCGGCGCGGTCGACCGGCATATGATCGGATTCCAGGCCGCCTATGCGCGGCGCGGCGTCAAGCTCGAACTCGGCGAGCGTCTCGCGCTCGGCTTCCAGTTCCACATCGCGAAAAATCGCGAAGAGGGCATGCGCGAGGCGGCGCAACACTACGAAGAAAACATGAAGATGTTCGGCGAGTTGCGCCTGGTGCGGGCGCTCTCCGACGAGCAGATCGCGGCGATGCGCGACCCCAAGCTCGCCGCCACCACCAAGCTGCCGCGCGTCGAGGACGCGGTGAAGGCCGGCGGCTTCCTGACCGGCACGCCCGCCGACATCATCGACCAGCTGAAGGCGGTCGAGAAGCGCTATCCCGGCGTCGACCGCGTGATCTGCAGCACGCCGCTCGGCACCCCGCTCGACATCCAGCTGGAAGACCTCGACCGGTTCGCCAAGGAGGTCATGCCGGCGTTCCGCAGCACGCCGGTCGCGGCCGCCGCCGAATAGGCGCGGCAGCGCCGAGGCGATGCAGGGGGGCGGCCGCTCGTCGCGCCGCCCCTCACTCCGCGGCGCGCGCCGTGTCGCCGGTCCGCCAGCTCTGCAAGACCGGCAGCACCTCCTTGGCGAAGAGCTTCAGGCCGCGCTCGGCGATATCGTAGGGCACGCCGCCGAACCGGAAGGCGACATTGAGCTCGAACTCGCCGAGCACGTCGCGCCGGGTTTCGAGTTCGCGCAGGATGCGGTCGGGGGTGCCCCAGATCGCCGCCTGCATGAACCCGGCGGTCGCCCCGTCGAGCCCGGCCGCCTTGGCGATCGCCGCCTTTTGCGCATAGGCGTCGTAGCCCTTGACGGTGGCGAAATGGTCGCCGAGAAATTCGTAATGGTGGAAATTGCTCTCGACGAACTTGCCCATGTATTGCCGCGCGTGGTCCTCGGCCGCGGCCAGGTCGGGGCCGCAGATGCAGAAATCGGTGATCATCATGTGCGGCGCCGGCCGGCCGTGGAATTGCAGATGCAATTCGCGGTTGCGCTGGACCGCCGGCAGGCGCATGTGCCACGGCCGGTCGGAGAACATCACCATGTGGGCGCCCAGCCGGGCGGCGGCCTCGACCGAGTCCTCGCTCGACGCCACGGCATAGATGCGGCCGGTGAAGTCGTATTTCGGGCGGGGCCGCAATTCGACCCGCGGCTGCGTGTAGTGCTTGCCGTCGCCTTCGATAAAGCCGGTGCGCAGGGCCGCGACGATCATCGGCGCGGCTTCGTCGAAGCGTTCGCGGCTTTCGTCCATCGTGCCGCGAAAGGCGGCAAATTCGCGCCGTGCGAGGCCGCGTCCGAGGCCCAGCCGCAGCCGCCCCTTGCACAACATGTCGAGCACCGCCGCCTGCTCGGCGACGCGCAGCGGGTCGTGCCACGGCACGATCACCGCCGCGGTGCCGAGGTCGATATTCGGGCAGGCCGCCGCCAGATACGTCATCAGCTGCAAATTGTCCGGGCAGAACGAGTAATCGAAGAAATGATGCTCGGCCGACCACAACGCGTCGAAGCCGGCATCGGCGGCGAGCCGCGCCAGCCGGATCTCCTCGTCCCAGACCCGATCGTCGCTGCAATCCTGCCAGCCGTAGCTGGCGAAGATCATCATCATGCCGACATCCATGGCGCCCTCCCGGCTGTAAGGGTGGAAGTGTTCCACGCGGGTCGCGGAATGACAACCGTGGTAGACTGGCGGCGGGCAACGGAGGCGACGCCATGACCGGGAAAGCGAGCGAGCATTTCGACGTGCTGATCGTCGGGGCCGGGATTTCCGGGGTCGGCGGCGCCTACCACCTGACCCGGCAATGCCCCGGCACCAGCTTTGTCGTGCTCGAGGCGCAGGAGAGCTTTGGCGGCACATGGCTGACGCATCGCTATCCCGGCATCCGTTCCGACAGCGACCTCTATACCTTCGGCTACCGCTTCAAACCGTGGACCAGCGCACCGATCGCCAGCGCGGCCGAAATCCGCAAATACATGGGCGAGGTGATCGACGAGAATGGTCTGGCGCCACACATCCGCTACCGCCACCGCATCTCCGCGGCACGCTGGTCGAGCGCCGACAATCTGTGGACGATCGCGGCGACCCGGCTGGACACCGGCGAGGCGGTTGATTTCACCGCCAATTTCCTGTGGATGTGCCAGGGCTATTACCGGCACGCCGAGGGCTACACGCCCGAATGGCCCGGGATGAACCGCTATCGGGGCCGCATCGTCCACCCGCAGACCTGGCCGCGGGATCTCGATTACGCCGGCAAGGACGTGATCGTGATCGGCTCGGGCGCCACCGCGGCGACGTTGATCCCGGCAATCGCGGCCGAATGCGGCCACGTCACGATGCTGCAGCGCTCGCCGACCTTCTTTCGCACCGGCCGCAACGCGGTCGAGATCGCCGACGAATTGCGTCAGTTGCAGATCGACGAGACCTGGATCCACGAGATCGTGCGGCGGAAAATATTACACGACCAGGCCATCTTCACCCAACGCTCGTTCGTCGAGCCCGAGGCCGTGAAGAACGAACTGCTGTCGGCCGTGCGCGGTTATCTCGGCCCCGATTACGACGTCAAGACGCATTTCACGCCGGATTACCGGCCGTGGCGGCAGCGCATCGCCTTCATCCCGGACGGCGACTTCCTGCAGGCGATCGCCGCCGGCAAGGCGTCGGTCGTGACCGACGAGATCGAGACCTTCAGCGAGACCGGCCTGATCTTGAAATCCGGCAAGCGCCTCGACGCAGACATCATCGTCACGGCCACCGGGTTCAATCTGAGCGTGCTCGGCGACATCGTCTTCGCGATCGACGGCAAGCCGCTCGACTTCGCCGACACGGTCACCTATCGCGGCATGATGTTCACCGGCGTCCCCAACATGGCCTGGGTGTTCGGCTATTTCCGGGCGAGCTGGACGTTGCGGGCGGATTTGGTCGCCGATTTCGTCTGCCGCCTGATCAATCACATGAAGGACCAGGGGGCGAGCCGGGTGACGCCGCAGCTGCGGCCCGAGGACCGGGACATGCCACTATTGCCGTGGATCGACCCGGAAAACTTCAACCCGGGCTATCTGATGCGCAGCATGCACCTCTTGCCGAAGCGCGGCGACAAGCCGGAATGGCAGCACACGCAAGACTACTGGACCGAAAAGGACACCTTCCCGGCCACCGACCTCGATGACGGGATTTTCGTGTACGGGTGAGGTGCCGGCACGACCCGCTAGCCCGGCATGCCGGGCTAGTCCCCGTCCGGCGGCGGGTCGAACGCCTTGATGCGCGGCAACGGGCCGGCGAACGGCTCGATCTCGACGAGGCTGAGCTGGCCGGTGCAGCCCTGCGCGAGGCGCGAGGTGCCGGCGTCGCGCGTCAGCACGTTCGGGTTGCCGTGCACGCATAGCGGCGTTGCCGCAGCCGGGTCTAGGGGGTCGTACCAGGCGCCGGTCGCCAGCTGCACGACACCGGGGCATAGCGCATCGCTCAGCACCGCTCCGGCCAGACAGGCGCCGCGGTCGTTGTAGAGGCGCACGACGTCGCCGTCGCGAATGCCGCGGGCGGCGGCATCCTGCGGATTGAGGCGCACCGGCTCGCGGCCGGCGATTTTCGAGGCGAGGCTGGTGGCGCCGAAATCCAGCTGGCTGTGCAGCCTCGTCGCCGGCTGGTTGGCGACCAGCACCAGCGGGAAGCGCGCGGCGGCCGATGACCCGGCGCCATCAGCCGGCGGCAGCCAGGCCGGATGTCCCGGGCAGTCGGCATAGCCGAAGCCGGCGATCGTCGCGGAGGTGATCTCGATCTTGCCGCTCGGCGTCGGCAGCGGCGCGGCCGCGGGGTCGCGGCGAAAGGCGCGGACCAGCCCGCCATCCCACGCCTCGGTCGGCAGGATCAGCTCGCCCGCCTCCCAGAACTGGTCGAAGCCGGGCGCGTTGATGCCGCGTTCGGCCAGCGCGCGGCGGGTTGGTTCGTAGAGGTGTTCCAGCCACTGCCGGGCCGAGCGGCCCTCGGTGAACGCCTCGCCGACGCCGAGACGCTCGGCCAACCCGGCGAAAATCTGGTGATCGTCGCGCGCTTGCGCGTAGGGCGCGACCGCCCGATGCATCGCCACCATGAGCGGATCGCCGCCGGAGGCGCCGATATCCTCGCGCTCCAGCGTGACCGTCGCCGGCAGCACGATGTCGGCGTGGCGGGCGCTCGCCGTCCAGGCCGAATCGTGCACGATCACCGTATCCGGGCGGGCGAAGGCGCGGCGCAGCCGGTTGAGATCCTGGTGGTGGTGAAACGGATTGCCGCCGGCCCAGTAGACCAGCCGGATGTCGGGGTAGTTGAGATGCTGCCCGTCGTACTCGAACGCCTCGCCGGGCTCTAGCAGCAGGTCGGCGATGCGCGCCACCGGGATGAAGTCGGCGATCGGGTTGCGGCCGGTCGGCATCGTCGGCAGCGGCACCGCCAAGGGCGGCTTGCCGGTATTCGAGGTGGCGCCCAGCGCGTAGGCAAAGCCGCCGCCCTTGAGCCCGATCTGGCCGAGCATCGCGGCCAAGACGACGCCCATCCACACCGGCTGCTCGCCATGTTCGCCGCGCTGCAGCGACATCGAGCAGGTGACGAGCGTGCGTCGGCCCGCAGCGCGGCGCGCCAGGGCGGCGATTTCGTCTGCCGCGATGCCGCAGATCGCGGCGGCCCAACGGGCATCTTTCGGCTGCCCGTCTTCGTGCCCGAGGAGATAGGCCTCGAACGCCTCCCAGCCGACGCAGAAGCGGTCGAGAAAGCCCCGGTCGTGCCGCCGCTCGCTGACCAGCGTATGCGCCAGGCCGAGCATCAGCGCGACATCGGTGCCCGGGCGGATCGGATGCCAGACCGCTTCGACATTCCCCGGCAGATCGTCGCGCAACGGGCCGATCAGGTGAAATTCGACGCCGCGCCGGCGGGCCGCCGCGAGGTGGTCGCGGGCGATGTGCTGGCTCGTGCCGCCGCCGCCGACATCGTTGTTCTTCAGCGCCATGCCGCCAAAGGCGAGGACCAAGGCGCTTTCCGCGACCAGTTCGGCCCAGCTGACGCTGGTGCCGGCGACGATAGCCTGCGGGCCGATCACGTGCGGCAGGATCACGCTCGCCGCGCCGGAGCTGTACGAGTTGACCGAACGGACATAGCCGCCGGCCAGGTTGAGAAAGCGATGCAGCTGGTGCTGTGCATCGTGAAAGCGCCCGGCGCTGGCCCAGCCATAGGAGCCGGCGAAGACGGCGCGCGGCCCGTGTGCGGCATAGACGCGGCGCAGCTCGGCAGCGACGAGGTCGAGCACCTCCGGCCACCCGACCGCCACGAATTCGTCGTGGCCGCGCCGATGATCCGGCCCCGGACGGTGCTCCAGCCAGCCGCGCCGCACCATCGGCCGCGCCACCCGCGCCTTGTGCGCCACCGACGCCGGGATGTTGCCGAGCAGCGCCGACGGCGCGGCGTCGCGCGGATGCGGCACGATCTCGACCGCGCGATCGCGCACCAGCACCGAAAACGCCCCCCAATGGGAGCTGTGCGGCACGCCCCGAGAGTGCGGCGAAATGCGGTGGTCGGTGTCGCTCATGGCCCTAACTCATCGCTCCGTCAAACAAGTGTCGAGGTCTGAAACGTTGGCGCGCCGCCCGGGAATGACGAAGTCTTTGTGAAGGCCTGTGCAGGGCCCCACCGTCAACCGGCCGCCGACAGGCCGCTCTTCACCGTCTCCGCGACGACGCCCCGCGCGACCTCGCGCAGCAGCTTGCGGTCCGCCTCCGGCAGTGGCGCCGGGGTGATGCCGGCGACCACCCGGTCGTGACTGTAGGTCGGGACGGCGGCGCCGTTCGGCGGCATCGGGTGGCCGGGCTCCTCGCCCTTCTGGACCGCGCGGATGCCGCGGCGGATCAGGTTGCGCATCATGATGATGCCGCGGTCGGTGGTCGCGAGATGCTCGAGCCCGTGCCGCGCGACGCCGCCGTGAATGCTGACTTGCGCGTCGTAATCGCCGGGGATCCGCTGGCGTTCTTCATAGGAGCGGCTGGCGTCCTGGCCGAAACCGGCGCCGCGCCGCGGCTCCTTCCCCTCGGGGGCGCGGTAATAGCCGATCTGCATCGTATGCGTGTCGTCGAGCGGCACGGCCCAGGTCGTCGCCATCGGCCGGTTGATCGAGTTGCGCTGCGCCATCGGATCGGCGTTCGGCGGAAACTGGTGAATGTTGGGCAGGATGAAATCGGCGACGCGCACCCACACCCGGTCGGCGTGCCGGCGGGTGTCGATATAGACCATGCCGACCGGGGTCTCCATCCAGTCCCACTCGGGCTGTTCCTTGAAATCCTCGGTGAAGCCTTCGCTGCCCGGCAGCGTGTGCAGATACATCAGGTGCGCCGGATCCATGCTGTTTTCCTTGACCTGCAGCCAGTTGCACTCCCACACGGTCGGAGCCCGCGGCGAGAGGCGGTAGCCCGGCAGGTCGTAGGTGTCGAGGATCGGGAATTCCGGCTGCCTGTCAGGCGGTCCCATATAGGCAAAGACCAGCCCGGCGTATTCGTGCACCGGATAGGCGCCATGGCAGAGCCGGTCCTTCAAGGTGCTGTCGGCCGGCTCGCCGGGCGTCTCGAGGATCGTGCCGTCGGCGTCGAACAGCCAGCCGTGATAGCAGCAGCGGATGCCGCGGTCGCCGACCAGGCCGAATTCGAGCGAGGTGCCGCGATGCGGGCAATGCAATTCGAGCAGGCCGATGGCGCCGGATTTGTCACGGAACGCGACGAGGTCCTCGCCGAGGATGCGCAGGCGCTGCGGCAGCTCGCCCAATTCTTTTGTGAGGATGACCGGCTGCCAGAAGCGCCGCAAATATTCGCCGCACGGCGTGCCCGGCCCGACCCGGGTCAGCTCCTCGTCTTCCGCCGGTCGCGCGCGATGGTGATAGGCGCTAAAGGCGGCATTCAGGAACGGTGCTCTCGCAGCCATGATGTTTCTCCTGCGTTGCCCGGATATTGGATGGCGCAGGTGCGCAGGGTCAAGGCGCGGGATGCCCTATAGTGGGGGCTTGCGCGCCAGGATCGGAGGGCTTCCATGCAGGCGATCAATGTCTTGAGCATCCAGCGCACCACGGCGGCGGACCGCGCCAGGATCGAGGCGGTCGATCCCGCCATCCGCCTGACCGATGCCGGCGGCTGGTTCGACGGTGAAATTCGCGACAGCTGGAACGACTACGCCGCCCAGCGCTACCTGATGCCCGGGTCGGTCGGGGAAGGCACCCGCGAGGAACGCGACCGGCTGCTCGCCGACGCGCAGATCGTCATCGGCGGCTGGCCGTTCCCGCTCGACCTGCGCGCCCGGGCGCCGCGGCTTCGCTGGTTTCACCAGCGCCAGGCCGGCGCCAGCAACCTGTTCACCAGCGATCTGTGGGGCAGCGAGGTCGTCGTGACAACCTCGCGCGGCGCCTCCAACCCGCTGCCGATCGCCGAATATGCGCTCGCCGGCATCCTCCATTTCGCGATGGGCCTCAATCGCGCCGCGATCGATCGCGCCGCCGGCCTGTTCGATCATCGGGCCTACCGGCCGCTGCTCGTCCAGGGCAAGACGGCGTGCGTCGTCGGCGCCGGCGGGATCGGGCTGGAGGTCGGCCGGTTGTGTGCCGTGCTCGGCATGCGGGTCGTCGGCACAAGGCGCCAGCCGCAGCCGGGGGCGCCCTTGCCGCCGGGGTTCAGCGAGATTGGCGGACCCGACATGCTCGACCGGTTTCTGCCGCAGAGCGATTTCGTCGTGGTCTGCTGCCAGTGGACGCCGCAGACGACCGGTCTGTTCAACCACGACCGCTTCGCCGCGATGAAGCCGGGCAGCGTGCTGGTCAATGTCGCGCGCGGCGAGATCATCGACGAGGACGCGCTGGCCGACGCGCTGCAGCGCGGTCATCTGCGGGGCGCCGCCCTCGATGTCTATGTCGGCGAATTCGAGCATCCGCCGCCGGCGCGCCTCTGGCACGACGACAGGGTGCTGATCACGCCGCATGTCTCGGGCGGCAGCGACGCAAGCCGCCACGGCGGGATCGCCATCTTCTGCGACAATCTGCGCGCCTATCTCGCCGGCCGGCCGCTCCACAACGTCATCGACTGGCAGCGCGCTTATTGAGGTCGGCTCCGCTGACGCCGGTGAAGCGGGCCTGGCATTTGCGGCCGGCCGGAATGGCGCGTTTGGGGTTGGGCAGGTCGAGGCGGATGCCGATCGTGCCGCTCGCGGCATCGGACACCTTCTCCAGTAGCTCGCGAAGGGCGATCTTGTCTTCGGTCATTGGCTTGATCCTCATCGGGTTGCGTCTTGGCAACACAACCCTACCGAAGATCACCGCTGTGGCCCGGCTACGGCAGGCCGGTCAGCCTCCTACACCACTTGGCGGGACACGACACTGACGTTGGCAACGAGGTCCGGGTGAGCCGACCCCAAAACGTTCCCCAGCAGGACAATGAGTGTCCGTGACGCGAGTCAGGCTGTTGAAAATTTTGGAGCGGGTGAAGGGAATCGAACCCTCGTCGTAAGCTTGGGAAGCTTCTGCTCTGCCATTGAGCTACACCCGCATTTTCAGGGAGTTGACAGCCGCTCCGTGTTCTTGTTTGCGGTGGACTTGCGCCGACCGAGCCTGGGCGGGGAATCTAGCCGCACGAGACGGCGCGCGCAACCCTGGCGCGGTCGCTTCCGCGCCGCCGAGCGGCCCCCGCCAACAGCGGCCTCAATCCGCGAAGAATACCAGCGCGCGCACCTCGATGCTCTCGCGCGGCGGGGCGTCCTCCGGGGTTTCCGGGTCGTCGAAGGCGCCGTGCGCCGAGAACCGCGCGGCGCCCTCGCGCGCCGAGTCGAAGCAGCGGATCAGCACCGCCTCGTCGGCCTGCATCTTCGGAAAATAGTACCAGCGCTGGTCCGGATTGTAGGTCACGGCATAGGTCTCGCCGGTGCGGTCCGGGTAGCGCAGCTCGGAGCCAACGAGGTTCTCTTCCGCCAGCGTCTGCGCATCGCACAGCGCCAAGGGCGAGCGCAGCAGCGGGCCGCGGATCGGCCGCCACAGATTGATCTCGGCGTAGCGGTGCTTGAGCAGTTCTTCCGCCTCATCGCCCATCAAATCGCGCACCCGCTGCGGCGCCGACCAGGCGGTGTAGTCGTTATGGACGCGGCTCGCCGGCAGCTTGATCTGGTTGCCCGCGGCCGACAGCCCGGCGTTGCGCACGATGTGGTCGAACGCGACCACCCGGACGGCGCCGGTCGCTTCGGCGATCACCCGCTCGCATTCCGGGTAGTAGATTCGGGCGATCTCGGCCTCGTCATAGAGGGTCCGCGCCGCGGTCGGGCGGTGCAGCAGCACGAAACCCTCGCGGTCAAGCGACAGCCGATCGGCAAGCTGGCGCGCGTCGAGGATCTTGACCTGATGCGTTTCCGGCCGCGTGTTGCGCGGGGCCACGCCCGGCGGCGGCTCGTAATTGTAGGAATACGGCTTCTCCGCCATCGGCTCGGTGAAATTGATCGGGGCGACGACACCCTTGGCGTCCGTCAGGGTCAAACCGTCCATAGAGCCCTCCGCGTCTCGATTGCGCGCGACAATAACGCATCCCCGCGGCAAATGAGATAGCTATGCGGGCCGCCCTGCCAACCCTGCGGCAAGGGATAGGAGGCATGATGCGATTTTCCGAGGAAGCCTGGCAGCAGACCGCTGCCTTGCGCGGCGCGATCCACCGCCTGGATTTCAACACCCAACTGGCCGCCGGGACGCTCGCGCCGGAGCGCTTTCGCTGTTACATCACGCAGGATGCGATCTATCTGGGCGACTATGCCCGGGTGCTGGCGCTCGCCGCCGCCACGGCGCCCGACGCCGCGACGGTGCAGGCTTTCGGCCGCGCCTCGGTCGAGGCGATCGCCGTCGAACAGGCGCTGCATGGCCGCTATCTCGCCGAGTTCGGCGTCGATCCGGCCACGATCGCCGCCGCCGAGCCGGCACCCGACTGCCTCGCCTATACCAGCTTCCTCCTGGCGACGGCGCACCAGGAGCCCTGGGAAGTCTTGGTGGCCGCCTTGCTGCCGTGCTTCTGGATATACTGGGACGTGGCCGGCGCGATCGCCCGCAATGCGGCGCCGGACAACCGCTACCGCGCCTGGATCGACACCTACGCCGACCCGCGTTTCGGCGAGGCGGTGCAGATGGTTATCGGCATCGCCGACCAGGCCGCGGCAGCCGCGACGCCGGCCGGGCGCCGCGCTATGTTGACCGCCTTCGTGCGCTCGGCCCGCTACGAATACCTGTTCTGGGACGGCGCCTACCGGCAGCGCGTCTGGCCGAGTTTCGGGTGAGGGAGAACTGACAATGGCAACGCAGGCGAAAATCGCCGTCATCACCGGCGCCGGCAGCGGCATCGGCCGGGCCAGCGCGCACGCGCTATTGGAGGACGGCTGGAGCGTCGTGCTCGCCGGGCGGCGCCAGCATATGCTGGAAGAAACCGCGACCCTCGGGAACGCACCGCCGCCGCGCACGCTCTGCGTGCCGACCGACGTGTCCGACGCGGCCTCGATCGCCGCCCTGTTCGCGGCCGTCAAACAGACTTACGGCCGCATCGATCTCTTGTTCAACAACGCCGGCATCAGCACCCGCGGCGTCGCGTTCGAGGATCTGACCTACGAACAGTGGATGGGCGTCGTGCAGACCAACCTGACCGGCTCGTTCCTGTGCGCCCAGCACGCCTTCCGCATGATGAAGGAGCAGGACCCGCGCGGCGGCCGCATCATCAACAATGGCTCCGTGTCGGCGCATGTGCCGCGGCGCAACTCGACGCCCTATGTCGCGACCAAGCACGCGCTGACCGGGCTGACCCGCTCCTTGTCATTGGACGGGCGCCACCTCGATATCGCCTGCGGCCAGATCGACATCGGCAACGCCGCCACCGAGCGCAACACCGACACCTCGGTCGGGCGGTTGCAGGCTACCGGCAAGGTCGAGGCCGAGGCGCGCATCGACGTGCGCCACGTCGCCCAGGGGGTGCGCTACATGGCGAGCCTGCCGTTGGAAGCCAACGTGCAGTTCATGACCGTGATGGCAACCAAGATGCCGTATATCGGCCGCGGCTAACCGGAAGGGCTTGGCGCGCTCCACGTTTGCCCTCTGCCCTTCAGGGCGGAGAGGGAGGCGCCCGGCGCGAAGCGCTGGGAGGGTGAGGTGGGCCGCCGGCAGCGCTCTGGCATCCCCCACCTCACCCCAACCCTCTCCGCCCCCCCCGCCATGGCCCCCGAGGGCGGAGAGGGAGCGAGCGGGGCGTCCGACGTTTCAGGGCGGCAGGCTCAGGCGGCCTTGGTGTATTTGCCCGAGACTTGCGGCGTGTAGTCGGGGTAGAGGCCGGCCGTCTTCTGGGCTGCCGCCTCGTGGCACTGCAGGCGCGTGCGGCGCTCCCAATGGCGCTTCAACTCGTCCTTGATGTTGAACGTGAGGCGGCTCAGCCCCTCGATCTCGATCTCGACCTTGTCGCCGTCCATGAACGGGTTGAGGCCGCGGTGGTTGGTGCCGGTGGCGATGATGTCGCCGGGCTCCAGCGTGTGGATCGAGGTCAGCCACTCGATGCAACGCGGGATCTTGTGGCCCATGTCGTTCGTATTGAAGTTCTGGTAGAGCTGGCCGTTGTTCCACAGCCGGATCTGCAGGTGCTGCGGGTCGCGGATCTCGTCCTTGGTGACAATGTAGGGACCGATCGGCGCAAAGGTGTCGCGCGACTTCATGTGGAAAAACCCGCCGGCCGGCAGGCCGCGCGCCGAGCCATCGATGAAGTTGGTGTAGCCGAAGATGTAGTCCATCGCGTCGGCCGCTTTGACGTGGCTGGCGCGCTTGCCGATGATGACCGCCAACTCGGCCTCGCCCTCGAAGATCGTCGCCGGCTCGTCGGGCAATACCATCGTGTCGCCGTTGCCGATCACCGCCGAGGGCGATTTGTGGAAGGCGTTGATCGGCGCCGGGGCGCTGCGCGTCCCGTCTTCCAGGTAGTTGACCGCCATGCAGTCGATGTTGGTCGGCTTGGGCAGCGGCGGACGGATGCGCACGCTGGCGAGCGGCACGCCCTGCCCCTGCGCCACCGCCTGTTCGAGCTTCTGGCGGTAGCTGGCGAAGCGCTCGATCAGTCCGCTGATCAGATCGCCCGGACCGATATGCGGGATGTCCTGGACGAGCGCCGAAACATCGACGACGGTGTTGTCGCCCTTCAGAACGCCGAGCTTGAAGTCGTTGAAATACAATAGTTTCATGGGTTATCCCTCCCGGATATCGAACCGCGCTGTGCCGCTCGGGCCTGCCGCTCGGCAATGACCGCGCCAGCTTATACCGCATAGCGGCGCGGCGAGAACCCGGCTTATCACCCCTCGCGCGCCGGCCGATATCGGCTAACATGCAGCGGACCACTCGTTCAGGGGGAACCGCCATGCCGATTGCCCAGATTCGCGGCGTCGCCATCAATTACGAAATCCTCGGCGAGCGCGGGCCGTTTGTCGCGCTGCAGCCGGGCGGCAGGCGCGCCGGCGCCTCATTGCGCTCGCTCGCCGCCAAGATCGCCGAGGCCGGCAATCGCGTCATCATCTACGACCGGCGCAATTGCGGCGCCTCGGGCATCGCCATCGAAGGCGCCTCCGAGAACGAGGAATGGGTCGATGATCTGCACACGCTCCTGGCGCGGCTCGACGCGCTGCCGGCCTATATCGGGGGCAGTTCGTCGGGCTGCCGGCTGGCGATGATCCTCGCGCTACGCCGCCCCGAGGTGGTGCGCGGCCTCTTGTTGTGGCGCATTACCGGCGGCCCGTTTGCCGCCGAGCGGCTGACCAACCAGTACTACACCTCGCATATCGAGGCGGCGCAGCGCGGTGGCATGGCGGCGGTCTGCGAACTCGACCACTGGAGCGAGGTCAGCCGCACCAACCCCCAGGCGCGCGACATCCTGATGGCAATGAACCCGCAGGATTTCATCGCCCGCATGACGCGGTGGCGGCAGAGCTTCACGGCTGGCGCCGACCATCCGGTGATCGGATTGAGCCCCTCTGAGCTGCGCACGATGACGATGCCGACCTGCATCGCGCCGGGCAACGACCGGGTGCATCCGCGCGAGCCGGGCCAGGTGGCGCACCGGCTGATGCCGAACGCCGAATACCACGAGGTCCTGACCGAGGACCGCCTGGACCTCGACGTCGCGTTCGAGGATTGGGAACAGAAGGAGGGCCTGCTGGCCGCGATCTTCATCGACTTCCTGCGTCGCCAGCAGCGCCGCTAGCTGGCCTGATCAGACGAACCCGATCAGACGAACCTGATCAGACGAAATCGTCATTTCCCCGGCCGGCCAGCCGTGGCATATGACGCCGGTCCCTGTCCTCGCCTGCCGAGCCCCTGCATGTTCGATCCGGATTTCCTCGCCCGCCATCTCGACCGCGTCCTCGCCGACGCGACGATCCCCGAATTGCCCAACCATTATCGCGGCAAGGTGCGCGATAATTACGACCTGCCGGACGGGCGTCGCCTGATCATCGCCACCGACCGGCTCAGCGCCTTCGACCTGAACATCGCGGCGATCCCGTTCAAGGGGCAGGTGCTGACCCAGATCGCGCGGTTCTGGTTCGACCAGACCGCCGAGCTGTGCCCCAACCACGTCATCGATTATCCCGACCCCAACGTGCTGCTGTGCCGCCGTCTCGACATCCTGCCGGTTGAGATCGTGGTGCGCGATTATCTCGCCGGCACGACGGCGACCTCGGTGTGGTCGATGTACAAGGCCGGGCATCGCGACATTTATGGGCTGCGCTTCCCCGACGGGCTGCGCGAGAACGAGAAACTGCCGCAGACCGTCATCACCCCGACGACCAAGGCGCGCGACGGCGAACATGACGAGCCGGTCACCGTCGGCCAGATCGTCGAACAGGGCCTGCTCAGCGCGGCGCAATGGCGCGAAGTCTCGGAGAAAGCGCTGGCATTGTTCGCCCGCGGCCGCGATCTCGCGGCGCGGCGGGGCCTCATCCTGGTTGACACCAAATACGAGTTCGGCCGCGACAGCGACGGCCATATCCTGCTCGCCGACGAGATCCACACGCCGGACAGCAGCCGCTACTGGTTTGCCGAGACCTACGCGCGCCGGTTCGCCGCCGGCGAGCCGCCCGACAGCTTCGACAAGGATTTCGTGCGCCGCTGGGTGGCGGCACGCGTCGACCCCTATCGCGACCCGATCCCGCCGATCCCGCCCGAGGTGATCGCCGAAGCCGCCCGCATCTACATCAGCGTCTTCGAGACGATCACCGGCGAGACCTTCACCCTCACCCAGCCGGAGACGCCCGTCCTCGAGCGCATCCGCGGCAATCTGCAGCGCTTCTTCTGAGCCTTTGCTAGCGGGCTGGCACCGGCTGCCACGGCCCGTAGCAGCGCGGCACATAGGGGTAATAGCCGACCGGGTTGGCGCAGTAATACCAGTATTCGCCCGCTGGCTCGGGCGCCACGGCGACCGGCGGAATGTAGGGACTGGGATAGGGATAGACCGGCGCCGCGTAGGAGTACCAGCCGAGGCCGGGCGCCACCCACCACCAGCCGAATCGCCCGTTATGCCACGCGTGCTGCCAGCGGCCGCCTTGCCAATGGCCGAAATCACGATCGTGAAAGCGCGCCATGTCGCCGCGCCGGTCGTGACCGCCGCGCCGGTCATGGTCGCCGCGCCGGTCCTGCGCCTGCCCGGTCTGCGCCAGGGTGAGCACCAGGGTGAACGCCATCGCGAGCGCGCTCAGTGCTGCCGCCGCGCGATGCATTTGCCGACGCCCCGCGGCATCGGGCCGTCTGGCCGACGCAGGGTCATGTCCCAAGCTAGGCATGTGTGTGATCCTTCGCAGTCGCTCATTTCACCCTGGCGGCAGCCGAATAGCGCCTTTGGTGCCGGTCGCTGTGCCCGCCCGTCTATGTGACCCGTCTCTATGATAGGGGCGCATTCACACGCCATCCCTGCGGCGTGCCCTGCGACAGCCGGCCGGGCGGCGGTTGAATTCAAGGGCGTCCTCCGATAACCTCCGCGCGCCATATGTTAACGCTCGATCTTCCTCGGATTGCTCTATCGGGCTTGATTCGGTTGCTTTTGAACAGGCAGGTGAACAGGCTGGCAGTACCGCGAACCGGGCGCCAGGACGCTGGCTGCTGGCCGGCGGGGGCGCTCGCCGCCAGCAGCGGCGAAACTGGCCTTCGCGGCCTTGGGTGTGTAAGGAAGGGAAGGCCGCGTGGCCAGCCGTCGCCGATTGTCTTCGCCACCGAACCGGGTTTGCCCTAACGCCATGAGTGACGCGTCGATCGCGATCGTCGGCGCCTCCTGCCGTTTCCCGGGAGCGCCGGGCCTGGAGGCGTTCTGGGAATTGCTGACCGCGGGGGGCGACGCGATTTCCGAGGTCGACGAGCGGCGCTGGTCAACCCGGCTCTACTATCATCCCTCGCGCGCCGAACCGGCGAAGAGCTACACCTGGGCGGCCGGCCTGATCGATGACGGCGACCGGTTCGAGCCGGCGTTCTTTGGCATCTCGCCGCGCGAGGCGGCGCAGATGGACCCGCAGCAACGCATCCTGCTCGAGCTGGTGTGGCACGCCATCGAGGATGCCGGGATCCCCTCTGGCCGGCTCGCCGGCAGCCCGATCGGGGTCTATGTCGGCGCGTCGTCCACCGACTATCGCGATCTGCGGCTGAGCGACCCGGCGAGCGCCGATTCCTATTTCATGACCGGCGGCACGCTCAGCATCCTGGCCAACCGCATCTCCCACGTGTTCGACCTGCGCGGCCCGAGCCTGACGATCGACACCGCCTGCTCGTCATCGCTGGTCGCGCTGCACCACGCCTGCGAGGCGATCCGCGCCGGGGCCGTCGCCGGCGCGATCGTCGGCGGCATCAACCTGCTGCTGGCGCCCTACCCGTTCATCGGCTTCAGCCGCGCCGCAATGCTGTCGCGCCGCGGCCGCTGCTTCGCCTTCGACGCGCGGGCCGACGGCTATGTCCGCGGCGAGGGCGGCGGCGCCATCATCCTCAAGCCGCTGGCGCAGGCGCTCGCCGACGGCGACCGCATCCGCGCCGTGATCCGCGCCACCGGCGTCAATTCCGATGGCCGCACGATCGGCTTGTCGCTGCCCAGCGAGGCGGCGCAGGCCGCGCTGATCGAGGCGATATGCGCCCGCGCCGGCATCACCCCCGACGATCTGGCATTCTTCGAGATGCACGGCACCGGCACGCCGGCCGGCGATCCGATCGAGGCGGCGGCCGTCGGGCATGCGCTCGGTCAGGCGCGACGCGAGCCGCTGCCGATCGGCTCGGTGAAAACCAATATCGGCCATCTGGAACCCGCCTCGGGGATGGCCGGGCTGATCAAGGCAACGCTGGCGTTGGAGCGCGGCGTCGTGCCGCCGACGCTGCATTGCGAGACGCCGAACCCGCGGATCCCGTTCGCAGCGCTCAACCTGCGACTGCTGCACGGCGCCGAAACGATCGCGCCGGGGAGCAGCGCCGGGGTCAACTCGTTCGGCTTCGGCGGCACCAACGGGCATGCCATCCTGACCGGCCGGCCGCTTCCGGCGCCGGCGGCGCAGCAGCAGGATGGCGCATTGCCGCCGCTCGTCATCTCGGCGCGCACCGAAGCGTCACTGCGCGCGTTGGTGCAGAGCTGGCACGCGACGCTGGAACGGGCGCCGGCGGACCGGGCGGGCAATTTGCTGCGGGCCGCCGCGCGCCGCCGCAACCAGCATCCGCAGCGCCTCGTCGCGCTCGGTGAGGACAAGGCCGAGATCCTCGCCGCGCTCGCCGATTTCACATCCGGCGCCGCGACCCCCGCGATCGTCACCGCGGCCGCTGCGCGCGACGGCAAGCTCGCCTTCGTGTTTTCCGGCAATGGCGCGCAATGGCCGGCAATGGGGCGTTTGGCGTATCAGGCCAGCGGGGCCTTTCGCCGGGCCATCGCGGAAGCGGACGCCGTCATGCAGCCGGCGCTTGGCTGGTCGGTCGCCGCCTGTCTCGAGCGCGGCGTCGCCGCCGAAGAGTTGGTGCACGCCGATATCGCGCAGCCGCTGCTGTTTGCGGTGCAGGTCGGCATCGTCAGCGTGCTGCGCGGTCTCGGCGTCGAGCCGGCGGGGCATGTCGGGCACAGCGTTGGCGAGATTGCGGCGGCCTGGGCGGCCGGCGCCCTGTCGCTGACGCAGGCGGCGCAAGTCGTCGCCGCGCGCAGCCGCCAGCAGGAACGGACCCGCGGCACCGGCCGCATGGCGGCGCTCGCGCTCGGCGCCACGGCGGCGAGCGAACTGCTCGCCGAGATCGGCAGCCCGCTTGAAGTCGGCGCGATCAACGCAACGCAGGCGGTCACGGTCTCCGGCCCGGGCGCGGCGATCGACTGCCTCGCCGCGGAAGCGCGCCGGCGCGGCCTCGCCTTTCGCGCCCTCGACCTCGATTTCGCCTTCCATTCCGCGGCGATGGACCCGATCCGCGACGGGCTGCTCGCCGACCTCGCCGGCCTGTCGTCGGGCCAGCCGCAGCAGCTGCTGGTATCGACCGTCACCGGCGCTCCGGTGCCGGCCGGCCTCCTCGACGCGGCATATTGGTGGCACAACATCCGCAGCCCGGTACGCTTTACCGACGCGATGGCGACGCTGGTCGGCGACGGGTTCCGCATCTTCGTCGAGATCGGCCCGAACCCGGTGCTGCTGGCCTATCTGCATGACGGGTTGCGGGCGGGCGAGGATGCCGGGCATGTCCTTGCAACACTGGCGCGCAAGCAGGGCCCGGAAGACCCATTCCCGGCGATCGCGGCCGGCTGTCATGTCGCTGGCCACGATTTCACCGCTTCGCCTCGCTTCGACGGACCGGCCGACCCGGACGGATTGCCGCTTTACCCGTGGCAAAAGGACCGCTTCTGGTTCGACCAGACGATCGAGAACATCCACACCGTCGACCCGCCCTTCGAGCATCCGCTGCTCGGGTTTCGCCAGCCCGGCCCGGCGGCATCCTGGCTCAACCATCTCGATCCCGAGGTGCTGCCGTGGCTCGCCGACCACGCGATCGAAGGCGAGCCGGTGCTGCCCGCCGCCGCCGTGCTGGAAATGGCGCTCGCGGCAGCGCGGCGGCGCAGCCCCGATGCGGGCGCCATCGAGGTCGTCGATGTCGAGTTGCGCCGGCCGCTGCCGTTCGGCAAGGGCCGGCCGCGCGAAATCCGCACCGTCGCGATCGGCGAGGACGGCGATTGGACGTTGAGCAGCCGCCCCCGCCTGGCCGACGAGCCGCTGACGCTGCACGCCGTCGCCCGCCTCGTCAGCGCCGGGGACGGCCAGGCCGCAGCGCGCTTCGCGGCGCCGACGGCGATCGAGGGCGAGATCGACGCGGCAACGCTGTACCGCCTGGCGGCCCAGCTCGGGCTTGATTACGGGAGCCGGTTCCGTACCGTCCGACGCATCGAACTGCTGGGGCGCGGCGAGGCGCTGGCGCATCTCGATCCGTCGGTCATCGGCACCGATGGCGACGATTACCTGATCCATCCGGCGCTGCTCGATGGCGCCTTGCAGGCGATGCTCGGCCTGCTGGCGGGGCGCGACAACGAGCTGACCGGCGCCAGCTTTCTGCCCTGGCGGTTCGGGCGGGTCCGCGCCGCCGCCCCGTTCGGGCGAGGGGTGTCGCATGCCCGGCTGCGCCTGACCCGGGTCGGCACCCGTTCGGCGGCGGCCGACATCGTGCTGTTCGACGCGGCCGGCAATGGCGTCGCCGAGCTGAGCGATTGCTGGTTCCGGCGTGTCGAGTTGACGCGCCATAGCGCTCCCGAGGACAGCGCGCTGCGCATCGACCTCGTCCCGGCGCCGCTGGTCGAGGCGACGAGCCCCGCCGTGCTCGGGCGAACCGCGGAAATCGTCGGCAGGCTTCTCGACCGGCCGGCCTATAGCCTCGCCCGGCATCAGGAACAGGCCCTGCTGCTCGATGCGCTGATCGCCGCGATGGCGCGCGAGGCGGTGCTGGGCGTCGTCGATCCTGACACGAGTTTCGCCGTCGAGGAGGTGGTCGAGGCCGGTGCCATTGCCCCCGAGGCCGCGGCGCTGTTCGGCGCTCTGCTGCGCGTGCTGGCGGCTGTCGATGCCGCCACCCAGACGGGATTGCAGTGGTCTATCGCCGGTGACACCGAGCTGCCGGAAATTTCCGAAATCTGGCGGCTGCTGCTCGCCGAGACGCCGGATCTGGTCGCCGAGCTTGCCCTCATTGCGGCAGCCGCGGCGGAGCTGCCGCAGCTTCTCGCCGACGGGCCGCGGCCGGTGGAGACGGCGCCGGTGCCGATGGTCGAGCATCTGCTGCACGGCTCGCCGGGCGGCGCTGCCGGGATCGATCTGGTTTGCGCGACGCTGGGCGAGATCGCCGCGAGCTGGCCGCCGCGCCGGCCGTTGCGGGTGCTCGAAATCGGCGCCGATGGCGGCGCGACGCGCCGGCTGCTCGACCGCCTGGCGCAGTCCGATGTCGCCTTTGCCTACACAGCGACGAGCCCTGACCCCGATCCGGCCGCCCGGCTCGGCCTGATTACCGCCGCGATCGCCGGGGCCAGCGCCGGCCGCTGGTCGCCGCACGACGCGACCGACGATCCGGACGGCGGCCGCTTCGACGTCATTCTGTCGGTTCATGCCGGGTTTCGGCTGGCGCTCGACGGCGCGGCGCTGGCGCGGCTCCATGATCTGCTCACCCCGGGCGGGCTGTTGATCGCGGTCGAGCCAGCGCCCAACCCGCTGTGGGATCTCGTGGTGGGCCGCTACGCCGGCTGGGGCCGCAGCGGCGCATTGCGCTCGCCCGAGGCGTGGCATGACGAACTCGCGAGCGCCGGGTTTGTCGACATCGGCACGGCGGCACTCGCCGCCGGGGCGTGGCCCAGTTCGGTCCTCTGGGGACAGGCGCCACCCGCCAGCGCGGCGGCGGCGCCGCAGATGGCGGCAGGCTGCCCGATCAGCCTGATCGCCGCCGGCGACAGCCTGCCGGCGGGCTTGCCCGAACAACTGGCGCGCGCCGGTCACCGCGCCAGCGAGGTCGACGCCGCCGCTTTTGTCGCCAGTGCCGGGGGCGACGGCGACATCGCGATTATCGTCATCGATGAGGGCGCGGAGCCGGTCGCGCAGGCGGCGGCGCTGATTGCGGTCGTGGCGCGGGTTGCCGCGGCCGCCGCCGAGCGGCACATCCCGCTTTGGCTGGTGACCGCCGGCGCCCAGCAGCCCGCGACGGACCACCGGGCGGGGCTGGTCGGCGCCGCGCTATGGGGGTTCGGGCGGGTGCTTGGCAATGAATTGCCGCGCCTCGCGCTGCGGCTGATCGACCTCCCGCCGGCGCTGGATGCGGCCGGGCTGGCCGAGCGGATCGCCACCGAGCTGGCCGCAGAGTCCGCCGAGACCGAGATCGTCTGGACCGAAGCGGGCCGCCATGTGCTGCGCCTGCGCCGCTTCCTGCCGCCGCGCTGGGCCGGCGCGGCCGATCATCTCGCGCTGGCGAGCGGGCCGGAGGGCGGGCTCGACGCCATCGGCTGGCGGGAGATGACACCGCGCACTGCCGGGCCGGGCGAGGTCACGATCGAGGTGCATGCCGCCGGCCTCAATTTCCGCGACATGATGTGGGCGATGGGCCTCTTGCCCGAGGAGGCGCTGATCGACGGCTTCGCGGGGCCGAATTTCGGCCTCGAATGCGCCGGGATCGTCAGCGAAATCGGCAGCGGCGTCGCCGATCTTGCGGTCGGCGACCGGGTCGCCGGCTTTGCCCCGGCGGCGCTCGCGACACAGGTGACGACCGCCGCGCACGCCGTCATCCGCATCCCCGACGACACCAGTTTCGCGGCGGCGGCGACGATGCCGGTCGCCTTTGTCACCGCGATCTACGCGCTCGGCACATTGGCGCAGCTGGCGCCCGGCGAAGTGGTGCTGATCCATGCCGCCGCCGGCGGTGTCGGGCTTGCCGCGATCCAGTATGCCAAGCATCGCGGCGCCGTGGTCATCGCCACCGCCGGCTCCGAGGTCAAGCGCGCGTTCCTGCGCCTCGCCGGCGCCGATCACGTGCTCGATTCGCGCGACCTCGGCTTTGCCGACGCGGTGCGCCGGGTGGGCGGCGGCGTCGATGTCGTGCTCAATTCGCTCAGCGGCGAGGCGATGGAGCAGAGTCTCGGCGTCCTCAAGCCGTTCGGCCGGTTTCTCGAACTCGGCAAGCGCGATTTCTACCTCAACCGCCGCATTCACCTGCGGCCGCTGCGGCAGAACATCTCGTATTTCGCGATCGACGTCGACCAGCTGCCGGTGCGGCGCCCGGATCTGGCGCGCGCGCTGCTGGGCGAGGTTGCCAGCGCGCTGCGCGCCGGCACGATCCGCCCGCTGGCCCATCGCAGTTTTGCGTTTGCCGCGATCGGCGACGCGTTTCGGCTGATGCAGGCCTCCGGCCATATCGGCAAGCTGGTGCTGCTGCCCAACCGCAATGACGGCGTGCGGCTGCGCCAGGCGCCGCCGATCAGGCTCCGGCGGGACGGCAGCTACCTCGTCACCGGTGGCCTTTCGGGGTTCGGCTTTGCCGCGGCACGCTGGCTGGCGCAGCAGGGCGCCGGGTCGATCGCGCTGATGGGCCGGCGCGGCCGACAGACGCCGGGAACGGCCGACCGCGTCGCCGAATTGCAGGCTCTCGGCGCCGAGGTTCGCCTCTATGCCGGCGACGTCGCCGACGCGGCCGCGCTGACAGGGGTGATCGAGGAGATCCGCCGCACGCAGCCGCCGCTGCGCGGCGTCGTGCATGCCGCATCGGCGATCGGCGACGCGCTCGCTTCCGAGATCGCGGCGAGCGACATCGCGGCGATCCTGCGACCGAAGCTCGGCGGCGCGACGCTGCTCGACCGGCTGACCCGCGACGATCCGATCGAGCTGTTCCTGCTGTTTTCCTCGGCGACGACGCTGCTCGGCGCGCCTGGGCAGGGGGCTTACGTCGCCGCCAATCTCGCGCTCGAGGCATTGGCGCGGCAGCGCCACGCCCTGGGCCTGCCGGCGCTCGCGGTCGCCTGGGGGCCGATCGCGGACACCGGCTACCTCGCCGAGCGGCCGGAAGCCCTCGACGCACTGGCCCGCCGGCTCGGCGCCAAGCCGATGCCGGCGGGCCAAGCGCTCGCGGCGCTGTCGGCGATCGCCGCGAGCGGCCTGCCGGCCGTCGCGCTGGCCGACACCGGCTGGAACGAGGCGCGGCGCTTCCTGCCGATCCTCGCCGCGCCGCTGTTTTCGGAGATCCATGCCGAAAGCGGTGCGTCGCCGCGCGACAACTCGCTGGTCGAGCGGCTCGCCGAACTCGACGGCGAGGCGGCGCTGGGGCTGCTCAAGACAGCCGTTGCCGAAGAGGCGGCGACGATCCTGCGGCTGCCCGCCGGCGGCATCGACCCGCTGCGGCCGTTGTCCGAGATCGGCATGGATTCGCTGATGGCGGTCGAGCTGCGCCTCGCGCTGGAAAACCGCCTGCGCATCGACCTGCCGCTGATGTCGCTGGCCGAGGGGACGAGCGTCGCCTCGATCGCCACCCGGCTCGCCAACGCCGTCGCGGCGCGCCCGCAAGCCAGCGAATTGGTCAGCCTGGCCGAGCGCTACGAGGGCGCCGCCGAGGAGCGCCTCACCGCAGTGGCGCGCGCCGCCAGCCGGTTCGAGCCGATCGAAGTCAAATCGGAAGCGGCAGAGTGATCCGATGGCGGTAGGCCGCGATCTGTTCGGACTATCGGCACAAGCCAAGGCGCGCCTGATCGAGAAGCTGTCCGCGGCGGCCGCGGCGCGGCTCGCGCCGGCGGGGCCCGCGGCGGCCGATGGCGCGGCGCCGCGGCTCGACGTCAGCGAACTGGAATCCTATCGCGAAATTCGCCTGATCGAGGAGGCGGCAGAGTATCTCGGCATCGGCGATCCGTTTTTTCGCGTGCATGACGGCATCGCCGGCGCCGAAACGGTCATCGCCGGCCGACGCTGCGTCAATTTCGCGTCATACAATTACCTCGGCCTCAATGGCGACCCGCGGATCGCCGAGGCGGCGAAGGCGGCGATCGACCGCTACGGCACCTCGGTCTCGGCGAGCCGCCCGGTTTCCGGCGAACGCCCGGTGCATCGCGAGCTCGAACGCGCCCTGGCGCGCATCCACGGCACCGAGGACAGTATCGTCCTGGTCGGCGGGCACTCGACCAACGTCACGGTGATCGGCCAGCTGCTCGGCCGCAACGACCTGATCGTGCACGATTCGCTGATCCACAACAGCATCGTCCAGGGGGCGATCCTGTCGGGGGCGCGGCGCGTGCCGTTCCGCCATCTCGACGCCGCGGCGGCGGACAAGGCGCTCGGCGACCAGCGCACCCGCCAGGGCCATGCGCTGCTCGTCATCGAGGGGCATTACAGCATGGACGGCGACGTGCCCGACCTCGCCGCGTTTGTCCGGGTGGCGCGGCGCCACGGCGCCTGGCTGATGGTCGACGACGCGCATGCCCTGGGGGTGCTGGGGCTGCGCGGCTTCGGCTCGGCCGAGCATGCCGCGATCGACCCCGCTGACGTCGACATCTGGATGGGAACGCTCAGCAAGAGCCTCGTTTCGTGCGGCGGCTACATCGCCGGCCGCCAGCAGCTGATCGACTACCTGAAACGGGTGGCGCCAGGGTTTGTGTTCTCGGTCGGCATCGCGCCGCCGGCCGCGGCGGCGGCGTTGGCGGCGGTCGAGATCCTCGAGCGCGAGCCGGAGCGGGTACGCCGGCTGAATGAGCGCGCCGCGCTGTTCCTGCAACTGGCGCGCGACGGCGGGCTCGACGTCGCCGGCTCGATCGGCGCGGCGATCGTGCCGATCATCACCGGCAGCTCGATCGCCGCCGCCCGGCTGTCGCAGGCGCTGTTTCGCCGCGCCATCAACGTCCAGCCGATCCTCTACCCGGCGGTGCCGGAACGCGCCGCAAGGCTGCGCTTTTTCCTGACCGCCGACCACACCGAACAGCAGGTGCGCGACGCGGCGAGCATCCTCGTCGAAGAAGCCCGCGCGGTCGCGGCCGAACCGACCAACCTCGCCGCGGTGGCGCGGCACCTCGGCGGCCTGATGACCTCGCCGTCGTGAGCGCGGCTCAATCGCCGGCGGGACGCGCCAGCAATTCGGCGATGAAGCGCTCGACAATTGCGAAATGGTCCGGCCACCGCGGCGCCTCCCAGAAGGCGAGCCGGGCGAGCTGGGCGGCGCGGCGCGGCGAGCGGGGCGCCGCGTAGTCGAGGATCGCCGCGCGCCAGCCGAGCCCATCCAGCGGATCGAGAAATTCCGGCACCGCTCGCCCGGTCTCACGCAACGCCGCAATGTCGCTGCACAGCGCCGGGACACCGAGCTGCAGCGCCTCGATCAGCGGAAAGCCGAAGCCCTCGGCAAAGGACGGCAGCAACAGCGCGCAGGCGCCGCGCAACAAGCGCACCATCGCGGCGTCGGACAGCGCGTTGTGCTCGATGACGGCGCCGCGCAACGCCAGCGAGCGGTCGAGCATGTCGACGACATTCTCGGTTTCCCAGCCGCGCTGGCCGATCAGCACGAGGAGCGGCGCCCGCTCGCCCAGGTCGCTTGCCAGACGGCGCCACAGATTGAGCAGCAGCAGGTGGTTCTTGCGCGCCTCGATCGTGCTGACATAGACGAAATAGGGGCGCTCGGGCGGCGCCTCGCGATCGGGCGGGACCACCGGCAGATCGGCGCCGAACGGCGCGACCAGAACCGGCGGCGCCCGCCCGGCAAGATCGAGGTGCGGCTGCAACGCATCGCGCGTCACGGCCGAATTGACGATCAGCGCGTCGGCGAGGCGCGCCGCGGTCGCGATCCGCCGGCGGTGGTTTTCCGCCTGGCCGGGCTTGGCGTATTCCGGGTACTCGATCGGGATCAGGTCGTGGATCAGACAGACGAAGCGCGCCCTGCCGCGCTCCTTGAGCCGCGCGAGCAGCCGGCCGCGTTCAAGGTGATGGTGCGACACCAGCAGGTAGACCGGCGGCGTGGCGGACCGCCGCAGATCCGATACCAGCGCCCGCTCGCTGCCGGCGAGCAGGGCAAGGCGCGCCCGCCGTGCAATGCGGCGGACATCCCGGTCGTGCCTCTCGGCCTCGCCGCGCCAAGCCGCGCCGATCGCGGCGACGAACGGCTCGGCCGTCTTGCGCGGCAGCCGCCCGAGCCGGCCGCCCGCCGCCACCGCTGTGAAGCAGCACGGCGCGGCGTTCACGATCAGGTGCTCGGCATAGGCCAGCTCAACGCGATCGATGCCGGTTGGCGTCCCGCGACCGGCGCGCGACAACAGGCGTGAGAGGTCGAGCGCAATCACTGCAAGACGCTACGGCAGGGCGCCTTTCACCACGACTCCGGTGATCACCGGTCCGGTCAGCGTGTTCAACAAGGTGAAGAACTTCTGCAATTCGTTGAGGTCGGCATTGGCGACGTAGATGATGTCCTTGTCCTCCATCGGAAAGCGCTGCGCCAGAAAATAGGATTTGGCGTTGCGCAGATCGAGCCGATAGACGACCGGAGAAGAGCCGCCCGGCCCGGTGTCGAGCTGCGGCCGGCCAAGCGCCCTGACGATGGCGGGCGGCTCGTAGCGGAACAGGAACACGCCGGACGGGTCGGAGCGCATATCCTGCAGCCCGCCGGCCCTGGCGAGGGCTTCGACGAGCGTCATCTTCTCGCTGGTAAAGGGGATTTGCGCGTTAGTGCCGGTGGCGCCGAAGGCGGTGAACGATTCCGGCAGGCGAACCAGCGTCAAAACATCGCCGGGCTGCGCGTAGATGTTCTCGGCGGGGTCGGAAATCAGCGCGGCCATGGGGATCGTCGCGGTGACGCCGCCGCGCGACAGCCGCACGAACGTCTGGTAGATCGGCGACTTCACGCCGCCCACTTCGGCAATCACATCGAGCAGCCGGTCGCCCTTCACCGACAGCGGCACCCGGGCGCCGTTGACGACCTCGCCCGTCACCGTGACGCTGTTGGTCAGGCTGCGGGTGACCGTGACGATGACCTGCGGTTCGATCGCCTTGCCGTCAAGACGGTGCTCGATCGTCCGCTGCACCTCGACCGGCAGATGCCCGGCGACCGGGACGCGCCCGGCAAACGGCACGGTGATGCCGCCATCCTGCCCGACGATTTGCGCCGGGATCGTGACGCTGCGCGAGCCGGTCGACAGATGTTCGGTCGGCGATGACCCGAACAGCCCTCCGCTGGCGGCTTCCCATATCGACACGACGACGCTGTCGCCGACGCCGATCCGTGGTTGCGGCGGTCGGCCGTATTTCTTGAAGCGCGCGTGGAAGCTCTCGCGCTTCTGGGCGAGCAGGGTCGCGACGACGTTGTCGTCGACATCGACGAGGTCGAACCGCGCCCGGCTGTTGCGAAACTGCTGGCCGGCGATGTCGCCCGCCGTCGGGCCCGCCGTCGGCAGGGCTGTGCAGCCCGCTACACCGACGGCTACGAGGCAGGCAAGCAGACCAAAAACGGCGGCTGTCTTCATTGTCCCCCGTCTCTGGGTCCCCCGTCTTTGGGTCCCCCGTCTCGGGCGCGCGCCTCTACCGGCGGCCCGATTTGGGCGACCGCGCGTCCCAATCTCTCAACCGGGTGCCGCGGCGGCTACCGTGCCGGTTCGCTTGCAGGTAGTCAAACCACTTGTAGCGCCGTCGCGATCATGCGCGCGGCGTAGACTCCCATCCAGCCGGTCGGGTCAAGCCAGCCCTTTTCGTTGCGCGGCGGCCGGATCGCACGGATGTGGGCGTCGGTGATCTCGGACAGGTGGCGGATAACCCGCGGCGAATCGCCCTCGGTCGACCAGAAGAAGCGGGTCGCCCCGCCGACCCTGTGCTTCGCGACCAGGCAGTTCGGCGCACCACCGTCGGCGTTGTAGAGGCCGACCGCCGAGTAGCCCTCCTGATGGCTGACGATCATGACGCCTTCGGTCCCCGGGAAGGCATATTTCATCGCCGAGAACCAGCGGCACAATGCGGCCAGCTCCTGTGGACTGAATTCGTAGTCGGCAGGCATCGAACAACCTTCGCCGCCCGCCGCCGCCCGCCCCGCTCGACCGATCGGCGGAAAGGCTATGACGTTTCTCGTCTCGGACACTTTGCCCCCAATCGAACCCCGCATGAGGCGGAACCGGTTACCAATCCCCGCGCGCCCGGTCACCGATCGAGCGCTCCCCGGCTTGCGCCTCCGCCGGGCCGCAGGCGAACCGAAAGTGTCAGTTGTCACCAACCGCTTCCAGAGATCGGGATCGCTGCAGTCCGTGGGCAAGCACGGACCGAAGCATCGTTCGAGGGCTGATTCGGAGTCAATCGAGGCCGGGCCGGAGGCATGGCTTTTGATGCCCGATGTGCCTTATCGGCAACAGTGGCAAAAAGGCGACAGCCTGTTAAACCAAAGGTTTCGTTTGCCCTAGCGGCCTGGTTCGCGCGGCCGCCGCGCCGTCCGGACGACCGGCTCGATCGAAACCCGGGCAATGCCGGCGCGGATCATGTCGAGGTCTTCGGCCGCCCGCGGCGAGAGGTCGATCAACAACCGCCGGCTGACCGGCCCACGATCGTTGATCGTGGCGATCACCGAGCGCCCGTTGTTCAGGTTGGTGACACGGACCAGCGAATAGAGCGGCAGGGAGCGGTGCGCCGCGGTAACATGGACGTCGTCGAGCGGTTCGCCGCTCGCCGTCCGCCGTCCGATATGGCGCCCGCCATACCATGCGGCCGAACCGATCTGGGGTCGCCCGACCGCCCGCAGCCCGCCGATAAAGCGGTCGGGCGGCGGCAGCGCTGCGACATGACGGCGTTCCGAAACGCGCCGCCGGCGGGCGGTCCGCACCGCCACCTTATGGCCCACCCCGTGGCCCACCCGGTGGCCCACCCCGTGGCTCACCCGGTGGCGCTTGGCGCTGCCCTTGGCCTCGGCTTCGGCCTTGTGAGGCTTCGCCTTGAGATGCGGCTCCGGATGGTGGTGGCCGCCCAGGGGCGCTTTCGCCATGGCCGGCACCGATGCCACCAACAGCACCAGAGACAACCCGATCGTCTTGCGCAACCTCATCCGCATGCGTCTCCATGTTGTTGGTACGATGACACCAGCAACCGTCTGTCGGCGTTGGAAGGGCGGGTCCAGTGTTGGCCGTCCCGGAGCTGTCGCAGGGGGTATCCGGGTTGGGCAGGGAAGCTACTGGTCAACTCTAGCCAGCCACTCGTCAGATTGTCAACCCGTCGATGCATGAAACGCCACGGGGCGCTCAAGTCTTTCAATGCTCTTACAACGTCACCATTGATTCCGATCACGTCTTACACACGAAATACTCGGGCCGCGTTATTCTTGCATCTGGAGTGTATTAGCAAATTATGCGCCAGAAGACTGAACTTCACGGAGCCAGGACGGGGAAGTTTGTGATCGCTTGAACAATTTGTTGCGCGTCGGGGGGCCCTGGGACGGCATATCTTGCGGTTGACGCCCGCTGGCGGGCTGTTCGCCCGGGTGAGTCTGCCCGCTCGGCCGGCGGCTTGCGCTTCTTCAGACTGGTGTCAGGGCCTGGTTTTGCGCGATAACGCGCCGGTCGGGCTTTGGACGGCCGGTTTGGCCGGCATCCGATCGACGGGAGAATAGCTATGGCGGCAGGCGAGCGCGCGTTGATCGTCGGGGCGGGATCGGGGCTGAGCGCGGCGCTCGCCCGCCTGTGCCGGCGCGAGGGCATGGATGTCGTGCTGGCAGCGCGCGACACGCAAAAGCTCGCCGC
>DATLRS010000152.1:0-5116 GCA_035534535.1 Allostellaceae bacterium | reverse complement strand
CGCCGGGATGGCGGGTAGCGGGGCAGGGGGCTGAGCCATGCCGGTGATGACGCTTGTCCAGGCGCTCAACTCGGCGATGGACGTGATGCTGGCGCGTGACCCGGACGTCGTGATCTTCGGCGAGGATGTCGGGTTTTACGGCGGCGTTTTTCGCGTCACCGAGGGATTGCAGAAAAAGCATGGCGAACAGCGCGTGTTCGATGCGCCGATCGCCGAGGGCGGCGTGCTGGCGGTCGCCGTCGGAATGGGCGCCTATGGCCTGCGTCCGATCGTCGAGGTCCAGTTTGCCGACTACATCTATCCGGCCGCCGACCAGCTGATCTCGGCGGCGGCGCGGCTGCGCTACCGCTCGGCCGGCGAATACTGGGCGCCGATTACGGTGCGCGCGCCGTGCGGCGGCGGCATTTTCGGCGGCCAGACGCACAGCCAGAGTGTGGAAGCCATCTTCACCCATGTCTGCGGGCTGAAGACGGTCATCCCCAGCAACCCCTACGACGCCAAGGGCCTGTTGATCAGCGCGATCGAGGACGACGACCCGGTCGTGTTCTTCGAGCCGAAGCGGCTCTATCACGGGCCGTTCGACGGCCACCCGGAGCGGCCGGCGCAACCTTGGACAGCGCACGAGCAGGCCGAGGTGCCGGCCGGCTACTATACCGTGCCGCTCGGCCAGGCGGCCTTCGCCCGCCGCGGCGACGCAGTAACCGTGCTGGTTTACGGCACGATGGTGCATGTCGCCCTGGCCGCGGCGGCGGAGGCAGGGATTGACGCCGAGATCATCGACCTGCGCACCCTGTTGCCGCTCGACCTCGAGACGATCGTCGAATCGGTCAAAAAGACCGGCCGCTGCGTCATTGCGCACGAGGCGACGCGCACCTGCGGCTTTGGCGCCGAATTGGCGGCGCTGGTGCAGGAACATTGCTTCTATCACCTGGAAGCGCCGATCGTGCGCGTCACCGGCTGGGATACGCCCTATCCGCACGCCCTCGAATGGGCTTATTTTCCGGGACCCGAGCGCGTCGCGAACGGGCTGCGCCGCGCCCTGGAGGGATAAAACCGGAGATGGCCGCGCTTTGGTGCACCGACAGGTGCGCTCAGCCGGGGGAATGCGCTGATGCGGGAGGTCGAGCCATGGACATGAGAACCTATAACACCGTCATGGTGGTGCTGTTTTTGCTCACCGGAGCGCTGCTTTTCGTTCGACTCATCTACGATTGGCCGTCACAGATCGGCGGCATGGCGATTCCGCTATGGGCGAGTTTCGGGGCCGTAATCGTCACCGGAGCGCTCGCCTATTTCGGCTCCCGGCGGGAGAACTAGCGGCAGGGATTCGCGGGTTGAGATGGCGCGCTACGTCGTCAAACTGCCCGATCTCGGCGAGGGCACGACCGAGGCGGAGATCGTCGCCTGGCATGTCGTGCCCGGCCAGGTGATCCGCGAGGACGATCCGCTCGTCGATGTCATGACCGAGAAGGCGACCGTCGAGTTGCCGGCGCCGGTCGCCGGTACCGTCGTCGCCATCAACGGCAAGCCCGGCGAGAAGCGGCCGGTCGGCTCGGAGCTGGTGGTGCTCGACGTGGCGGGCGAGGGGAATGTCGCGGCGGCGGTGGGGTCAATTCCTGACCGGTCGGCGCAGCCCCTCACCCCAGCCCTCTCCCCGCTCGCGGGGAGAGGGGGAGAAAGGGCACCGCCGCGCAGCAGCGTGCCCTCTCTCCGCGAGCGGGGAGAGGGACAGGGTGAGGGGCCAGCAGCCGCGCCGCAACCGGCCCGCGCGCCGGGCGCGAAGCCGGTTGCCTCGCCGGCGGTGCGACGGCGGGCCTGGGACCGCGGCGTCGAATTGCGCTTTGTGCCCGGCAGCGGCCCCGGCGGCCGCATCACCCAATCGGACCTCGACGCCTACCTCGCCGCCGATGCCGCGCCGGCTGCGGCCTCGGCGCGGCGCGACGGGGTCGAGGAGGTGCCGATCATCGGCTTGCGCCGCGCCATCGCCGAGCATCTGCAAACATCGAAACGGCATATTCCGCATTTCTCCTATGTCGAGGAGATCGACGTCACCGCGCTCGAGGAATTGCGCGGGCAGCTCAACACGACCCATCGCGAGCGAGCACACCTGACCCTGCTGCCGTTCCTGATGCGCGCGATCGCCAACGCCGTCGCCGAGCATCCGCAGGTCAATGCCCGCTACGACGACGCGGCCGGCATCCTGCACCGCCACCGGGCGGTCAATATCGGCGTCGCGACCCAGACCGAGGGCGGGCTTCTGGTGCCGGTGGTGCATCACGCCGAGGCGCTTGATCTATGGCAGGGCGCCAGCGAATTGCGCCGTCTCGTCGAGGCGTCGCGCGCCGGCAAGGCGACGCGCGATGAACTCGGCGGCTCGACGATCACGATCACCAGCCTCGGGGCCTTGGGCGGCATCGCCGCGACGCCGGTCATCAATTATCCCGAGGTGGCGATCGTCGGGGTCAACCGCATCGCCGAGCGCCCGATCGTGCGCGACCGGCAGATCGTGGTGCGCCAGATGATGAACCTGTCCTCTTCATTCGACCATCGCATCGTCGATGGCTGGGAGGCGGCGTCCTTTATCCAGCGCGTCAAACGGCTGCTCGAACAGCCGGCGCTGCTGTTCGTTACGTGATCATCTTCAACGGCATTCCCGCGTAACGCTTCCGGAGGGCCTTGTCATGGCCGAAACCCTGCACCCGCGCGTGCTCGTCGTCGGTGGCGGGCCGGGCGGTTATGTCGCCGCGATCCGGGCCGGCCAGCTCGGTCTCGACACGGTGTTGGTCGAGGCCGGGCGGCTCGGCGGCACCTGCCTGACGCGCGGCTGCATTCCGTCGAAGGCGCTGATCCACGCCGCCGACAAATTCGCCGACATGACGCAGGGCAGCGCGCTCGGCATCGCAATCGACCAGCCCCCGCGGCTCGATTTCGCGCGCACCGTCGGCTGGAAGGATGGCATCGTCGACCGCCTGTCAAACGGCGTCGCGGGCCTCCTGGGGCGCGCCAAGGTGCGCGTCGTCGCGGGCTGGGCGCGGTTCTCCGACGCCAAGAGTTGCACCGTCGAAACCGCTTCCGGGGCGGTGGCGATCACCGCCGAGCATGTGATCCTCGCTGCCGGGTCCGAGGCGGCGGCGCTGCCGGCGCTGCCGTTCGGCGGCGACGTGATCTC
This sequence comes from Allostellaceae bacterium, assembly GCA_035534535.1. GTDB lineage: Bacteria > Pseudomonadota > Alphaproteobacteria > ATCC43930 > CGMCC-115725 > DATARH01. The sequence continues at coordinate 1,947 of DATLRS010000152.1, read as the reverse complement.
CTCGACCGAGGCGTTGTCATTGCCGGAGCTGCCGGCGCGGCTGGTGGTCGTCGGCGCCGGCTATATTGGCCTCGAACTCGGCATCGCCTTTCGTAAGCTCGGCGCTGCAGTCACCATCGTCGAGGCCGCCGACCGCATCCTGCCGCGCTATGACGTGGCTCTGACTCGGCCGGTGCGGCGCTGGCTGGCGCGCGCCGGGATCGAGCTGCATCTCGGCGCCACGGTCACCGGGCGCGACGGCGACAACCGCCTCGCCGTCGAAACGACCGCCGGACCCCTGGTGCTCGCGTTCGACAAGATCCTCGTCACGATCGGCCGCCGCCCGCTGGTCGCCGGCTGGGGCCTGGAAGAGATGGCGCTCGATATGGCGGGCCCGTTCGTCAAGGTCGACGATCGCTGCCACACCGCGATGCGCAACGTCTGGGCGATCGGCGATCTCGTCGGCGAGCCGATGCTCGCGCACAAGGCGATGGCGCAGGGCGCGATGGTGGCCGAGATCATCGCCGGGCAGCGCCGCCATTTCGACCCCGGCGGGGTCGCCGCGATCGTCTTCAGCGAGCCCGAAATCGTCGTCGCCGGGCTGCTCCCCGACGAGGCGGCCGTCGCCGGCATCGACGCCGCGACCGCGATCTTTCCGTTCGCTGCCAACGGTCGTGCCCTCACCCTCGAAGCGGGCGCCGACGGCGGCTTTGTCCGGGTCGTGGCGCGGCGTGACGACCAGCGCATTATCGGCATCCAGGCGGTCGGCCGGCACGTCGCGGAGCTGGCCGGCGAGTTCGCCCATGCGCTGGCGATGGGCGCCGTGCTCGACGACCTCGCGCACACGATCCACGTCCATCCGACGCTCGGCGAGGCGGCCGGCGAGGCGGCCTTGCTCGGCCTCGGCCACGCCATTCACCTCTAGCGGCGGCGGCCGGTGCTCAGCGCGTCGCGCCGGGCTGCCACAAGATGTCGCTTGCGCCGTTGTCGTTGACCCGGCGGCCCAGCACGAAAAGATGGTCGGACAACCGATTGAGGTATTTAACGGCCTCGGGATTGACCGGCTCGGCGGCGGCGAGCGCGCAGACCAGGCGCTCGGCGCGCCGGGTCACGGTGCGCGCCAGGTGAAGGTATGCCGCCGCGGCGCTGCCGCCCGGCAGGATGAACGAATCGAGCGGGCGCAGCACGGCGTTCATCGCGTCGATCTCGTGTTCAAGGCGGGCAACCTGCGCCGCGACGATGCGCAAGGCCCCCGATGCGCGGGGGCCGTCCTCGGGGGTGCACAGATCGGCGCCGAGATCGAACAAATCGTTCTGGATGCGCGCCAGCATCGCATCGGCCGCGGCGTCCGCCCCGGAACCCACATGCAGCCGGGCCAAGCCGATCGCGGCGTTGGCCTCGTCGACCGTGCCATAGGCCTCGACGCGCAGCGTGTGCTTCGGCACCCGGCGGCCGTCGCCGAGCGAGGTCTCGCCCTTGTCGCCGCCCCTCGTGTAGATCCGGGTCAGCCGCACCATCGGGTCAGCGGTGGCTGCCCAGCATCATCAGCAGCGCGAGGACCAACAGCGCGATCCCCTGCATCACGACGCGGGCCTGCATGAACTTGTTCGAGCGCTGCGCGCTGCCGCCGCGGATCATGTTCGCGACGCCAAAGCCCAGCGCGCCGAGGACGCCGAGCATGGCAAGGACGAGGAGGACCGTGAGAAAGGTTGTCATCGCGGGACTATGATCGCGGCCGCCGGCAGATTGAACTCAATTCCGCCCGGACAAGAGGCCGCGGGCGATGACCTGGGCCTGGATCTCGGCGGCGCCCTCGAAGATGTTGAGGATGCGCGCGTCGCACAGCACCCGGCTGATCGGGTATTCGAGCGCGTAGCCGTTACCGCCGTGGATCTGCAAGGCGTTGTCGGCATTGGCCCAAGCGACGCGCGCCGCGAGGAGCTTCGCCATGCCGGCCTCGATGTCGCA
>DATLRS010000151.1:0-29880 GCA_035534535.1 Allostellaceae bacterium | reverse complement strand
CGCTCACCACGCGGTCCAGCCGCCGTCGGCGAGCAAGGCGGAGCCGGTGACGAGGCTGGCGGCGGGGGAGGCGAGGAAGAGGACGGCGTTTGCCACCTCCTCGACCGTGCCGAGGCGGCCCAGGGGGATGCGGTCGAGGATCCATTGGCGGGTGGCGGGGTCGTCGAGAAAGGGCTGCGACAGCGGCGTCAGCACAAAGGTCGGCGCGATCGAGACGACGCGCACGCCACGCGGCGCCAATTCGACCGCCATCGCCTTGGTCAGCCCTTCGAGGGCGTGCTTGGTCATCACATAGACGGTGCGGTCGCGCTCCGAGCCGACATGGCCCATCTGCGAACTCATGTTGATAATAACCCCGGCGCCGGCCGCGACCATGTGGCGCGCCGCCGCCTGCGCCACGACAAAAGCGGCCTTGACGTTGAGCGCCAGCATGCGGTCGAGCGTCGCCTCGTCGACCGCGAGAAAGGGTTGCGGCCGGTTGACCCCGGCATTGTTGACGAGAATATCGAGGCGCGGCAGCGCGGCGATCGCGGCACGCGCCGCTTCGCTGTCCGTCACGTCGAACGGCAGCGTCCGGGCCCGCCCGCCGCGCGCCATGATGTCGCGCGCCAGCGCCTCGAGCTCGGTCGGGGTGCGGCTGTTGAGCAGCAATTCGGCGCCCGCTTCGGCCAGCGCCAGCGCGACGGCGCGGCCGATGCCGCGGCCGGCGCCGGTCACCAGCGCGGTCTTGCCGTCGAGGCGGAACGGGCTTGCGGCAGATGGCACGGCGATGTCCTTGTCCGGGGCGGCATCGTAGCGGAGGGCCGCTTTGTTGTCATCGCGAGTGGCGCCCGCCGCCGCGGTTGACGAGGGCTGGTCAGGCGGACGCCGCGGGCGCTACCATCGCGCGCCTTGCCACCCGAGGTCCCATGGGAGGTCGCATGCCGAGTTTGCATCCTCAGATCGTCCAAGCCATCGCGGCAATCGAGAAGGCCGGGTTGCGGCCGATCGAAGAGCTGACCCCCGCCGCGGCGCGCGCCCAGATGGAGGAGACCGCCAACAGCCGCAAGGCAGAGCCCCTGCCGGTCGCGCGCGTCGAGAATCGCACGATCGCCGGGCCGGCCGGCCGCATCCAGCTGCGTCTCTATTGGCCGAACGCCACCGGCCCGTTGCCGGCAATCGCCTATTACCACGGCGGCGGGCACGTCATCGGCAGCCTCGACACGCACGATCTGATCGCCCGCAACCTGTGCGCCGGCGCGGCGGCACTGGTTGTCTCGGTCGATTACCGGATGGGGCCGGAGCACCGCTTCCCGGCCGCCGTCGAGGATTCGTTCGCGGCGCTGGAGTGGCTCTACGCCGAGGCCGCCAGCCTCGGCGCCGATCCGCAGCGGCTCGGCGTCCATGGCGACAGCGCCGGCGGCAACCTCGCCGCCGTCATGGCGCTGCTGGCGCGCGACAAGGGCGGCCCGGCGCTGCGGCTGCAATCGCTGGTCTATCCGATCGCCGACTACACGCTGAGCACCCCCAGCTACCAGAAATTCGCCGAGGGCTACGGGTTGTTGACCCGCGCCGCGATGGTGTGGTTCCAGGGCCACTATCTGCGCAGTCCGGCCGATGCCGAGGATTGGCGCGCCTCGCCGATCAAGGCGGCGAGCTTCGCCGGGGTCGCGCCGGCCGTCGTCGTCACCGCCGAGTGCGACGTCTTGCACGATGACGGCGAGCGCTATGCGGCGGCGTTGCGCCAGGCTGGCGTCGCGGTCGAGTACCGCGAATATCCCGGCATGATCCACGGCTTCCTCGGCATGGTCCCGGCGGTCGACGACGCGACGAACGCACAGCGCGCCGTCGCCGCCGCGTTCGCACGAGCCTTCGCCTGACCGGCGCGGGAGGGCGCGTGGCCGTCGTCGGCGCGACCGACGATCCCGTCCGGCCGGTCACGCTGCACTCGCTGTTTGTCGCGTTCCTGAAGGTCTCGCTGTGTGCCTTTGGCGGACCCCTGGTGTGGGTGCGCCGCATGGTCGTCGAACGGCAGCATTGGCTGACCGACCAGGAATTCGCCGAACTGTTGAGCTTCTGCCAATTTCTCCCCGGACCCAACGTCGTCAGCCTGACGGTTTGCGTCGGCGCGAAGTTCCGCGGGCTTGCCGGCTCGCTGGCGGCGCTGGCGGGCTTCACCGTCATCCCGTGCATTCTCGGCTTCTCGCTCGGCGCCCTCCTGCTCAGCCATGCGCATAACGGCCTTTTGCAGGACGTGCTGCGCGGCATCTCCGCCGCCGCCGCCGGCCTGATCATCGGCACCGGCATCCGGCTGCTGATGCCGCATCGGCGGCGGCCGGCGGCGCTGCTGTTCTGCGCGCTTGCCTTCGCCGGTTTGGCCGTCGCCAAATTGCCGCTGCTGATTGTCGTGGTCGTGCTGCTTCCGCTCAGCGTCGCCATCGCCGGCCGGGCGGCAGCGGGCGCCGCATGACCGCTCCGGCCGCGACACTCCTCGGGCATCTGGCGTTGCTGTCGCTGATCAGCTTCGGCGGCACGCCTGGAGTATTGCCGGATATGCGGCAGTTCGTCGTGGTGACGCACGGCTGGATCAGCGACCAGGATTTCTCCAATTGTTTCGCGATCGTCCAGGCGATACCCGGGCCCAATATGATCCTCTTGATGAGCCTCATTGCCTGGAAGGTCGGTGGCGTCCCGGCCGCAGCGGCGGGGGCGCTGGCGACCTTCGGCCCTTCCTGCACGCTCGCCTTCGCGGCCTTCCGGCTGTGGGACCGGTTTCGCGACGCGGCCTGGCAGCGACGCCTGCGCCGCGGGCTTGTGCCGGTGACGATCGGCCTGGTGATCGCCGGCGGTTATGCGATGGCGCGCGTCGGCGATGTTGGATGGGCGAGCGCCGCGGTGACGCTCGCCGCCGCCTGCCTGATGCTGCATCCCCGGGTGAACCCGCTGTGGCTCGTCGCCGCCGGCGGCGCGCTGGGCGGCTGCGGTCTGCTCTGAACGGCGTGCATCGGACCCGGCCCACCGATCCCGAACTGGTCGCCGAGCGCCTGGCCTGCCGGCGCGGCGAGCGGCTGGTCTTTGCCGGGCTCGATTGCCGGCTGGAGACGGGCGGGGCGCTGCTGCTGACCGGCAGCAACGGCAGCGGCAAGTCGAGCCTGTTGCGGCTGCTCGCGACCCTGCTGACGCCGTTCTCCGGCCGCCTGCTGTGGGATGGCCTGCCGGTCGCGCAGGATGCGGCACATTACCGCGCGCTGATCCATTATGTCGGGCATCTCGATGCGAGCAAGCCGGCGCTGACCCCGCGCGAGATGCTCGGCTTCTGGGCGGCATTGCGCGAGAGCGCGGCGCCGGCGATGACGATCGCGGCGGCGCTGGAGACCTTCGGGCTGGCCGGCGTCGCCGATTGGCCGTGCCGCTGGCTGTCGGCCGGGCAGCGGCGGCGGCTGGCGCTCGCCCGTCTGGTCGCAACGCCGGCGCCGATCTGGCTGCTCGACGAGCCGACCGCGGCGCTCGACAGCGACGGCGAGGCGCGGCTCACAACGGTGATCGCCGAGCACCGCGCGGCGGGCGGCCGGGTGGCGATCGCGACGCATCAGCCGCTCGCCGTGCCGGACGCCGCGGTGATCGTGCTCGACGAATTTGCCGCGCCGCCCGAACAGGCCCTGGCGGCCTTGTGGTGATGGCGTGGTGATGGGGGCGTTTCTCGGGCTGTTCCGGCGCGACCTGCGGCTCGCGCTGCGCCAGGGCGGCGAAGTGGGGCTGGTGCTCGGGTTCTTTGTGCTGGCCGTGCTGCTGTTTCCGTTTGGCGTCGGCCCTGAACCGGAACTGCTCGGGCGGATCGCCGCGGGGATCATCTGGGTGGCGGCATTGCTCGCCGCGGTGCTGAGCCTCGACCGGCTGTTCGCGGCCGATCACGCCGATGGCGGGCTCGACCTGATCGCCCTGTCGCCGGCGCCGCTCGAGCTGGCGGTGCTGGCCAAGGTCGCGGCGCATTGGGTCACGACCGGCCTGCCCCTGACGCTGATCAGCCCGGTCCTCGCGGTGTTCGTCGATCTCGACCCGACGGCGATCCCGGTGCTGGTGCTCGGGTTGTTGATCGGCACGCCGGCCTTGAGCCTCCTGGGCTCGATCGCCGCGGCCCTGACGCTCGGTGCGAGGCGGCCGGGCGTGCTGGTCGCGTTGCTGGTGCTGCCGCTTTATCTGCCGCCGTTGATCTTCGGCACCGGCGCGGTCGAGGCGATCCTGACCGCCGAAGGCGCCCGCGCCCACCTGCTGCTGCTTGGCGCGGTCAGCCTCGCCGCCCTGCCGCTGGCGCCGTTCGCCACCGCCGCGGCGTTGCGCCAGGCGCTTGAGTAGCGGTCAGGTGACGGCGCCGGTCAACAGGGGTTTCGCTCCCACTTGTCCTTGTCCTTGGCCTTCGCCGCCGCGATCGTTTGCCATTGCAGATTGGCGACGGCGTCCGGTCCGCCGCAGGCGAGCGGTCGAATGTGATCTTTCCAGTAACCGGGGCAGCGACCGCGCGTCCGGCCGGTCGAGGGGCAGGGATGTTCCCGCTGAAAGGCGAGCAGTACTCGATGCGATCGGTGTTCTCGCGCGGCGGCGGGAGCTGCCGTCATCGCCGCCGACCCGAGGCAGACGGCCAGCACGCCCAACGCGGCCCGGTGCAGCAATTTCGTGGTGGTCGCGGACATTTTGCCTCCCCGACGCGGCGGGGGCGAATTCTGCGCCGGCGAGTGTTAAGAAGCGCCAAGCTTTTGCGGCCGCGCCCGGCCCGCGCGACGATGACGCCGCGCCGCACTGACGGCGAGGCGCGGCTGTATTATAGTGATCGCACCTGATCGAGAAAGGCGTCGCATGCTGACTCGCTTGGCCAACCCGGCGCGCTTCATGCGCGCCAGCACCACCGCGTTGCCTTGGCTCGGTGCCGCGAGCGCGGTCGTCATCGCGATCGGCCTCGTCTGGGCCTTGGTCTTTGCCCCGCCCGATTACCAGCAGGGCGAAAGCGTCCGCATCATGTTCATCCATGTGCCGGCGGCGTGGATGGCATTGTCGGTGTATCTGTTCGTCGCGGTCGCCAGCGCCACCTTCCTCGTCTGGCGCCATCCGCTGGCCGAGATTGCGGCCCAGGCGGCGGCGCCGATCGGCGCCGCGTTCACCGCGGTGTGCCTGGCGACCGGCTCGCTATGGGGCCGGCCGATGTGGGGCACTTGGTGGGTATGGGACGCGCGGCTGACCTCGGTCCTGGTGCTGTTCTTTCTCTATCTGGGCTATATCGCGCTGGTGAACGCGTTCGACGATCAGAGCCGCGGTGCGCGCGCCGGCTCGCTGTTGGCCTTGGTCGGCGTCGTCAACCTGCCGATCATCAAATTCTCGGTCGATTGGTGGAACACATTGCATCAGCCGGCCAGCGTGCTGCGCCTCGGCGCCCCGACGATCTATATCTCGATGCTGCTGCCGCTGTTCGTCATGACGATCGGGTTCTGGCTGCTGTTCGGGTGGCTGCTGCTGCTGCGCATGCGCACCGCGCTCAACGCGCGCAAGGCCCACGCCCTGCGCCTCTACGCCCAGCCGGCATCGCGCGCCGCCGATCCGGCGGCTGCCAATGCCGGCGGCGCACCCGGTCTGGCGGTGACGCCGTGACGAGCGCGATCGCCCGCTGGTTGGCGATGGGGGGCTACGCGGTCTATGTCTGGCCGGCCTATGGGGTGACGTGCCTCGTGTTGGGCGGCCTGGTGCTCTATTGCTGGCAGCGCCACCGGCATAGCAGCACCGAGCTGGCGCGCCTGCAACAGCAGCTCGGCCGCCGCGAATGACCCGCAAGCGGCGGCGGCTCCTGGCCCTGGTGGTCGGGCTCAGCCTGCTCGGCGCGGCGACCGCGATGGTGCTCGCCGCGTTCAGCGACGATCTTGTCTTCTTCTACAGCCCGAGCGAGCTTGCCGCGAAGGCGATCGGCCCCGGCCGGCGCATCCGCATCGGCGGGCTCGTCGAGATGCACACCGTCAAGCATGTCGATGACGGGCGCGGCGTCGATTTCCGCGTCACCGACGGCAAGCGCGACATCGCGGTGGTCTATGAGGGCGCCCTGCCCGATCTGTTCCGCGAGGGCCAGGGCGTCGTCGCCGAGGGGAAATTGCAACCCGACGGCGTCTTCGCCGCCAGCACCATCCTCGCCAAGCACGACGCGAAATACATGCCGCCCGAGGTCGTCGAAGCGCTGAAGAAAGCCGGGCGCTGGCAGGAGGGCAGCCTGCCGGCCGGCCGGCCCATCGACGGGCCGGTGCGCGTGCCATAGCCGGGGCGTTAGGGGTGGCGTCAGGGTTCCGGGGTGCCGTCGGCGCGCGCCGTGCTTTCGAGAAAGCGCGGCAGGTCGCGCCAGGCATAACCGGCTGCCTCGGTCCGCTTGCCGCCGACCGCGAAGATCTTGTGCCGCACCTCGCGCCCGCCGAGCCGCTGGTAGAAAAAGCGGCCCGGGTTATCGCGCAATACCCAGATGATCGCCGAGCCGCAGCCCTGCGCCACCAGCCGCTCGAACAGCGCGAACAGCAGCCGCCGGCCGATCCCCTGATTCTGCCAGTCCGGCGCGACATAGAGGGTGAAGACCTCGCCGCCGTATTCGGCGCCGGCGCGGCTGCGCCCGCAGCTGCCGAAGCCGAGGATGTCGCCGTCATTGTCGACGGCAACCCGCACATCGCGCGGCTCGCGCTCAATGACCGTCATCCAGCCGACTTCGCGCCGCTGCGCCGACAGGCCGACCAGAAACGGCGTCGCCAGGATGCCCGCGTAGGTGGCCCGCCAGGTCTCGACATCGAGCCGCGCGATGCGGCGGGCGTCGCCCGGGCGGGCGGGGCGGATCGTGATCTCGTCCATGCGCCGCCATCTTGCCCGGTTTTGCGGCGCGTGGGGAGGGCATTGCGGAAACGTCGCACATGCCGCATGAGGGGGCGGGTCGAGTGGCATTCCGGGGCATCTGCGGCTATGGTGAGGCAATGATCAAATACCGGTGTGTTCTGTGCGGCGCGCTGGCAGTCGCCGCGGCGCTGGGCGTGCTTTCGCCGGCCGAGGCCCGGCGCGACAGGCATGACACCGCCGCCGCCAAACCGGCCGTTGCGGCGGCGCGGACGCTTGGCACATACGATTCGTGGACGGCCTACGAGGCCGAGGACAAGACCGGCCGGGTGTGCTACCTCGCCGGCCCGCCGCAGAAGAGCGAGCCGGCCCACCTCGCCCGCGAGGCGCCGATGGCGATGGTGACGCATCGCCCGGCGGAACACATCGCCAATGTCGTCAGCTTTGTCGAAGGCTATCCGCTGAAGGACGGCAGCGACGTGGGGCTCGAGATCGGCCCGCGCAAGTTCGAGCTGTTCACCAATGGCGACAGCGCCTGGGCGCGCAGCTCGGAACTCGACAGCACGATCGTGACAGCACTTGCCGGGGCCGGCCGGGCGGTGGCCAAGGGCACGCCGCAGCATGGCCCGGCAACCACCGACATCTATTCGCTCGCCGGGTTCTCCAAGGCGCTGGCGGCGATCGACAAGGCCTGCGGCATCAAGCGCGAGGAACCGCACCACCGCCCGCGCGCGCTTCACCACCCCCGCGCGGAGCACCACCGCAAACACGACGTCCATCACGCGCCGCACCATTCCTGACCCTATATGCCCGTCATGTCATCGAGCGATTCTCCTGCCGGCGCAGCGCCGCGCAACTTGGTCGGGATCGGCCGGGAAGCGCTGACCGCGGAAATGGCGGCGTTCGGCGCCGCGCCGTTCCGCGCCCGCCAGTTGTGGCATTGGATCTACCACCGCGGCGCCACCGACTTTGCCCTGATGACCAATCTGGCGAAGGGGTTCCGCGAGGCGCTCGCGGCCAACTACCAATTGCGCCGGCCGGACATCGCCCGCGCGCTCACCTCCCGCGACGGCACCCGCAAATGGCTGGTGCAGTTCGCCGATTTGCAAGAGGCCGAGACCGTCCACATCCCCGAAACGGACCGCGGCACGCTGTGCGTCTCCTCGCAGGTCGGCTGCACCCTCAACTGCACGTTCTGCCACACCGGCACGCAGCGGCTGGTGCGCAACCTGACCGCCGCCGAGATCGTCGGCCAGGTCATGGTGGCGCGCGACGCCTTGGGCGAATGGCCGTCGCCGCCCGACCATCGCCAGCTGACCAACATCGTGCTGATGGGCATGGGCGAGCCGCTCTACAATTACGGCAATGTCGCCGCCGCCCTGAAGATCGTCATGGACCCGGAGGGGCTGGCGATCTCGCGCCGCAAGATCACCCTGTCGACCGCCGGCGTCGTCCCGGTGATCGCCCGCGTTGGCGAAGAGCTCGGGGTCAACCTCGCGGTGTCATTGCATGCCGTGACCGATGAATTGCGCGACCGGCTGGTGCCGCTCAACAGGAAATATCCGATCAAGGAATTACTCGAGGCCTGCCGCAACTATCCAGGGTCGAGCAATGCCCGCCGCATCACCTTCGAATACGTGATGCTGAAAGGGGTCAACGATAGTCCGGCCGAAGCGCACGAACTGGTGCGGCTCCTGAAGGGCATCCCGGTCAAGGTCAATTTGATCCCGTTCAATCCGTGGCCCGGCGCGCCCTACGAATGCTCGACCGAGGCGGCGATCGCGGCGTTCTCCGACATCGTCTTCGCCGCCGGCTATTCGGCGCCGGTCCGCACCCCGCGCGGCCGCGACATCCTGGCCGCCTGCGGCCAGCTCAAATCCGACAGCGTGCGGGCGCGGCGCTCCTCGGCGCCCGTCCAGTCGGAAAGAATTGCCGCTGCCGCAGAATTGAATTAGAGCCGGCGCGACGCCAGCGACCCTCACCCACCGCTCGCTGGCGCGAGCGGTTCCCCTCTCCTGCAATGCGGGAGAGGGTGCCGAGCGCAGCGAGGCGGGTGAGGGTCTTTGAACGAGGCAAAGTCGATGGCTGATGCGGTGAAAAAAGTCGTGCTCGCCTATTCGGGCGGGCTCGACACCTCGGTCATTCTGCGCTGGCTGCAGGAGACCTATCGCTGCGAGGTCGTCACGTTCACCGCCGATCTGGGCCAGGGCGAGGAGCTGGAGCCGGCGCGCGAGAAGGCCGAGATGATGGGGGCGCGCGAGATCTTCATCGACGATCTGCGCGAGGAGTTCGTGCGTGATTTCGTCTTCCCGATGTTCCGCGCCAATGCGCTCTACGAGGGGCAATATCTGCTCGGCACCTCGATCGCGCGGCCGCTCATTGCCAAGCGGCAGATCGAGATCGCGCGCCTGGTCGGCGCCGATGCCGTCGCGCACGGCGCCACCGGCAAGGGCAACGACCAGGTGCGCTTCGAACTGGCGTATTACGCGCTCGCCCCCGACATCAAGGTCATCGCGCCGTGGCGCGAATGGGACCTCAATTCACGCACCCGCCTGATCGATTACGCCGACCGGCACCAGATCCCGATCGCCCGCGACAAGCGCGGCGAGGCGCCGTTTTCGGTCGATGCCAACCTGCTGCACATCTCGGCCGAGGGCAAGGTGCTGGAAGACCCGTGGGTCGAGCCCGAGGAATACGTCTACAGCCGCACCGTGGCGCCGGAAGCGGCGCCCGATCAGCCGCAATATGTCGAAGTTGATTTCGCGCGCGGCGATCCCGTTGCGGTCGACGGCGAGGCCTTGTCGCCGGCCATGCTTCTGACGCGGCTCAACGAATTGGGCGGCCGGCACGGCATCGGCCGGCTCGATCTCGTCGAGAACCGCTTTGTCGGCATGAAATCGCGCGGTGTCTACGAGACCCCGGGCGGCACGATCCTCGCCGCGGCGCATCGCGGCATCGAAAGCCTTACCCTCGACCGCGGCGCGATGCACCTGAAGGACGAGGTGATGCCGCGCTATGCCGAATTGATCTATAACGGTTTCTGGTTTTCGCCCGAGCGCGAGATGCTGCAGGCGCTGATCGACAAGAGCCAGGAGCGGGTCGAAGGCCGGGTCCGGCTCAAGCTCTATAAGGGGCTGGCGCGGGTCGTCGGCCGGCAGTCGCCGACGAGCCTCTACAGTCTGGCCCACGTCACCTTCGAGGAAGACCAGGTCTACGACCAGCAAGATGCGGCCGGCTTCATCCGCCTGCAGGCGCTGCGCCTGCGCCTTGCCGCCCGGCGCGAGCAGGGTTAAGAAAACATGCCGGCGTCGCCGCCGGGGTCCCCATATAGTCAGACGAGCAGAGCGGGGACAGGGCGATGCGGCGCGGCATTTATCGCATTCTCGGCGTTGGCGGCCAGCCCAACGATGTGCGGGTCGAGGACGACGGCATCGACCTGCCGCTGGAGGAGGCGCGCTATATCGCCCAGGGATATCTGCCGCCGGTCGATCACCTGCCCTGGAAAGAAGAATACCTCGCCCAAAAAGCGCGGCAGGACGCCCAAGCGGCCGCAAATGAGATCGCAAATGAGACCCCGAGGGGGCGCAGCAACCTGCGCGACGGCGCGGCCGGGTGGCGGCGCCCCGGTCAGCGATAAAGTCCGGGGCGAACTCCTCGGCGAACTCCTCGGCGAACCCCTAGCTCCGGCGCTCACGAGCGCGGCAGCGCGGCGAGCGCGCTGCGCAGGCGCCGCAACAGCACCGGCGTATCGCCACCGACATGCACGATCTTGCTGCGGCTCTTCTGCCCGCCGACCAGCGCGATATCGCGCCGCGGCACGCGCCATTCCCGCGCCAGCAGCTGCAACAGCGCCGCGTTGGCGCGACCCTCGGCCGGCAGCGCGGTAACCGAGACCCGCAGGACCGGCCTGCCGTCGGCGCGCTGCACCACCCCGTCAATCCGGTCGTCGCGCGCCCGCGGCCTCAGCTGGACCGCGACGCGCACCCCGTCGGCCGCGGCGGTGAGCGGCAGGTCACAGATAGGGGGCAATGTAGTAGAGCAGAAAACGCTCGATAAACATCAGCAGCAGAATGAGCACCACCGGCGAGATGTCGATCCCGCCGAAACTCGGCAGCACCGCGCGAATCGGCCGCAACGCCGGCTCGGTAATCCGATACAACAGATCGCTGATCAGCGACACGGCGCGGTTGTAGCGATTGACGACGCCAAAGGCGAGCAGCCAGCTGAGGATGGCTTGGCCGATCAAGAGCCAGATATAGATCTCAACCAGGGTCTCGATCAGCCAGACGAACGGATTACCATACATCAAGAAGCCCCCGCCAAACCGCCCCGGGCGACCCTAGCCGGGCGCGGGGACGCTCGCAAGCTGGCGCACGCCGCCCGTTGCCCCCGGCCCAACCCCGGCCGCAGGGTCGGGGGCCGGCGGCTTGACAGCGCAGGGGGCCTTCCCCATAGTCCGCCCGCCTCGGTCCGGCAGCATCCGGGGCACTTATCGACGCGCCATTGTCGAGTGGTTGGGGCCGTAGCTCAGCTGGGAGAGCGTCGCGTTCGCAATGCGAAGGTCAGGGGTTCGATCCCCCTCGGCTCCACCAAATCTTCCTGTCAAATTTGGATCATCATACCCGGCGGCAGGAAAAAATCGCCGTCGAGCGGGGCGCGCTCCGCTGCGCCTGGGAGAGGCTCGATCGGCACCGTACGGTTTTGCGCCGGGACGTGGCCGCAAACCATGCGACGGCCGGGCTATCCTGCTAAAGGAGTACGCAGCGTCTTTCCAATTCGGGCGCCGATGACCCGATACCGCAGAGGGAAGCAGTTGCATGAAGTTCAGCTTTTCCGGCGAGCAGGCAGAGTTCCGCGCCAATCTGCGCCGCCTCCTGGCGAACCGATCGCCGACGAAGGAAGTGCGGCGATTGATGGAAACCGATGAGGGCTACGAAGGCGCCGGCTGGCGCTCGATCAACGCCGAACTTGGCCTGACCGCGATCCGCATCCCGGAAGCCTATGGCGGCTACGGTTTCGGCTTTGGCGAGCAGTGCATCGTGCTGGAGGAAATGGGGCGTGCCCTGCTGTGCGCGCCGTTCTTTGCGACGACGGTGCTGGCCGCCGGTGCCATCCTCAATGCCGGGACCGAGGCGGAGAAAGACGCGCTGCTGCCCGGAATCGCCGCCGGCGCGACGAACGCGACCCTTGCCTGGGTCGAGGACAATGGACGGTGGGATGCCGACGGCACGGCGCTGGCCGCAACCGACGCGGATGGCGGAACCCTGCTGAACGGCCACAAGACCTATGTGGTCGACGGCCACACCGCCGAGCTGATCGTCGTGCTGGCGCGCGCGCCGCAGGGTCTGTCGCTGTTCACGGTTGATGGCACGGCGGGCGGTCTGACCCGGCGCTCTCTGAAATCGATGGACTCGACGCGGAAATTGGCCCGCCTGGAGTTCAAGGACGTCCTGGCGACGCCGTTAGGGGCGGCCGGCGGTGCGGCCGCCCCGTTCGCCCGCACGATGGTCGAGGCGTCGGTGTGCCTCGCCAACGAAATGGTCGGCGGCGCCGACCGGCTGCGGGAGGATGCGCTGGCCTATGCGATGATGCGCATGCAGTTCGGCAAGCCCATCGCCTCGTTCCAGTCGATGAAGCACAAGCAGGCCGATATGCTGCTGGAGGTGGAGCTGGCCAAATCGGCGGCGTATTACGCGGCCGCCTCATTGGATGACGGCGATGACGACGCGGTGGCCAACGCCCATCTCGCCAAAGCCTGTGCCAGCGAGACGTATATGCAGACCGCCATCCATGCGGTGCAGATCCATGGCGGCATCGGTTTCACCTGGGACAATGACACGCATCTTTGGTTCAAGCGGGCGAAAAGCTCCGAGGTGTTGCTGGGCGATGCCGGTTATCATCGTGAACGGATGCTGCAGCACTGGCCGGCGTGAGGGAGCATGACATGACCGAGATCACCGAAGCCTCGGTTCGCGCCGAGATCCGCGCCTGGCTGGAAGCGAACTGGACCCCGGATTACGGGCTCATCGAATGGCGTCGCAAGCTGGCCGAATCGGGCTGGGGCGTGCCGCATTGGCCGTCACGCTGGTATGGCCGCGATCTTCCGGTCGGCCTCGTGCCGGTGGTCGAGGAGGAGTTCAAGCGCGTCGGTGCGATCGGCGTCGCCAAGGTCGGCATCCGCACCCTGGCCGCGGCGACCATCCTGGCGCACGGCACCGACCTGCAGAAGGAGAAGTTCCTGCTGCGCATTTTGACCGGCGAGGACACCTGGTGCCAGTTGTTCAGCGAACCGGGCAGTGGATCGGACGTGGCCGGGGCGGTGACGCGGGCCGATTTCCGCGGCAATCAATGGGTCGTCAACGGGCAGAAGGTGTGGACCACCAGCGCGCAGAAGGCGGATTGGGGATTGTTGCTGGCGCGCACCGACTGGGACCAGAAAAAGCACCAGGGCCTGTCGTATTTCATCCTGGATATGAAGCAGCCGGGTGTGACGGTGCAGCCGCTGCGGCAGATGAACGGCCATGCGTCGTTCAACCAGGTGTTCATGACGGATGCCAAGGTCGAGCCGGAATTTCTGGTCTCCGAGGTCGGCAACGGCTGGGCGGTAACCACCACCACGCTGATGCACGAGCGTCGCGGCGCCGACGGGCTGCGCAGCTGGGCGATCGCATCCGACAAGCCGGGCCGTGCCTATGATGAGGAGCGCGAGGAAATCCGCACGACGATGGAGCCTTACAAATGGTATCCACAGCGTGCCGGCCGCGTCGATCTGATCCTGGAACGGGCGCGCGCGACCGGGAAGATCGACGATCCGGTGCTGCGGCAGGAGATCGCCCGGGTGCTGGTCATGTCGAAGGCCGCCGAATGGACCGCGCGGCGGGCTCGTACCGCGCAGGAAGAGGGGCGGCCGCAAGGCCCCGAAGGGTCTCTTGGCAAGCTGGCGTCGAGCCTTATCGCCCGCGCGGCAGCCCGCATTCATACCTCGCTGTTGGGGCCGGACGCGCTGCTGACCGGCGATGACAGCCCGATGAACGGGGTGCTGGCGGAAATCCTGGTGTCGGTGCCGGCGACCTCGATTGCCGGCGGCACCGACGAGATCCAGCGCAACATCATCAGCGAACGGGTGTTGAAGATGCCGCGCGAACGGACCGGCGATACCGACCGGCCGTTCAAGGACGTGCCGCGCAATACCGTGGCTTAAGCCGCAATCCGCAATCCCCAAAATCACGCTTCGCACGTCCCCCGCCGAGCTCGAAGAGCGGGGGGCGGTTCCGGTTCATCGCCCTCGCGGCCCGCCTAAAAGGGGCCGGAAACCCTGAGAATGGCCTCCTTATCGTCTGTCGGCCTTGCGTTCTACGTGCTGGTGCTGATCGGGGCGTTTGCGGTTCGCAGCGCGGCGGGATTTGGCGCGGGATTGATTGCCGTGCCGATGCTTGCCTTCATCCTGCCGGTATCGACCGCCGTGTCGGTGGCGACCGCCCTCACCACCCTCACGTCGGTGGGGCAAGTCGGCCGCGACTGGCGTCATATCGCCTGGCGCCAGTTTGCCGTTCTTGAGTTCTATACAATAATCGGTATTGGGATGGGCTTTTACTTTATACGATTTCTGGACGAGCGTTCGCTGCGCCGCGGCTTAGGGGTATTTTTGATCGTCTATTCCCTTCATGCTTTGTGGAAGGCTAACGCTTCTCCGGTATTGGCGGCGCGCTGGCATGGTCTGTTGGCGGCAGTGGTCGGAATCCTCGGAGGTCTGTTCAGCGCGTTGTTCGGCGGCGGGGTCGGGCCGATCTATGTTGTCTATTTCAATATTTTGCGGCTGCGGAGGGACGCCTTCCGCGTCACGATGAGCGCCGTCGTGCTGATTGGCGGAGCGGCGCGCATCGGCGGATATGCCAGCTATGGGCTTTACGGCGGTTCGGCGATCAGTCTGCTGGCGCTCGGATTGCCGCTGGTGATCGTCGGCTCCTGGGTGGGAGACCGGCTGGCACGGTGGTTCAGCGTTCAGGCGTTTTCTCGGTTTGTCGGCGGTCTCGTTCTGCTCAGTGGCATCGCCCTGCTCGTGAAATAGCGGCCGGGGATGCGCGAGGTTTCGCGACCGTGGGACCAGCGATATTCTGCCCCGGAACGGCGTTCTGCCTCGTCCACTCCCTCTCCGCCCCCGGAGGCCCCTGAAGGGCGGAAAGGGGAAATGTGGATCGCGCCGAGCAATTCTGCTTAGAGGTGCCGGGCTGAGGGCGTCCGGCGCGCCGCATGCCAGTCGGCGGCGCGCGGGATCGGGAGGCCCAGATTCTCGCGCAGGGTCGGGCCGGCATAGTCCTTCTGGAAGAGGCCGCGGCGCTGCAGCTCCGGCACCAAGAGGCGCACCACCTCGTCATAGGCGCCCGGCATGCTGGTCGCCGCCAGCACGAACCCGTCGCAGGCCGGGGCGGTGAACCATTCCTCCATCTGATCGGCCACCTGTTTGGGGTTGCCGCAAAACATCACGTGCTCCTTGACCGTGCCGCGGCCGGAGACGTTGATGAAATCGCGCACCGTCGGGTTCTTCTTGCCGGAATGCTGGATCACCCGGTTGCGGAACCCCTGAAAGGAGAACCCAGCCAGTTCCTCGTCGCTGAACGGCTCGTCGATCGGCTTCGTGGCAAAATCGTAGTTGAGCACCTCGGAGATCAGCACCAGCGCGTCCACCTCGCGCGCCGTCGCCTCGATGACCGCGCGTTTTTCCTGCGCCACCGCCTCGCTCTCCCCGACGCACACGTAGCAGGCCGGTGCGACACGTACGCGAGCCGGATCGCGCCCGGCGGCCGCGACGGCGGCCTTGAAAGAGGCGTACTCCTTCTTGCCGTCCGCCAGATCGTGGAAGATCACGAACACCAGCTCGGCCCATTTCGCGGCGAAGGCCTGGCCGCGGCCGGACTGCCCGGCCTGGATCAGCACCGGATGCCCCTGCGGCGACCGGGGCACGCTGAAGGGGCCACGCGACTGGAAATACCGCCCGACATGATCCAGCCGATGCACCTTCGCCGGATCGGCGAAGCGGTTGTTCTCCTTGTCGAGGATCAGCGCACCCTCTTCCCAGGTGTTCCAGTGGCCGAGCACCACCTCCATGAACTCGTCGGCCCGGTCGTAGCGGGCATCGTGCGCCATGTGCTCGACATGGCCGAAATTCCTCGCCTCCCCGCTGTTGAGGGAGGTCACGATGTTCCAGGCGGCGCGGCCCTTCAGCATCAAATCCAGCGTCGCGAAGACGCGCGCGACGTGGAACGGCTCGTAATAGGTGGTGGAATAGGTCGCCCCCAGCCCCAGCCGCGTTGTCACCATCCCCATCGCCATCATGATGGTGGAGGGATCCATTTTCACGGCCCGCACGCCGGCGCCCACCGCCTCGGCATGGTTGCCCGTGTACAGGTCGGGCAGCGCCAGGCGATCGTCGAAGAACGCCATCTGGATCTTGCCGTCCTCCAGCGTGCGCGCGATGCGCTGGTAGTATTCCGGCGTCAGGAAATCCAGCGCCGTCGACGGATGCCGCCACGAACCCGGCAGGTTGGAGCAGTTCTGCGCCTGCAGGAAGGCGACCAGCGTCATCATGCGCTTCTGCGGTGCCATCGGGGCGGTCTCGTCCGATCAGGTGGATGAATCGCGCGATTGTGGCCGACCCGGGCGCCGTCGCGAAGAGGCGCGGGGAAGGACCGGGGGTCCGATCGGTCCGCCCGCAGCGGCCGCCTACCGACCGGCGCGCACCAGACGGCCGGGACGGGCGCCGGTGTCGGTCCCGTTCTCGAAGACCGGCGTGCCGGCAACCAGCGTCGCGCGGTAGCCATCGACCCGCTGCACCAGCCGCCGCCCGCCGGCCGGCAAATCATGCAGCACCTCCGGCTGGTGCAGCCGCAGCCGCTCGAAATCGATCAGATTGACGTCGGCGCGCAGCCCGGGCTTCAGCCGGCCGCGATCGCTGAAGCCGAAGAAATCGGCGGTTTCACTCGTCTGCATCTTGACCAGGAGCGGCAACGGCAGGCCCGGTCCGCGGCGGCGGTCGCGCCCCCAATGGGACAACATGAACGAGGGGACGCTGGCGTCGATGATCGCGCCGCAATGCGCGCCGCCGTCGCTGAGCCCCAAGAGCGTGCCGGGGTCGGTCAGCATGTCGCGCACCGTCGCATGGTCGCCGTCGGCGTAGTTGACGATCGGGAAGAAGAGAAACCTGTCGAGCCCCTCGGTCAGGTAATCGTAGACGACCTCCTGCGGGCTCGAATTGCCGCGCGCGGCAATCGCGGCGATGCTCTTTTCCGGCGTCGGCTCGTAATCGGGGGTGGCGCCGGCCATCACATACATGCGGTCCCAGCGGCCCACCATGTCCTGGCGCGCCTGCGACAGGCGAGCGAGTTGGCGCTCCGACGGCTCCTCGGACAGCAGCTGCCGGCGCATGTCGGGATCGCGCATGCGGCGCAGCCGCTCCTGCGGCGGCAGCGCGTCCAACGCGACATAGCTCGGGCGGATCGAGAACGGGTTGAACGAACTGGCGATGCCCATGATCAGGCCGATCGGGCGGCCGGCAACCTGGGCGGTGATCTGTGCCCCCTGCGCGCGGGCCGCGTGGACGCCTTTCATCAGCCGTTGCCAACGCGCCGGATCCCGGGTGCGGTCGGTCAGCAGAAACCAGACCGGCCGACCGGTTTCCTTCGACAGCCGCGTCATCCAGGCGAACTCGGCTTCCTCGTCGACAAAGTCGCTGTTCATGCCGAAGGCGCCGCTGCCGGCCGCGGCCATCGCCTGGCCGATGCCGTAAAGCTCGGCCTCCTCGGCAAAGTGGCCGGGAACAAGACCGCCCGCATTGGTCTTATGCGAATAGGTGCGCGACGTGGTGAAGCCGAACGCGCCGGCGCGCAGCGCCGCCTCGGTCAGCCGGCGCATCTCGGCGATGTCGTCCGGCGTCGCGGCATCGCGGTTGATGCCGCGATCGCCCATCACGAAGACCCGGAGCGGGTGATGCGGGATCTGCGCCGCGATGTCGATCGTGCGTGGCAGGCGCTCGAGTGCATCGAGATATTCCGGGAAGCTTTCCCATTCCCAGTTCAGGCCCTCGGCGAGCGCGGTGCCGGGAATGTCCTCGATCGCCTCCATCAGATCGATCAGGCCGGCACGGTGCTCCTGCCGGACCGGCGCGAAGCCGACGCCGCAATTGCCAAAGAGGATCGTCGTTACGCCATGCCAGGAGGAGGGCGCAAGCACCGGGTCCCAGGTTGCCTGGCCGTCGTAATGCGTGTGGACATCGACCCAGCCGGGGGTAACGAGCAAGCCGTTTGCATCGACCTCGCGCTTTGCAGGGCCGGCCTTGCCGCCGACCTGCGCGATCTCGGCGCCATCGATCGCCACGTCGCCGGCAAAGGCCGCCGCGCCGGTGCCGTCGAGGATGGTGCCGCCGCGAATGACGATGTCGTGCATCTCGCTTCTCCTCTTGTCTCACACAAAGCATGATGCGCCGCGTCCCGCCGCGCAATCGCCTTGGCCTGCATTGCCGCCAGGCCGCCGCGGCAGCGGCGAGCCCCCTTGATGAGTGCCCGCCGGGCGCTTCGCGGGCCGCAGTCGGCTCCGCAAGTCGCGCCGGCCCGGCAAAGGCTCAGACCACCTGGTTGGCCAAGTGCGATTCGCCGCGCCGCAGGCGCGCCAGATTGTCGCACAGGATCTCGATCACATTGGCTTCGTAGCGGCGCGTCTCGCCGGCCGTGTGGGGCGTCAGGAGGACCTGCTCCATGCCCCAAAGCGGCGAACTCGGCGCCAGCGGCTCCTCCGCCGTCACGTCGATGCCGGCGCCGGCGATGCGCCGCGCCGCCAGCGCCGCGATCAGCGCTGCCTCGTCGACGACCCGGCCGCGTGCCACGTTGACCAGATAGGCCGAGGGCCGCATCAGGCCGAGCGCCTCGGCGTCGATCAGGTTCTCGGTGTCCCTGGTGAGCGGACAGGTCAGGACGACAACATCGGCGTCGGGCAGGAGGGATCTCAGCGCCCCCATCGGGTGCACCGCGTCGGCTGCGCCGCGGCCGGCGGCGGGATCGCGCCGCAGCCCGATGACGCGCATGTCGAAGGCTTTGGCAAGCCGGGCGAGCCGTCCGCCGATATCCCCCAGTCCGACGACCAGCAGAATCTTGCCGCCGAGTTCGTCCTCACGCTGCGCGAGGTCGCCGATCATGCCACGCCAAACGCGCTTGACCTGGTTGTCGCGCGCCTCCGGCAGGCGGCGGCTCAGTGCCAGGATCAGGGCCATCGCGTGCTCTGCGACGGCGCGGGCGTTGACGCCACGGGCGCTGGCCAGGCGGATGCCGCGCTTGGCCAGCGCCTCGCGCGCGAACTGGTCGGTGCCGGCGCCAATCGACTGGATGAAGCAAAGCTTCCTGGCACGCTCGAGAAGCGCGTTCTGCCAAAGCCCGGAGATCACCAGCACGTCGGCCTCGCCCACCCGATTGGCCAGCGTCTCGGGATCGCGGACCGCGAAGCTGTCGATGCCGGTCCCGAGGGCCGCAAACTGCTCGTGCAGGCGGTAGGCGACGTGCGCGAAGCAGATCGTGAGCTTGTCATCAGAGGCAATCATGGCGGCGCTCCCGTTCGCCGGCAAACCGTGCGCCATGAATATCACCAAAATCCCGACCCGCTCACGGCCGTGGCGCTCGGCGCCGGCAAAATTCCCGTTCAGGCCGACCAGGTGGCGAACATCGTCGCGACCGCCGCCGCCATCACCGCGGTCGACAGCCAGCCCATGACCCGCAGCGGCCGTGGCAGGGTGAACGCGCCCATCACCTCGCGCCGCTGCGTCATCAACATCATCACGACCATCAGTGGCACGGCGACGATGCCATTGATCACCGCGCTCCAGAACAATGCCTTGATCGGGTCGAGATGGACGAAATTGATCGCCACGCCGATCAGCGTGCCGACGATGATCGTGCCATAGAACGCCTTGGCGTCGCGCGGCCGGCGGTCGAGGCCGGCGGGCCAGCCCATTGCCTCGGCGAGCCCATAGGCGGCCGACCCGGCCAGCACCGGGATCGCCAACAGCCCGGTGCCGATAATCCCGAGGGCGAACACCGCAAAGGCGAATGCCCCGGCGACCGGGCGCAGCGCCTGGGCGGCCTGCGCCGATGTCTGGATGTTGGTGATGCCGTGCTGGTGCAATGTCGCCGCGGTGGTGATGATGATGCACAGCGCGATCAGGTTCGACAGCCCCATGCCGAGATAGGTGTCGATCTCGATCCGGCGGATCTGGCCGGGCGCCTCCTCGGGCGCCTCGGTCAGCGGATGCTCGGCGGGGTTGATGCGCTCGTCCTCGGCCTCCTCGGAGGCCTGCCAGAAGAACAGATAGGGGCTGATCGTCGTGCCCAGCACGGCGACGATCACGACGATATAATCCTGCCGCCACTGGAATTCCGGCAGCAGCGTCCGGGAGACCACCTCAAGCCACGGCACCTTGACGACCAAGACGGTCGCGACATAGGCGAACAGCGACAGGGTCATCCATTTGAGGATTTTGACGTAGCGGGCGTAACGGGCAAAAATCTGCAGGACGGCGCAGCCCATCGCGAACACGACGACATAGGCCCCGCTCGGGCCGCCGACCAGCAGCCGCAGCGCATCGCCCATCGCGCCGAGATCGGCACCCAGATTGACGATGTTGGCGACCATCAGCAGCGCCACGATCGCGCGCAGCAGCCAAAGCGAATAGTGCTCGCGCAGGTTGGCGGCGATGCCCTTGCCGGTGACCCGGCCGATGCGCGCGCTGATCTCCTGGATCGCCGCCATCAGCGGCCAGGTGAACAGCATCACCCAGCACGTCGCATAGCCGAATTGCGCGCCGGCCTGCGAATAGGTGGCGATGCCGCTCGGATCGTCGTCCGAGGCGCCGGTGATCAGCCCCGGGCCGAGCAGCGCGAGGATGCCGCGCCAGCGAGGGCGCCCGGGCGCGGCCGCTTCGAGGCGGTGTCGCCGCCGGAACAGCATGTCGGGGAATCAGAGAAAATCGCGCAGCAGGTCGAGGAACAGGGCGAGCTTGTCGTGGTGCACCCAATGTCCGGCCCCTTCGACCGACACGACGCGGGCGTTCTTGAAGTGCCGCATGCGGCCGTCCGCCTCGGGGTTCTGGGCCCAGCTCTCCCTGCCGTAGACCAGCAAGGTCGGGCACACGATGCGGCCCCACAGCTCCTGGATTTCGGCGCGGCTCATCCCATAAGGCGAATCGGCGCGCACGTAGTTGTCGAATTTCCAGCTGTAGGTGCCGTCCTCGTTCTGGTTGACGCCGTACTGGGTCAAATGCCGCGCCTGTTCGGGCGAGAGATGGCCGTTCGCCTCCTGCATGCGTTTCAGCGCGTCCTCGATCGAGGCGTAGCGGCGCGGCAGGCGCCCGGACAGGGCACGCTGCTCGGCGACCCATTTCTGCATGCGTTCGGCGATCGCAACCGCCGAGCGCGCCGCCATCTGCCGCGGCGAGGGGCCCAGCCCCTCAATCGCCACGAGCCGGCGCACCTGATCCGGGTAGACCCCGGTGTAGCGGATCGCGATGTTGCCACCGAGCGAGTGCGCGACGATCGTGACCGGCGCCAGTTCCTGCTGGTGGATCAGCTGGGCCAGATCGTAGACGTAGGCGGCGGTCGAGTAGTTGCCGTCGGGCGACCATTGGCTGTCGCCATGGCCGCGCAGGTCGGGCGCCAGAACGTGCCAATCGCGGCGCAGCGCATGGGCGAGCCAATCCCAGTTGCGGCAATGGTCGCGACCGCCGTGCACCAAGAGCAGCGGCGGCGCCGTCGGGTTGCCCCAATCGACATAATGCAACCGCAGCCGCTGCGAGAAATAGATCCGCGAGGTCGGGCCGGCGCTGTCGGAATCGATGACCGCCATGGGTGTGCCTGAGATTGACCGCTACAACCGACACAATCCGGGGTCGCCGGCCGTGCCGTAATCGTACCACAGGCAGCGGGCGATCTCGATCGAGGTGAGACTCCGATTGTGCAGCGTCGCTAGCGCTTTCGCGTTGTCGATCGTGGCCGCGCCGAGGTGGAAGCTGTCATGCAATCCGGCGCCTTCGCCGTCGGCGTCGATCGCGTAGGCCTTGATCAGAAAGCGGCGCGGCGTGTCGTGCGGGTCGCCGATCTCGTCGAGTGCGACGGCGATCATGCGCTTGTGGCCGGGCGCGTCCGGCACCAGCAGGATCGGGGCGTCGAGCTCAACGCGGCGGCCGGGCGGCAGCCCGACGATTTCGCCCAGCAGCGACCAGCCGGCGTAGATGTCGCTGCTGATGCCGGTGACATGCGCGCTCGCCGGCGCGGCCGGGTCAGACTTGGCCGGGTCAGACTTGGCCGGGTCAGACTTGAGCAATTCGGCGAGCGGCAGTCCCGCCTCGCGGTATTCCATCGCCGGCCCCGCCGGGATCGGCGGCGGCGGCGCGACATCCCATGCCTCGCGATAGTATTTCAGCAGGTCGCTCTTCGCCTTGCCGAACCCGTCCGCGACCGCGCGCGGCGGCAGCCCGGTCGCGGCGGCGACTTGTTGGCGCGATAAATCCGAGGCGTAGAGAAACAGCGCGAGGGTGCGTTCGCGGGCCGGCAGGGCGTCGAGCCAAGTGTCGATTTCGCGCGACGACAGCTCTTCCGACAGGTCGGCGGCGGTCGCCTTCTCGGTCTGCCGATTGCTGTAATGGGCCTTGGAATGGGCTTTGGAATGGGCCTTGGCGTCGTGCAGGCGCTGGATCGTGGCGTCGGCGATCAGCTCGACCGCCATGCCGAGCCGCTGCGGGCCCGGCGCCGCGGCGAACTTCGGACAGCCATCGATCAACGCGCCGAGCGCCTCCTGTACCGCATCGTCAATCAGGTCGGGCGAAAACACCCCGCCCTGGTATTTGATCGTCGCGCGCACCGTCGTGCTGATCAGTCCGAACAGACGCTCGTCCTCATTGGGGCGCAGCGTGTCGGCACACAGCCGGTCGAGCAGCATCGCGGCCGGCGGCTCGGCCGCCGGCGCCGCGGTCGAGAGCCCGGCGATCAAGGCCGCGGCCGCGCAACACAGCCGCACCGCGCCGGCGGCACAACCGCGCGCCCGGGATGGCGCCGCGCCAGGCTTCGACGGCATCGCAGACGCGCCTCCCGGTCGGTCAACGTCACACACAGCAGGATAGCGCTGTCGCGGGCGACTTTCCCAAAAGCGCTCCGGCGAGACAAGCGATGCCAGCGCCGCGGCAAACGGGCATTGATTGCCGGGCGCGAAACGCCGACCCGCCGCTGCGGCGCGGCGGCGGCCGGCGATCCGGCAACCATCCGATTCGCTACCCCGCGCCGGCGCCACCCCCTGGTGCGCCCCCTGTCGCGCCCCCTGTCGTGCCCCCTGTGGTGCCCCACGGGGCGCCGAAACGAGACAGGATTGGCTGTGATGCTTCGGTCACCGCCTTGACGCCGATCTCGGACAGCTTGACCGAACCCTCGATCATCGCTTCGACCCGGTGCCCGGCCAGCCCGGCATTGATTCCGACCGCTTCGGCGAAGGTCCGCGCTCCGAGCAGGGCGAGCGCCGCATCCGCCGTCACCGCGATACCCGAGCGGGTCATTCCGGTGACTTCGCCGGCGATTTCCTCGAAGCCGCGGGCCAGCGCCGCCTGCGCTGCGACGACGGCGGCCCAGGCGTCGTCAACCGATGCCGTACCGTCCGGCAGCGCCGCTGCTGCGTCCTCTGCCGGCGCGACTTCTGGAGGCGCCACTTCCGGAGGCGCGACAGCTGCGCTGGCCGGCGGCGCCGGCGCGGCAACCTCGACCGGCACCGGTACCGGCATTTTCGGCATTTCCGGCGCGGCTGCGACGATTTCGGGGACAGAAGTTGCGCTCGGAGCCGCCGCCCGCGAACCGGATTCGCGCTGACCGGAGTCGCGCGGCGCGCGCCTTGGCTTCACATCGGTCATCTCGTCCTCACCCAGCCGCCATCAGAATTGTGCGATGCACAATCATACCATAGGCTTTGAATATCACTGGATCAAGTGTCCTTGTGCAATGCACAACAATCGGGGCACAACAATCGGGGCACAACAATCGGGCAGGGCGCTGGTCACGGCCATCGCCGGCCGCCGATTCGGCCGGCAGGTTGGCGCGCCGGGGCGGTTCTGGTCCGCTCCCTCCGGTCGGGACAACCCGGAGAAATCCGCGGATCGACCCCGCCGGCCACGCGCAGCGCGACAAAAAGCCCGATCAGGCAACGACGATTGTTTCGCTTTGTCAGCGCCACCTCGGCCATCCGACGACGGCTCTTTGACATCGCCTCGAGTTTTTTTTAGGGTTGCATTGATGAATACGGTGCAATGTGGGTGGGGCGCCGTCATCGGGGTGGGGGGCAGCGTGCGAGTCGAGATGGTGACACGGCAAGGGGATATGCGTGCCGGGGGCGCGCGGTGGCAATCAATTCGCGGGCTGGGTGCGCTCGGCGCCGTCATTGCGGTCGTGCTGGCCGGAGCGTTTGCGGGGCCGGCGGCGGCGCATCGCTGGCATAAAACAGTCGAGCATGCCGCCTACGCACCGATCTTCGAATGGGTTCTGCTCGATGCCGAGACCGGGCAGGTGCTGGGCGAGCAGAATGCCGACACGCTGACCTATCCGGCCTCGCTCACCAAGATGATGACGCTGTATCTGACGTTCGAGGCCCTCAATCAGGGCCGGATCAGCCTCGACCAGCGGTTCACCGTGTCCGAGCACGCCGCCACCCGGGCGCCGAGCAAGCTCGGGCTGACCCCGGGGCAGACCGTGTCGGTACGCGACCTGATCCTCGCCATCGTCACCAAATCCGCCAACGACGCCGCCACCGTGCTGGCCGAGGGGCTAGGCGGCAGCGAACCCTATTTTGCGCGCCTGATGACATTGAAGGCGCGCCAGCTCGGCATGGACCATACCTGGTACGACAACGCCTCAGGACTGCCCGATCAACCGGGGAACCGCACGACCGCACGCGATGTCGCCCGCCTGGCGCTCGCGCTCTATCATCAGTTTCCCCGCGAATACCGCTATTTTTCGACCCGCGAATTTACTTTTCGCGGTCAAATCGTGCACGGCCACGACCATCTGCTCGACTGGTATCCGGGGGCCGACGGCATCAAGACCGGCTTCATCAACGCTTCCGGGTTCAATCTGGCGTCGTCGGCGGTGCGCAACGGGCACCGGCTGATCGGGGTGATCATGGGCGGGCGCACCTGGCGCAGCCGAGATGAGGAGATGGGATCGCTGCTCGACCAGGGCTTCGCGATCCTTGCGGCGGGGCGGCCGGCCTCACCGCAAAGCGCGCCGCTTGCCGTTGCCGCCGCGCGGCCGCCGGCGCCGGTGGCCGCGCCCGCGCCCGCGCGACACGAGGAGGCCAGCGCGCATCAGCAAGCCGGCTTCCTCCACCACGTCGCCACGGCAGCGCTGCAGCACCTGGCTCCGGTAACCCGGGCGGAAGCGGCGCCGCTGGCGCGTGAGGCGCGCGGCGGCAACGACTGGTCGATCCAGCTTGGCGCGTTCCGTGCCGAAGCGACCGCCAGAAACGTCGCGCGCAAGGTCGTGCGGCTGGCGATTCTTCGAGGCAAGCCGCGCCAGATCCTGGCGCCTGCCGGACACGACCGGCTCTATCGCACCCGCCTGTTGCATTTCACCGCGCGGGGCGCGCAGGCGGCGTGCGCCGAACTGCACCGCAAGCGGCTCGAATGCTCGGTCGTGGCGCCGGGCAGCGTCCGGTTCGCCAGCCGATAGGCGCGCCGGCCGGGGTCAGCTCGCGGGCAGCTCCAGACCGCTCGGCGCGAGTTCCGCGGCCAGCTGCTGCTTGACGCGGTCGAGGCCGGCCTCGCTCGTCGCCTCGGCGCGCGCGACGATGACGGCCTGGGTGTTCGAAGCGCGCAACAGCCACCAGCCGTCCGGCGTGCGCACCCGCACCCCGTCGATATCGACGAATTCGGCGCCGCGCCGCCGCAGCCGCTCGCGCACCTCGTCGACCACCGTGAATTTGCGCGCCTCCTCGCACGGCAGCCTGAGTTCGGGCGTATTGAAGACGCGCGGCAGACGGTCGATCATCTCGGCGAGGCTCGCGCCGGCGCGCGCCAGCACGCCCAATAGCCGCACCGCGACGTAGATCGCATCGTCGAAGCCGTAATAGCGCTCGACATAGAAGATATGGCCGCTCATCTCGCCGGCGAGCGGCGCGCCGGTCCGCGCCAGCGCGGCCTTGATCAGCGAATGCCCGGTGGCCATCATCACCGGCTCGCCGCCGGCGCGCGTGATCTCGTCGAACAGCACCTGGCTGGCCTTGACGTCGGCGAGGATCGCGGCGCCGGGATGGCGGCTCAAAACGTCGCGCGCCAGCACGATCAGCAGCTGATCGCCCCACAGGATGCGGCCCTGCGCATCGACGACGCCGATCCGGTCGCCGTCGCCGTCGAAGGCAATCCCGAGGTCGCAATGCCCGGCGGCGACCGCCTGCTGCAACTGTACGAGGTTCTCGGGCACGGTCGGATCCGGGTGGTGCGCCGGAAAGGTGCCGTCGATCCGCTGGTTGATCAGGACGTGACGTCCGGGAAGCCGCTCGACGAGGCGGGCGATGACCTCGCCGGTCGCGCCGTTGCCGCAATCCCAGGCGACCGACAGCCCGCGCGCGCCGTCATAATCGCGCTCCACGCGCTCGACATAGTCGTTGAAGACGCTGCGCTCCTCGACCTGGCCGGACGCGCTCGCGGGAGCGGCGAGGGCGAGCGCCCGGCGCCCGACCTCCTGGATCGCTTCGCCGTAAAATGGCTGGCCGCCGAGCACCAGCTTGAACCCGTTATGGTCGGGCGGGTTGTGCGACCCCGTCACCATGATGCCGCCCTCGACGGATAGCGTCGCGGCGGCGAAATACAGCATCGGGGTCGGGCCGCGGCCGATCCGCACGACATCGGCGCCGCCTTCGAGGAGCCCCGCAACGAGCGCCGCTTCGAGTTCGGGCGAGGTCAGGCGCCCGTCATAGCCGACCGCGACGCGACGACCGCCGGCTTCGGCGAGCATCGCGGCGAACACCCGCCCGAGTGCCTGCGCGTCGGCGGCAAACAGACTCGTGCCGACGATCCCGCGGATATCATATTCGCGCAGGATCGTCGGATCGAAGCGATGCGGCATGGCCGGCGCCCTCACAGATACGTCGCGAGAATGCGGCGCAACTCGCTGCCGAGAGCCGGGTGCCGCAGCCCGAGCGCGACATTGGCTTCGAGATAGCCGAGCTTGTCGCCGCAATCAAAGCGCCGGGCGGCGGCGCGCAGCCCGTGGAAGGGCTGGCCGTCGGCGATCAGCCTGTCGAGCGCGTCGGTGAGCTGGATCTCGTTGCCGGCGCCGGGCTGCAAATCGACCAGATGCCCGAAAATCTCCGGCTGGATGATGTAGCGCCCGACGATCGTCAGGGTCGAGGGCGCCGCCGCCGGCTCGGGCTTTTCGACGACCCCCTTGGCTCGCACCAGGGTGCCGTCATCGGCGATTACGTCGAGGACGCCGTAGCGCCTCGTCTGGTCGCGCGGCACGTCGACAACAGCGACAAGATTGCCGCCGATTGCCTGATAGGCATCGATCATTTGCTTGAGGCAGGGCGGTGTGCCGACCATCAGATCGTCGACCAGGAGGACGGCGAACGGCTCGTCCCCGACCAGATGGCGCGCGCACCAGATCGCGTGGCCGAGCCCGAGCGGGCGCTGCTGGCGGGTGAAGGCAAATTCGCCGGCGGCGGGCAGCCAGGCGCCCAATTCGTCGAGCAGATCGGTGCGGCCGCGCTCGCGCAATGTCGCATCGAGCTCGAAGGCGAGGTCGAAATGATCCTCGATCGCGTCCTTGGCGCGTCCGGTGACGAAATAGAACTGCTCGATCCCGGCGTCGCGCGCCTCCTCGATCGCATACTGGATCAAGGGCTTGTCGACCACCGTCAGCATCTCCTTCGGCATCGCCTTGGTCGCCGGGAGAATGCGGGTGCCGAGACCGGCCACCGGGAAAACCGCCTTGCGCACGGGTTTTTGCATCGAACTCCTCGATCTGCCGGCTACGGCACTATTGCCACAGCCCTTTCCGGCCTGGCAAGGCGAGCGCATGCTCGACCCTGCGTGCCGCCCCTCCTTCAACGCACCTCCGCTTCATCCACAGCACAATCCGACGAGATTGAATCGCTCCCCTGTTCGTCATGGCCGGGCTCGACCCGGCCATCCACGGGATGCCCGGAACAAGTCCGGGCATGACGCTGTTAGAGCGTTTCAATTTCATCGGATAACGCTCTCTAGCGGTGCAGCAGCACATCGCGGGCGCGGTTGATCTTGGTGGCGAGATAGTCGGTGCCGCCGTGGTCGGGGTGAAGCTGTTTCATCAGCCGGTGGTGCGCCGCCGTGATCGCGGCGGCATCCGCGCCCGGCTGCAGCCCCAGAATGGCATAAGCCTCCTCGACCGAGACGTCGGGCGCGCTCGGCGGCGGCGTGCTGCGGGCCCCCTCGCTCGCCATCTCGTCATGCCAGTTGGAACGAACCCGGTCGAGATAGGCTTCGAGCAGCCGCGCGCCTTCCTCGTCGGCGGTGCGGCATTCGCGCAATAGGGCCAGCAATTCGGGCGGCCGCAATTCCTCGATCCGCATTCCGGCAAAGCGGCCCTGCAGCACCATCCCCGACATGCTGCCGGTGTCGTGGTCGAGGGTCATGCGGATGAACGCCGTCTCGACCGTCGAATTGCGCCCGGGGGCCGGACTGCGGAAGCCGCTGAACATCGTGCGCAGGCGGCGCCATGCCGGCAATAGCGCAAGCGCCGGCGCCAGCAGGATCATGACGCGGCCCTCGGTCAGCACCACGAGCGCCAATGCGAGCAGCGCCGCGCCGGCGATGCCGCCCCATTTGAGGGTGCGGGCGAGGCGCACCGGATCGGCATTGACGAACAGGTAGCCGAGCAGCAGCACCCCGCACAGGATCACGACGCCGCCGAACAGGAACAGCATCAGCCTCGCAACTGCGTCGTCAGCCGCAGCACCTCGCCCCCCTTGCGCTCGCCATAGGCACTGAGCGCGCGATAGCCGCCGGCGGCATAGACCGCGACCGCGCCGAGCAGATCACGCAGCCGGTCGATGCTCGCCATGTTGAAGCGCAGATAGGCGCCGCGCGACAGTTTCGCGATCTGCTGGAAGGCCTGGCCCGCGCGCGGGTCGCTGCCCTCGTGGAACACGAACACCGGCACGCCGTTGAGCCCTAGTTCGCCGGCCAGCTGACACAGCCGATCGACCTTTTCCTCCATCGCATCGCCGACAAAAACGAGCGCGTTGACCCGCTGCTTCCTGGTTTCGCTGAGCGCATGCGCGAGCACTCGCTCGATCTGCGTCTCGCCGCCGATGCACGAGACCGCGCGCATCACGCGGTGCAGATCGGCGGCACTCGACATCCAGCGGCTCGCCTTGCATTCGTTGAAGCCGCGGTAATAGAGCAGCTTGACGTCGAGCCCGCCCAGGGCGGCGGTCGCCTCGAACATCTCGCCTTGCAGGCGACAGGCGTGGTCCCAGCTGGGCTCGCGGCTCGCCGTCGCATCGAGCGCGAAAATCAGCCGGCCGCGACTGCCGGACGGGGCCGCCGGGGCGCGCTGCAAATCGTGCAGAAAGGCGTCGACCTCAGCCGATCGCGGGTTTGCCGGCAACTGGCGCTTGTCGTCGCTCATGCCGGCCTCACCCAGATCGAGGTGTCGTGGAAGACCGCGCCGCCGCCCGGCAGACCGCGATCGGCGCTGGTCAAGAGGTTGATGCCGATGCCCTCGGCGAAGGCGTGGTTGGGCCATAGCCCCTCGACGATGACGACGCGGCGCTGCATGCCGTCGAACGCGCGGGCATGGACGATGACGCTGCCCTTGGCGTTGCCGATGCGCATCCGATCGCCGTCGGCGAGGCCGAGCCCGGCCAGCGCGTCGGGATGGATCAGCGCGCTCGGCCTGCCCTCGCGCGCGATGCCCGCCGGGATATTGTTGAAGGTGGTGTTGAGGAACGAGCGCGACGGCGCCGCCACCAGGCGGAACGGGCGCAGCGGATCGCCGTCGTCGATGATCG
>DATLRS010000150.1:0-5821 GCA_035534535.1 Allostellaceae bacterium | reverse complement strand
GTCGTCAAGGTGCTCAATGTCGAGCCTTCGGGCGAATACGGCATCTCCAGCGCCGAGGCGATGCTGGAGCAGTTGTAGCCGCACCCGCCTCCCGCCCCGCCGCGGCAGGAGCTTGCCGGCCCGCGGCGTGGCGCGGGCCGGCACATTCATGGCAAAAAAAGAGGCGCGGGCGCGCGCGCCGTCAAGGACTTGCAGATACTCGCCGATGTTCTAGAACGCCTACAAATATGATAAAATGAAGCATAAACACCATGCGAAAGGCCGTGCGGCAAGCGGCCGCGCGGCTAATGTATGCTAAAGGATTGTGACGCCGGATCAACCGATTGCCGGCGCCGCGAAGCAACTCAACCGGCAGTCTGCCATGACGCCAGCGGTCAGCAGATCCCTCGATGCGATGGCCCGGTCGGTCACGGAAATTCCTGCGGCAGTGGCGTTGTTCGATCGCGATTGCCGGTACGCCGCCGCCAGCGCCGAGTGGATCGCCGCCTTCGGACTGGTATGCGCGCCGCTCGCCGGGCAGGCGCATGCGGAGCTCTGCCGATCGGATCCGACGGCGCTCGACGCCGTGCTGCAGCGCGCGCTGGCCGGCGAGGCGGTCGATAATTACCCGCTGGCCGATGACGGGGCGGGACAGGGATCATGGCACGGGACGCTCGGGGCGCGGCCCTATCGTGATGCGGACGGCGTTGTCGCGGGCGCCATCGTTGTCGCGCAGGTCCTCGTGCAACGCGAGCCGGCGCAGCCCGATGCGGCGGCCGGGCTCGCCGAGCGCAATGAATTCATCGCGCACTTGCGGGCGGCTCTCGCCGGCCGCGACCCCGAGCACGGCGCCACCGTCGTGTTCGCGATCAATCTCGACGGGTTTCGCAGCGTCAACGCGCTGCACGGGGTCGCGATCGGTGACCGGGTCCTCGAGGTAACTGCGGAGCGGTTGATTTCGGGAACCCGCTCGCGGCTGTCCGGCGAGGGCGCGAGCGCGCGGGAGAACGATGTGGTTGCCCGCCTCGGCGCCGACGAATTCGGCATTGTTTGCGGAGCGCCGGCGCTCCCGCCGACGGAAGCGGAGGCGCTTGCCGCGCGGCTGTTGCGCATCGTCCAGAACCCGATCGCGATCGGCCCGCATTCGCTGCGGTTGACCGCCAGCATCGGCTTTGTCATCGCGACACCGGCGCAGCACGATGAGAACGACGTGCTGCGCGATCTCAACCTCGCACTGCAGCAGGCAAAATCGCTCGGCCCGAACAGGGCGGTCGCGTGGCAACCCGCGGTGACCGCGGCGGCAACCCGGCGCTATTCGCTCGCCGAGCAGTTGCGGCGCGCCTACGATAGCGGCGAATTCATGCTGCACTACCAGCCGGTGCTGCGCCTGTCGGACAATCGGATGGTCGGCGCCGAGGCATTGCTGTGCTGGAACCATGCGAGCGAGGGCCTCGTCAGCTCGGCCGCCTTCGTGCCGGTGCTCGAAGAGATGGGCCTCATCGTCGAGGTCGGTTGCTGGGTCATCCGCGAAGCGGTCCGGCAGATCGAATCCTGGCGCATGCTCTATGGCCGCGACATCATCGACTGGGTCAGCGTCAACCTCTCGGCGCGGCAGTTCGCCGATCCGGCGCCGCTGCTGGCAACCCTGCGCGCCATCTATGACAGCGGGTTCGCGGTCAACCGCCTGAAGCTCGACATCAGCGAGACCACGTTCATGCGCAGCCCCGAGATCACCGCCACGGTTCTGGCCGAGTTGCGCGCGCTCGGCATGCGCATCGCGATCGACGATTTCGGGACCGCCTATTCCTCGCTCGACCGACTGCGGCATTATCCGGTCGACACGATCAAGATCGATGGCGAGTTCGTTGCGCAAATCGGCACTGCCGAGGGCGAAAAACTGGCCCGGGCGCTGCTCGACCTCGCCCGAATTTTCGGTGCCGCGATCCTCGCCGAAGGCATCGAGACCGAGGCGCAGCGCGAGTTCCTGTGCGGTGCCGGGTGCGGCTTCGGACAGGGCTACCTGTTTGCCGAGCCGATGGCCGGCGCGCTGCTCGGCGCCTATGCGCTGACCCACGCGGTCACCGCCGATCGCGGCCCGCCATCGATCCGCTCGCCCGGCCGGACGCTCAATCCTCCGACATCAGCCGGTCCGTTACGGGCAGGGTAATGCGGTGCGGCACATAGCGGCTGGCCAGCGCCACCAGGCGGTTCAGCGTTCCGGTGACGACGACCCGCCTTCCGGCGACCAGGCCGCGATAGCCGCGCCGCGCCACCTCCTCGGCCGGCATCATGCGGCGCAGGCGCCGGCCCATCAGGGAGTTGTCGGCGCCGGCGACGGTGAAAAAGCGGGTTGCGGTCGCGCCCGGACACAGCGTCGTGACGCTGACCCCGGTGCCGCGCAGCTCGACCGCCAGTGCTTCGCCCAGGCTCAGCACATACGCCTTGCTGGCGAAATACACCGCCCATCCCGGCCCCGGCTGAAACCCGGCGACCGAGGCGACCAGCATGATCCGCCCCTGGCCGCGCGCGATCATCCCGGGCAGCAGCACCCGGGTCAGCTCGGTCAGGGCGACGATGTTGACCTGCAGCATGTCGCCGATCCGACCCGGGTCGGCGCGCGCGAAACGGCCCGCCGCGCCGAGCCCGGCATTGTTGACCAGCACGTCGATCGCGAGGCCGCTTGTCGCGAGCTCGTCGGCGAGGGCAGCGGCGGCGCCCGGCTGCGCGAGATCGGCCGCGATGACGGTGGCGGCGGCGCCCGCCGCGCGCAGCTCGACCGCGAGCGCTTCCATCGGCTCGGTTCCGCGTGCCGTAAGCACGAGGTCGTGGCCGTGGCGGGCCAGCTCGCGCGCCAGCGCGGCGCCGATGCCGCCTGAGGCGCCGGTGACGAGGGCGAGCGGACGGCCGGTGCCTGCCATGCCGCTATTTTCTGTCGCTGCGCCTATCCCTCGCCCAGCAGCGCGGTGCGGAAGCGAATGCGGCAGGCAGCCGGGTCGAGATTGCGCTTGTAGGGCGGCGGGTCGTCGGGCTTGACCTTGAGGACCACAAAGGCGGTGCCATTGCCTTCGCGGATGAGGCGCGCGCCGTCGGCGAGATCGGCCGCGCTCGCCACGGTGCGGGTACGCTTGAGGCCGGCGCCGGCGGCCACCCGTTCGAGATCGACGCCGAGGCTGGTGTGGCTCTTCTGATAGCCGGTCTCGCCGTAATGGCCATTATCGACGACGAGGATCGACAGGTTGGCCGGGTTCAGCACCGCGATCGTCGCCAGCGCGCCAAGGTTCATCAACAATTCGCCGTCGCCGGTCGCCACCATGACGCGCTTGTCGGGCCGCGCCAAAGCGAGGCCGAGCCCGATCATCGCAGCGCCGCCCATTGCGCCAGCCATCGTGTAGATGTGGGCGCCGTCATGGGTCAGCGCGGCGATGTCGCGGGCCGTGCCGGCGAGCCCTGTGACGAACAGGAAATCCTCGTGCCGGCCGATCAGCGCCGGCACCGCCTCGCACCGGTCGAGGATGAAGCCGGCGGCGATCGCCGCCGCCATGTCAACGCCCAATGGATAGCTTGTGGACGGCTGGGTCATCGCTCTCTCCTCAAAACGCCTTGGCGCCCAGCAGCTTCTGGGTCAACAGCACGGCGACCGCGCGACCGCCCTGGAACACCATCGTCAATGCCGCGCCAACCGTCGCGATGACGTCTGCCGGGTCCTCGATGCGCAGGCAGATGACACCCATCGCCTGCAGCACCGGCTCGACCGCCTGGCCCATCGGGTATTGCCACGGATTGCCCTCGCCGAAATCGCCGCGCATGCTGACCAGCGTCAGCAGCGGAAAATGCCCGCCCTGCATCAGGGACAGCATGTTGACGCAGTTGCCGGCGCCGCTCGACTGCATCAACAAAACGCCCCGCGCCCCGCCGAGATCGGCGCCGGCAATGAGCGCGACGCCCTCCTCCTCGGTGGTCAAGGCCACCGACTGCGCGCCGGGATCGGCGAGCGAGCGGTCGATCAGGATGCGGTGCCCGGCATCCGGCACATACGCGAACTGGGTCACCTTATTGCGGCGCAACAGGTCGTAGAGCTCGTCCTGCCAGCGCGCCGCTGCGGCAATTCCGGCCATCTCAAACACCGATCAGTAATGTCTCGATCAAACTCGCGCAGCGTACGGCCGAAGACAACCGTCGAATGACACAACAATCCGGCGATTGCGATTTCGCTCACGCTTCCTGGCGCACCCGCGAGTTTCGGCGGAAAATCGTACCAAGGAGCAGCACCAGACAGATGACGCCGATCGGTAGCCGCAATTCCGGCATCAGCATCAAGCACGGGACGAACATCGCGAGCACCAGCAAAGCGGCTTCGCCCAGCTGGAACACGCCACCGCTGCGACAGCGCTCGACAACCAACCAGATAACCGCTGTCGACACCATCGGCATGTCGTAGACAAAAGCATAGGGCGTCGTGAGAAAGGCGCCGACAAGCAGGGCGGCGATGGCGAGCGGCGTCGCCCCTTGCCTGAAGCAGAACCACACGACGGCCGCTACGGCGAGAGTTGCAAGCAACTGTCCTGCCCAGGCGGCCTGTTGCGTGAAGCCGAGCTGCAGCAGGCTCGCCCACACCGTCGGCATCAGATGGCGCAGTTCGCCCGCCTGAGCGGCAAATTGGCTCGAGAACGCCTCGGTCGCCGTGATCCAGGTCGGCCATACGCTCCACCCGAAGGCTGCACTGGTGATCGCCACGAGAGCGAGCAGGGTCCCGGTTGCAACCGCCACAGCGCGCCACAGGCCAGCCGAGGCAAGCGCGATCGGGACCAGAAGACCGAGTTGCGGCTTGTAGGTGAGGAGGCCGAGCAGCATCCCGCCGAGAACGGGGTGGCGCGTCGCCAAGCGCAGCCCGCCAATCAACAGAGCGCCGGATAGAAAACCGGTCTGCCCGGCGACGACTGTCAGCGTAGTGGTCGGCGCGACAAGACCCGCCAGCAATGCGGGCGACCGCCATTCCCGGCCGACCGTCGCCCACAGATAAAGCAGCAGGCTGGCCCCGATGGCGAACCCGTACGCGACCCGGTAGGGAAGGCGCCCGAGCGGAGCCAGTACGAGCATGATCGTCGGCGGGAACACAAAGGGATCGGCTGCCTGCGGGCTCATGCCTAACGCGACTTGCACGGCCTTGAGCTTTGCCTGGTCGTAAATCTCCACCGCCGGGTGACTGATCAGAGACTTGGCCCAGATCCACAGATAAAACGCGTCGCCGGCGGGGCCGGGCGAGGAGCGCGTGGCAATGATGACAAAGTAGGCCGCCTGATAGCCCGCAAACAAGGCGAGCAGGATGGCGATAATCCAGCGGAATTCGCAATTCCCGGCGCGCCACCCGGAGCCGCTGGATCGCGGACCGAGCGCGCGTGCGGCACGCAATTCCTGTCCCTGAGGCCCGGTGTCCGCCACAGCGCGACCCAACATCCTTGCAAAGAGACTTTCGCAGCGCATCGCGCGCCGACGCCGACCCGGCGGGTTCCGACGCGGAGCCTCGCGCCGCGCGGCGTCGAGCGCAACCCCGCAATGCCGTGGCGCTTGCGCGAAGCCACGGGATTTCGCCCGCGCGCCGGTGTAGGCTCCGCCCGCCGGGAGGTCCGGGCGACGAGAGGATTGGGGAGAGAGGGATGCCTGTGAGCGGGGATCAAATCGTTTTTACCGACTGCGAATTCATCGCCTCGGCCAGCGCCGGCGCCAGTGCTTCGGCGGGCGGCGGGTCGGCATCCGCGCACGCGCACGCGCACAGCCGCTGGGAGGTCGTCATCGCCGGCAAGCGGGTCAAGACCGTCGACGTGCACGCCCATTGCATCGTCCC
>DATLRS010000149.1:0-10626 GCA_035534535.1 Allostellaceae bacterium | reverse complement strand
GCCCCCGAGCCCCGTCTCGTCCATGCCGGTCATCCAGCTCTTTCAAGGACGCACTGACCGGCTGATCGGCTGGGCGCGGCACGCGCCGGAATTTCGAGCGAAGAGCTCTGTCGGTCTGCGCTTGATGGGATTGAGACCGCCCCTTGGTGGGCTCAGGCTCTTTCAGCTCTTTCTTGGTAAGGGGCAGGTCGAAAGTTCAATCCTTACCGGCAGAACCAGCAGATGCGTCAGTCGGCGCTTGGTTGCGCCCGCGAGAGCGGGTATCGGAAAGGTGGCGGGATGATCGGCTGGGCGCTTCGCCAGGCGGCGATCTTGAGCTTGCTGGGGCTGGGATTTTATGCCCTGGTCAACCACTTTGCAGCGCCGCCGCAGCAGACGGCAGTGCTCACGGTACCCGCGGCGCCGACCGCGCCGGCGCGCGAGGCGGAGGGCAACGTCCTCACCTTTCGCGCCAATCGGCAAGGCCATGTCGTGCTCGACGCCATGGTCAACGGCGCGCCGGTGCAGTTTCTCGTCGATACCGGCGCCACGATGGTGACGCTGACAATGCACGACGCCGAAACCGTCGGGATCAGCCGCAACGAGCTCAGCTTCACGACGCAAACCATGACGGCGAACGGCCCGGCGCGCGTCGCGCTGGTGCATCTGCGCGACGTGCGGATCGGCCAGCTTTCGATCGCGGACGTCCCGGCGCAGGTCGCCGAAAATCTCGGAATCTCGCTGCTCGGCCAAAGTTTTCTGACGCGGCTCAACAGCTACGAGATGCGCGACGGTGTGTTGACCCTCAGCTACTGGTAGCCGGCCGCCACCCGCCCGCCACCCGCAGAGGCCCGGGCGCGTTTCTTGACAAGCGCGGCCGATCCGTGCCGTTTTCGCCGCGCCTGACCCCTGCACCGGATACCCTCGATGCACGCCTATCGCACCCACACCTGCGGCGCGCTCCGCCTTGGCGATGCCGGCGGCACGGCCCGGCTGGCCGGCTGGGTGCACCGCAAGCGCGACCACGGCCAGCTGCTCTTCGTCGATCTGCGCGACCATTACGGCATCGCGCAATGCGTCATCGACATATCCTCGCCGCTGTTCGCTGCGGTCGACGCGCTGCGGCTCGAAAGCGTCGTGTCGCTGACCGGGCGGATCGTCAAACGCTCGCCCGACACGATCAACCCCAACCTCGCGACCGGCGAGGTCGAGCTGGTCATCGCCGCGCTCGAAGTGCTGGCGGCCGCCGAGCCGCTGCCGTTCCCGGTCAACAGCGACGCCGAATATCCCGAGGAGATGCGGCTCGCCTACCGCTTTCTCGACCTGCGGCGCGAGCGGGTGCACGCCAACATCATGCTGCGCTCGCACGTCATCGCGTCGATCCGCCAACGGATGATCGCGCAGGGCTTCATCGAGTTTCAGACCCCGATCCTAACCGCCAGCTCGCCCGAGGGGGCGCGCGACTATCTGGTGCCGAGCCGGCTGCATCCCGGCACCTTCTATGCGCTGCCGCAGGCGCCGCAGCAGTTCAAGCAATTGCTGATGGTGGCCGGGTTCGACCGCTACTTCCAGATCGCGCCGTGCTTTCGCGACGAGGCGAGCCGCGCCGACCGCTCGCCGGGCGAATTCTACCAGCTCGATGTCGAGATGTCGTTTGTCACCCAGGAAGACGTGTTCGCCGCGCTCGAGCCGGTGCTGCACGCCATTTTCGAAGAATTCGGCGCCGGCCGCGCCGTGACGCCGCCGCCGTTCCCACGCATTCCCTATGCCGAGGCGGCGCTCAAATACGGCACCGACAAGCCCGATCTGCGGAACCCGATCGAGATCGCCGACGTGTCGGAGGTGTTCGCCGCCTCGAAATTCCGCGCTTTCCGGCGCATCGTCGAGGCCGGCGGGGTGGTCAGGGCGATTCCGGCTCCCGGTTCGGCATCGCGGCCCCGCTCGTCCTTCCTGGACAGGCTCGACAATTGGGCCAAGACCGAGATGGGGGCGGCCGGCCTCGGCTACATCATCTTCGAGAGAGGCCAACCGGCGCCCGCTGACAACACGCCCGCCAATGCTGACGGAGAAGCTTTCGAGCCGATCCTGATTGGCCGTGGCCCGATTGCGAACAACCTCGATCATCACGAGCTCGTCAGGATCGCGGAGCTGGCTGGGGTCGATGGCGGCGACGTCGTTTTTTTCGCGGCCGGGGCGAAAGCCGAGGCGGAAAAGCTCGCCGGGGCGGCGCGCACCCGCATCGCCGGCGAACTCGGGTTGATCGAAAAGGGTGCCTTTCGCTTCTGCTGGATCGTCGATTTCCCGATGTACGAGAAGAACGAGGAAACCGGGCAGATCGAGTTCAGCCACAACCCGTTCTCGATGCCGCAAGGGGGGCTGGAGGCGCTCGCGACGCAGGATCCGCTGGCGATCCTCGCCTACCAGTACGACATCGTGTGCAACGGCATCGAACTCAGCTCGGGTGCGATCCGCAACCACCGCCCGGAGATCATGTATAAGGCGTTCGCGATCGCCGGCTATTCGGCCGACGAGGTCGAGGCGCGGTTCGGCGGCATGCTGAAAGCCTTCCGCTTCGGCGCGCCGCCGCATGGCGGCTCGGCGCCGGGCATCGACCGCATCGTGATGCTGCTGGCCGACACCCCCAATATCCGCGAGATCGTCGCCTTCCCGATGAACCAGCAGGCCGAGGACCTGCTGATGCAGGCGCCGGCGGCGGTGCCGCCCGAACGCCTCAAGGAACTGCATATCCGCCTCGACCTGCCGCCGCCCAAACCGCGCTAGTCGCCGCCGGAACGGCTAGAAGGCGCCGAAGCCGAGCGCCGCCCCGTGTTGCAGGATCTGCGCCGAGCCTTCCCAGATCAGGCGCAGCGCGATAAAGGTGACGATGCCGAGCCCGACCCAGGACAGCCAGAACAGGCGGTCGAGCAGTTGCGCGATGTAGGTCGAAGCAATCCCCATCAACGCGACCGACAGGATCAGGCCAAGGGCGAGGATGTAGGGGTGGTGGCGCGCAATCCCCGCGACGGCCAGCACGTTGTCGAGCGACATCGAGAGATCGGCGAGGATGATCTGGAGCAACGCTTGCGCCTGCGTCTTCTCGCGGCGGCGCGGCAGGGCGCCGGTGCTCGGAGCGGCGGCCCGGCGGGCATCGCGGATCTCGCGGTACATCTTCCAGGCGACCCACAGCAACAGCAGGCCGCCCGCCAGGGCCACGCCGATCACGGTCTCCAGCAATTCCACCGCGCCGAACGCGAACAGGATGCGCAGCACCGTCGCCGCGGCGATGCCAAGGGCAATGACACGGCGGCGATGCGCCGCCGGCAGCCCGGCGGCCGCCATGCCCACCACGATTGCGTTGTCGCCGGCGAGCACGATGTCGATGATGACCACCGATATCAGCTCGCTCGCCTGGGTCAGGTCTACCAGCACGCCCGCGACATAAGCACGAACACGGACATCGTCGAGGCCAAACCGGATGACGATATGGATGGCGTCGCGATATCCCGGCGGACAGGCCACGCGGCTCGGCATGTTTTACGCGGCAAGTTTTCTCGTGGTCGGCGTGCAGCAGCCGTTCTGGCCCGTGTGGTTGGCCGGGCGCGGCCTCGATCCGCAGCAGATCGCATTGGTATTCGCCGCGGCGATCTGGGCCAAAATCATCGCCACCCCGGCGATCGGCGCGGCGGCCGATCGGCTCGGCCGGCGCCGCGCCGTGATGATCGCGCTCGCCGCGCTCGCTTGCGCCGCCTATGCCGGGTTGTGGCCGCTGGCCGGGTTCTGGGCGGTGTTGACGGTCAATCTCGTCGCCGGCGCCGCGCAATCGGGGCTGATGCCGCTGGGCGACAGCATCACGCTGGCGGCGGTACGCCGCGAGGGGCTCGATTACGGCCGCGTCCGGGTATGGGGCTCGATCAGCTTTATTGTCGCGGCGATCGGCAGCGGCGTCGCGCTGGC
The DNA here is from genome assembly GCA_035534535.1 of Allostellaceae bacterium. Taxonomy (GTDB): domain Bacteria; phylum Pseudomonadota; class Alphaproteobacteria; order ATCC43930; family CGMCC-115725; genus DATARH01. Next base: position 6,693 of record DATLRS010000149.1, on the reverse strand, counting down.
GCTCGGCGCGCCGGCCGCGCGCGGCGGCAACGCGGTGCTGCTGCTGGTGCTGGCGGCGTCCGGCGTGCTGTTCGCCGCCTGCCTCGCGATCCCGGCAGCGGTGCGGCCCGCCGGGGTCATCCGGGCGCGCCGGGCGGCGCCCCATGCGGATCTTTGGCAGCTCGCCACCGACCGCCGGTTCTGGCTGTTTGTCGCCAGCGCCGCGGCGTTGCAGGCCAGCCATCAGCTCTATTACGGGTTCGGCACCCTCTATTGGCGCGGCCTCGGCTTTTCCGACACGATGATCGGCATCCTGTGGGCCGAGGGGGTGGGCGCCGAGATCGTGCTGTTCTGGTACAGCGCGCCGTTTGTCGCGCGGCTCGGGCCGCTCGGGCTGATGGCGCTGGGCGGCGGCGCGGGCATCGTGCGCTGGAGCCTGATGGGGCTGGTGCCGGGGCTCGCTGCGGCGGCGGCCTTGCAGCTGCTGCACGCCCTGACATTCGGCGCCAGCCATCTGGGGGCGATGCATTTCATGGCGCGCCATGTGCCGCCGGGCGCCGCGGCGAGCGCGCAGTCGCTCTATGCCGCGCTGTCGGCAGGCCTCGGCAGCGGCCTCGTGATGCTCGCCGCCGGCCGGCTTTACGCGCTCTATGGCGGCGACGCTTTTCCGTTCATGGCGCTGTTGTCGGCCGCCGGTTTGTGTGGCGTCCTGTGGCTGCGGCGGCTGCCGCCGCGGGAGGAGGCGCGCGATGCTGCAAACCTATGAAGGCGGTTGCCATTGCGGCCGCGTGCGCTTTCGCATCGCGGTCGATCTGGAAGACACGGTGATCGGCGAATGCAACTGCTCGATCTGCACCAAGAAGGGCATCCTGCATTTGCCGGTGGCGCGCGAGCGGCTGCAGATCCTCAGCGGCGCCGACGATCTGGCGACCTACCAATTCGGCACCGGCACCGCAAAGCACACCTTTTGCCGGCATTGCGGCATCCACGCCTTCTATCAGCCGCGCTCCGACCCGCAGAACTACAGCGTCAACGCCCGCTGCCTCGACGCTTACGACCCGCAGACGATGCCGCCGCGCCGCCTGTTCGACGGGCGCCACTGGGAGGCGGCATTCGCCGCCCGGGGCGCCGAGTGGGCGGCAAAGAAATAGCGTTACACCACCCACTCTCGGCTGACGCCGCGCACATCAACCTCGAAATCGAGGCCCTCGACCGGCGGGCGCGCGTAGTGCCAGGTGAGACCGCCGGCCGTCGCGCCGCGCGCCACGAACTCGTCGGCGAGGAACGAGTGGATCGGAAAGACCGTGTAGAGCTGCGTCGCGGTGACGTCGCGCCAGCCGGCGCCGAGCGCGGCCATGCGCTCCTCCATCACGTCGAGGACGCAGCGCGCCTTCTCCCGCATGCCGGCGGGCGACTGGTCGCCGAGGCGGACGATGCGCTCGGCATAGCTGCCGGCGCCGTCACGCGCCTCGCCGCTGCCGGCCGCGACAAAACCGCCACCCTCGCCCGGCACGGTATAGCTGAACGCGTAGAGTGACGGCACCGCGGGCGGCGCGATCTCGGGGCAGACATTGGAGCGCGCCACGGGGTTGACCTCGTCGCGAAAGAGACCCCAGGTGGCGAGCTGCTGCACGTAATGGCGGTTGAAGGCGATGAAGCCCGCTTCGCTGAACTGCCCGGGCGAGCGCAATTCGCAGGCGCATAACGCGGTCGGCGGCCGGCCGAGCCCGGCGAGATGCGCTTCGATCGCGGCAAACCCCTCGGCCAGCGGCAACACCCGGGCCAGGCGCGCCCGCTCGATCGCAAAGCCGGGCATCGCAACGACGCCGCCCGAATACTGGAACTGATACGGGCTGAAGCGGTATCCGCCGGCGGGGAACGGCTCGGTATTCGGCATCGGCATGTCCTCCGGCTCGCGTCTTTCGGCAGCGAGATTGCGTCGTCGCTGCGCTCCCCGCAATGACAACGATTTCGCGGTCATTGCGAGCGTCGCGACGCAATCTCGACGAGACGAGACAGCCGACCGCGTCGGCGTTGTGTTCGGTCGCGCCGCGAGGCAAGCTTCGGCAAATTCCGGGAGGGGGTGCGCCATGCCGATCGAGCGGATGCTGACCGAGGAGATGCCGTCCCGGGTATTGGTCGCCCGCGTCCTGGCCGAAGCGGGCATCGAATACGTCTTCGGCATCTCGGGTGGGCACACCGGCCGCATCGTCGCCGGGCTCAGCCAAGTGCAGAACCAGGTGCGCATGGTGACGGTGCGCGAGGAATCATTGGCTGGCGTCATGGCCGAAGTCTACGGCCGCCTGACGCGGCGGCCCGGCGTCATGCTGGGGCAGGGGCCGTGGGTGCTGGGGAACGGCCTCATTGGCACGCTGGAGGCCTTTCTGTCGAGCTCGCCAATGCTGCTGCTCACCGATTTCAGCGACGCGCCGCGCTTCGCCTTGCATGCGCCCTATCAGCAGGCGACCGGCGACTATGGCAGCTGGGACGCGCGGCGCGCCTTCGGCGGCGTCACCAAGCAGGTCATGCAGGCGCAGGAGCCGATCTCGGCGGTGCAGGCGACCCAGCTGGCGATCAAGCATGCGATGGCCGGGCAGCCGGGGCCGGTGGCGGTGCTGTTCAGCCATGACGCGTTGGCCGGCTCGGTGGCGCCCGATTCGCAGCCGGTCCTCTATCCGACCCGCTTCTACCTGCCGCCCGCGCCGCCGCCGGCCGAGCCGGCGCGGATCGCCGCGGCGGCCGAGCGCATCCTGGCGGCCGAGCGGCCGGTCGTGATCGCCGGCAACGGCGTGCGCATCGCGCAGGCTTACGAGCAATTGCGTGCGCTCGCCGAGCTGGCCGGGCTGCCGGTGGTGACGACGGCGGCCGGCAAGGGCTGCTTTGCCGAAACCCATCCGCTGGCCTTGGGCGTCTTCGGCACGTTCGGCACGCCGGCCGCCAATGCCTGCCTGGGCGAGGCGGATCTGGTGCTGGTCGTCGGCTCCAAACTGTCGCCGAGCGACACCGCCTGGGAAAACACCAGGCTGCTCGATCCGACGCGGCAGGCTTTTGTCCAGATCGACATCGAGCCGCGGCACGCCTCGTGGAATTTTCCGGCCGAGACGGTCGTGCTCGGCGATGCGGCGCAGGCGCTGACGCAGCTTTGCGAAGCGGTGCGGCCGCGCGCCGCGGGGCGCCGCGACGCCGGCATCCGGCGGGTCGCGCGGCATCGCGACGCGCACGGCTATTTTAATGTCCCGGCCTATACCGCCGACGATAAGCCGATCCTGCCGCAGCGGGTCATCGGCGAACTGATGCGGACCCTGCCGGACAATGCAATCGTCGCCTGCGATGCCGGCGAGAACCGCATCCTGATGACGCATTTCTATCAGACCAAGGCGGCCGGCGGGTTTCTCCAGGCGGCCGGATCGGGGCCGATGGGGTTTGCGATCCCGGCGGCGCTGGCGGCCAAGCTCGTCCATCCCGACCGGCCGGTCGTCGCGGTGTGCGGCGACGGCGGCTTCGCGATGACGATGAACGGCCTGATGACCGCGCTCGAACACGACATCCCGATCGTCGTCGTGGTGTTCAACAACAAGGCGCTCGGCTGGGTGCTGCACGGATCCGGGCCGTTTGCCGCCGAGTTCAAGGATTTCGACCACGCCGCGATCGCCCGTGCGATGGGCTGCCGCGGCGAGCGGATCGAGGATCCGGGCGCGATTGCCCCGGCCTTGCGCGAGGCGCTGGCGGCCCGGGTGCCGACGGTGCTCGATGTGCGCACCTCGCTCGCAGTCTCGTTCGCCGACGTCACCTCCGCGCTCGCCAACGAAGCCTCACCGCGGCGGCGCTGAGCCGGCCGCTTGCCCGGTGGCGCGCGCGACAACGAATTTCAGTGACGGAGAAGATCACGGCGCAAAGCACGCAGCCCTTGGTTAACGCAACATCGCTTTTCTCAATGGCTTGCGTCATGCCGCCTGGCCCTGTAACTTGCGTCTTTAGAGGGGCACCTTCGTATCGGTCACTTTGCATACCGACAGGGAGCGATGGGAGCATCGACAATAGTCGTCGCGCGGGAGGATCTATCGCTCCCCGGAACGGTGGATTCTGACAGAACCACTGATTCAGAAACGCGGTTTTTTAATGTGGTACGGCAGCACAACCCCGACGTCGTTGTGCTTGACCTTACCGGTTCGGAAGGTCTCGGCATCGCCACAATCCTCAAGATCCGGCGTCGCAGCGGCGTGCCGATCCTGGTCGTCTGCTCGGTCGACGATCCGCTGATGCGGGAATATTGCCTGGCCGGAGCCGCCGAATGCATGCAGGCACCGGTCGATATCATGCAGCTGAACCGGACGGTTCAGCAGATCATCCAGCTGTCGAAAAGTTCCCGCGCCCTTGCCGCGTCCGAGCCGAGCCAGACGCAACCGAGCCAGACGCAACCGGCGCATTTTGCCGGATTGACCCTCTACCCGCACGAGAATTTACTGATCGGATTGGACGGCTCGACGATCAAGCTGACGACATCGGAAAACCGGGTGCTCGTTCATTTTGTTAGCAACCCTTGGACGCTGTGCACCCGCGATGCTCTCGCCGAGGCGCTGTACGGTGCGCACCGTCCGAGTAGCGATCGCGCGGTCGACGTCATCGTCACCCGGCTGCGCAAGAAAATAGGGTCGGCTGGCGGACCCGCCAGTCAGCGCCTGATCAAGACCGAGTTCCGCCGCGGCTATGTCTTTGTCGCTGAGGTGTCGGTCGGCGCGCCGCTTGCCGCACAGCTGCTCGATCCGCCGCTCCAGGCCCGCACTGCTTAACCTCGCGGACATGGCGAGGCCGCCGCACGGCGCAATGTCGATCACGACGAGATGGTGCAAACCGTGACCCTGGCGCTGAATCAATCGGCCGACGGCACCCCGCTCGGCACCACCGACAATCTGACCGGTTCGTTGCTCGGCAGCCTGGTGATCGTGGCGCGGCACCGCGGCGTACAGCTGTCGAAAGCCCAGCTGATTCGCGACCACCTGCTGCAATCGAGCGACGCCTCGGTGGCGGAAATGCTGAAAATCGCCCATGCGTCGGGGCTGCGCGCCACCGCCACGCGGCTGCGATGGAGCGATCTGCTGAAGATGGGTCGGGCGTTGCCGGCCATCGTGCTGCTGCGCAACGGCGCCGCGATGGTGCTGCAGCGCGTCGAGCCGCGTTTGCGCGGCTGGCCGCCGATCGTCTTTCTGGGTGATCCCAACGGCGACCTGGACGCGCCGATCGTCCTTGACGAGGCGCGCCTCACCGCGGCCTGGGATGGCGATGTCATCCTCGTCAAACGCGACTATCGGCTGAGCGACGAGGATCGTCCGTTCGGGCTGGGCTGGATCATCGGACAGATATTGCACGACAAGCGCGTCGTCCGCGATCTCGGCGTCTGCGCCTTGCTGCTGGGGGCCCTCGCCATCTCGCCGGTCGTCTTCTGGCGCGTGATGATCGACCGGGTCATGTTTTACGGCAGCCTGAGCACCTTCTGGATGCTCTGCATCGCCTTTGGCGCGCTGCTCATATTCGACACGATCTTCGAGCATTTGCGCCGCTATCTGGTGGTGTTCGTCACATCGCGCGTCGACATCAAGATTTGGGCGCACATGTTCGACAAGCTCCTCAATCTCCCGATTGATTTTTTTGAGCAAACGCCGACCGGTGAAATCGTTCATGACATGTACGAGATCTACAAGGTTCGTGGATTTCTGATGGGACAGATGTTTGGAACCTTGTTGGATTCGTTTGTCATCGTGTTTTTTCTACCCATCATGTTCATGTTCAGCGCGATCATGACGGCGTGCGTACTGGCGCTGTGCTTGCTGATCTGTGTCTGGCTGGTGGCGATGCTGCCGATCGTCCGCCGCAAGGTGTGGCTGGCGGTGCAGGCCGAGACCGACCGCGGCACATTCCTCGTCGAGGCGGTTCACGGTATCCGCGCGATCAAGTCGCTGGCGCTCGACGCCCGCCAGCGGCACGAGTGGGACGTGCACGTGGCGCGGGTCGTCGAACGCCGGTTCGACGAGGGTTGCACGACCAACTTGATCCAGACCATGGTCCACCCGCCCCAGGTGCTGATGACGCAAGGCATCGTCGCGGTCGCGGTCTACCTCGGCCTGACCAACCACGACACGATGTATCTCGGCGCCATCTTCGCCTTCATGATCATGTCGCAGCGGGTGACCATGCCGGCGGTGCAGGCGGCCCAGGCGATCGTCCAGATCGACGAGGCGCGCAGCGCGATCACCCGTGTGTCCCGGATCATCAACCTCGAGCCGGAGGCGGGACGCTCGGGCCACGGCATTCGCACGCCGTTTGCCGGCCGCATCGAATTCAACGATGTCGTTTTCCGCTATCGCGGCGCCACCTCGCCGGCGCTCGATCGCGTCTCGTTCACGATCCCCGAAGGGAGCGTCTTCGGCATTGTCGGCCGCAGCGGGTCGGGGAAGACGACGGTGACCCGGCTGTTGCAGGCGCTGCACAGCGAGTATAATGGGCTGATCAAGATCGACGGCAACGACCTGCGCGAGATCGACGTCGATCACCTGCGCGCCAACCTCGGCGTGGTGATGCAGGAGAATTTCCTGTTTCGCGGCACGATCCGCAGCACGATCGCCTCGGCCAAGCCGGATGCGACGTTCGAAGAGGTCGTCCAGGCGGCGCGGCTGGCCGGCGCCGAGGAATTCATCGAGCGCCTGCCCGCCGGGTATG
>DATLRS010000148.1:0-4194 GCA_035534535.1 Allostellaceae bacterium | reverse complement strand
TTCGATGCCGATGGGGCACGCCCCGCCATCGAGGATCAGCGCGACGAGGTCGCCGAGTTCGGCGGTGACATGCGCGGCGGTGGTTGGACTCACGCGGCCGGAGCGGTTGGCCGACGGCGCCGCGACCGGCAGCCGGGCGGCCCGCAACAGCGCCTGCGCCACCGGATGCGCCGGCGCCCGCAACGCGACCGTGTCGAGCCCGGCGCTCGCCAGCAGCGACAGGCCGCTCTCGGCGCGGCGCGGCAGCACGAGGCTCAGTGGCCCCGGCCAGAACCGGCGGGCGGCGAGCCGCGCGCGTTCGTCGAAATGCGCCAGTTTTTCGGCCTCGTCGAGGCCCGGCACATGGACGATCAACGGGTTGAAGCGCGGCCGTCCCTTGGCGGCAAAGATGGCCGCGACCGCCCGGTCACTCGTCGCATCGCCGCCGAGCCCGTACACCGTCTCGGTCGGGAACGCGACCAATTCGCCGGCGCGCAACAGGTGCGCGGCGCGCTCGATCGCCACCGGGGTCGGCGATATGAGGACGGCCGGCATGCCTACCCGCGGCGTGACGCACTCTCCTCAATGCGCCGGCGGCAGGTAGCGGATCGCCGCCAGGATAATGCCGGTGAGCACGACCATGACGCTGGCGAACCGCACCGTCAGGCGATGTTCGAGCTCGGCCAGTCGCAGCAGCATTCGCTGCTCCAAGGTCTGCAGGTCGGCCTTTAGTTCGCTGCGCACGGCCTGCAGGTCGCTCTTGGTCGCGACATTGTCGTGGATCGCGTCGAAAATCTCGGTGGCGATGCGCTCCGCCGCCGCGCGGTCGATCTTGGCCTCGGCGAGGGCGTTGGCGAGCGACAGCCGATCGGTCATCTACGCCCGCCCGCGCACTCGCGGCATGATGAGCGTCGGCCACGGGTCGGGCATTTCGCCGACCGGTACCTCGATCAGCGTCGGCCCGCGCCGCTTCAAGGCCGCTGCAAGTTCGCGGCGCAGCGCCGCCGGGCTCAGCGCGCGCACCCCGGCGATGCCGTAGCTGTCGGCCATCTTCGGGAAGTTCGGATTGAGGAGGTCGGTCGCGATCAGCTTGTTGCCGTAATCGTTTTTCTGCATGCGGCGGACGTTGCCATAAGCGCCATCGGCGAAGACGATCGCGACGACGTCGATATTGTGCAGGGCGGCGGTCGCCAGCTCCTGGACATTGTACATGAAGCCGCCATCGCCCGAGATCGACACGACCGGCCGGTCGGGGCAGGCCACCTTGGCGCCCAGTGCGGTCGCATAGCTGAAGCCCAGCGTCCCCTGATAGCCCGAATGGATGTAGGTGCGAGGGCTATAGACCGGAAAGGCGAGGCGGCCGACATAGCCGACCTGGGTCAGATCCTCGATGTAGATGCCCTCGTCGGGCAGTTCGGCGCGGATCGCCGCGAGGTATTCGCATTGCGGCCCGAGCGTCTCCTCGAGACGCGCCATCGTCTTCACCTTCAGCGCATCGAACTCCGCGCGCCGCGAGGCATGCCCGCTCGCCGGCAACGCTGCCACGAGCGCGGCGAGCGCTTCCGTAGCGTCGGCGACAATGCCGATCGCCGGGCGCGCGATGCGGGTGATCTCGATGGGGTCGATGTCGATGCGGATGACCTTGATGTCGCCGTCGAGGCCCCAGCGCGTCTGCGGCTGGTTGAAGCGGGTGCCGACCGCCAGCACGACATCGGTGGCGCGCCACAGATCGTGCCCGGCCAAGAGGTTCTGCGCCAGGTAATGGCGGTCGCTGAGGATGCCCTTGCCGCCGGTATAGGTGACGACCGGGGCCTGCAGCCGCTCGGCCAGCGCCAGCACCTCGGCGCCCGCCTCAGCGGCGCCGCTGCCGACATAGATCATCGGCTGTTTGGCGCCGGCGAGCAGGGCCGCGGCCCGGGCGATCAGTTCGGCATCGGGCGGCGGCGGAGGCAGCGGTGTGTCGATCGCGGGCAGCGCGACCTCGCCCTCCAGGGCCATGATGTCGAGCGGCATCTCCAGCGCGACCGGGCGCGGCCGCCCGTCGGCGAGTTGGCGGAAGGCTTCGTTGACCAGCTTGCCGGTCTCGGTCGGGTGGCTGATGCGGGCGGCCCATTTGGTCAGCCCCTTGAGGATCGCCAGCTGGTCCGGCACCTCGTGCAACAGGCCGAAGCCGCGGCCGATCAGCGTCGAGGGGATCTGGCCCGAGATGCACAGCACGGGGGTGTTGGTCGCATAGGCGGTGGCAAGCGCGGCCGTCGTGTTGAGGAGGCCCGGCCCCGGGACGACCGCATAGGCGCCGACCTTGCCGCTCGCCCGCGCATAGCCGAAGGCCATATAGGCGGCGGCCTGCTCGTGGCGCGGATGAATGACCCGGATCTTGTCGCCGGCATCGTACAGCGCAACGAAGAGGGCATCATTCTGCACCCCCGGCAGCGCGAACAGCGTATCGACCCCGTGCCGGCACAGCATCTCGACCAACGCCCCGCCGCCTGTCATCCGCTCCCCGGCCCTCCGGTCGCCTGTCATCCGGTCGCCTGTCATCCGCGCCATCGCGTTCTCCCCGAGCTAATGCCCCGCCAGCCGGTCCATCCAGGCGAGCAGAACGCCCGCCACGGCGAAAGCCAGCAACATGGCGATTTCCCACAATACGCCGCTTTTGTCGGCCGGGCCGACATTGATGAAGCTTTCCAGCATGTCGATCGCCGCGATCGCGCTGATCGCCGCGAACAGCTTCACTTTGAGGCCGGCGAAATCGATCAGCCCGGCCCATTCCGGCCGCTCCTTGTCGTCGGTCGGCGTCGGCAGGAAGATCTCGACACCGGCGCTGATAATCATCAGCACGAGGTTGGCGACCAGCACGAGATCGATCAGCTTGAGGACGGCAAGGATGACGCCGGACCCGTCCATTGCCGGAAAGCCCATGACGGCATGCCCCAATTCGCGCAGGAACTGCGCCAGGACGATCAGCAGCGCGGCGATCAGCCCGAGGCATAACGGCGCCATGCCCCAGCGGCTGCCGCGCAGCGTCGCCCGGAGAATTGTGTTGAAACGCGAGCCCATGCTTGCCCTTATCGGCCGGCGCGCCGGGATGTCAACCGACGAGGGATAAGGATGATCGAAGAGACCGTCGACATTGCCACCCAGGACGGCGCGATGGAAACCTTCATCTGCCGTCCCGAGCGCGGCGGGCCGGTCCCCGCGGTGTTCTTGTTGATGGATGCCTACGGGGTGCGCGAGGAATTGCGCGACATGGCGCGCCGGCTCGGCGCGGTCGGCTATTGCGTGCTGCTGCCCAATCTTTATTACCGGGCCGGGCGCGACACGCTCTACGGCCCCGCGGTGCGCGAGCGCGGCAGCGCCGAATACGAGCGGATGCGCGCCGTGCGCACCCAGATGACGATCCCGCCGGTGATGGACGATGTCGCCGCGATGCTCGCCTTCATCGATGCGCAGGATGCCGTGAGGCACGGGCCGGTCGGGGCGCACGGCTATTGCATGAGCGGTCCCTATGCGCTGGCCGCGGCGGCGCGCTATCCCGACCGCATCACCGCCGCGGCCTCGTTCTACGGCACCTGGCTCGTCAACGACGCCGAGGAAAGCCCGCACCGCAACCTCGGCAAGGTCGCGGGCGAGCTCTATGTCGCCTGCGCCGAGCATGATGATCTGGCGCCGCTCGCGATGGTCGAGGAATTGCGTGGCCTCTTCCGACAGGCCGGCACCGCCGGCGAGATCGAGCTCTATCCCGGCGTCCATCACGGCTTCGCCTTCCCCGACGGCCGGGTCTACGACAAGCCGGCGGCCGAGCGGCACTGGGAGCGGCTGATCGCGCTCTACCGCCGCCGCCTGGGATAAAGTCGGCTCCTAGTGGATAGAGTCCAACACTTGGTTCCCTCTCGTCGTGCCCGCGAAAGCGGGCATCCAGGGCGGCGCGCGTTATGCCAGCCGCTCCTGGACCCCCGCTTTCGCGGGGATGACGAATGAAGGAACGGACTCATCCGTTTGAGCTGGACCACTAGAGGTTCTCGACCACGTTGCGAAGCATCGCCTGGACGCGTGCGGCGGCCTCGAGGAGGGGCGGATTGTCGATGGCTTGCATGGAGGCAACGGGATCGATCGCGGCGACCTCCGTCTTGTCGGCCGCAACCTCCTGCACGACGACATTGCAGGGCAACATCGTCCCGACCTTGTCCTCAAGCTGAAGCGCCTCGTAAGCAA
>DATLRS010000147.1:0-7696 GCA_035534535.1 Allostellaceae bacterium | reverse complement strand
CGGCTCGGCGGCGGGCGGTTCAGCCGCGAGCGGCGCTGGGTCATCTATCAGGGTGCGCCGGAAGGCTCGAAGGTGCCGTCGGAATGGCATGCCTGGCTGCACCACATGGTCGACGAGGTGCCGGTGCCGCGCCGCCGCCATCCCTGGGAAAAGGACCACCAGCCGAACCTGACCGGCACGGCGGCGGCCTATCACCCGCACGGCTCGGTGCTGCGCGGCGGCCACCGGGTGCACGCGACGGGCGACTACGAGCCGTGGTCGCCCGAGTAGCGACGGCTGCCGGGCGCCGCGGAGCCGGCCGATGAGAGAGAACATCATCGAAGCCGTGATGGGCGCGGTCGTCCTCGTCATCGCCGCGCTGTTCCTGGTTTTCGCCTACCGAACGAGCCAGCTGCGCGAGGTTGCGGGCTACACGGTGAGCGCCGATTTCGAACGGGTCGACGGCGTGCGCCCGGGCGGCGATGTGCGCATCAGCGGCATCAAGGTCGGCTCGATCCTGTCGGAAAATCTCGACCCAAAAACCTTTCTCGCCGATGTGCGGATGAGCATCGACCCGTCGATCAAGCTGCCCGACGACACCGTCGCCGAGATCGTCTCGGCCGGGCTCCTGGGCGACAAGTACATGTCCTTGGTGCCGGGCGGCTCGGACAAGACGATCCCGGCCGGCGGCAAGATCAAATACACCCAATCGTCGGTCAGCCTCGAAAGCCTGATCGGCCAGATGATCTTTTCCAGCCCCGGCGGCAAGAAACCGGCGGGCGGCGAGCCCTCGGGGGCAGCGCCCACAGCGCCGGTAACGCCCGCACCCGGCAAATGACGGCGAGCCGCCGCCGATGAGGCGAGCCGTCGCGCTGGCCGTGCTGGCGCCGGTTCTGCTGACGAGCGGGGCGGGCGGGCGCAGCGCTGTGGCGATGACCCCGGAGCCGGTCGCGGTGCTGCAGGGGCTCGACAAGATCACCGCGCGGGTGTCGCGCGTCGAGGCGCCGGTCGGACAGGCGGTGAGCTTTGGCACGCTGTCGATCGTGGTGCGCGACTGCGAGAAGAGCGCGCCCGAGGACCGGCCCGAGAACGCCGCCTTTCTGCAGATCTACGAAAACCGGCCGGGCGAGCAGCCGGTCCGCCTGTTCAGCGGCTGGATGTTCTCGTCGAGCCCGGCCCTGTCGGCGCTTGAGCACCCGGTCTATGACGTCAATCTCTTGGATTGCAAGGCGGCAAGCGGGTCGCCGCCGGCCACCCCGCCGGCCACCCCGCCGGCAGAGTCGCCCGGGAGATCGCGCGGAAACGCGGCGCGATAGCGCAACGCCTCGGCGAGCAGCCGATGATAGCGCGCGCGGGTGATCTCGACGCCGCCGAATTGCGCTAGATGCGGCGTCAGGAACTGGGTGTCGAGCAGGCGATAGCCGCCGAGCTTGAGCCGCGCCACGAGATGAACCAGCGCCACCTTGCTGGCGTCGGTCACCCGGCTGAACATGCTCTCGCCGAAAAACACCGCGCCCAGCGAGACGCCGTAGAGCCCGCCGACCAGTTCGTCCCCCCTTCCGTTATCCAGCCAGCATTCGACGCAATGCGCGAAGCCGCGCTCGAACAACGCGCAATAGAGCTGCACGATCTCCTCGTTGATCCAGGTCGAGGGACGGGTGTCGCTCGCCTCGGCGCAGCCGCGCATCACCGCCGCGAAGGCGCTGTCGACGCGCACCGCAAAACTCCCCCGCCTGAGCGCGCGTCCGAGGCGGTGCGGCACATGGAACCCGTCGAGCGGCAGGATGCCGCGGCGCGTCGGATCGACCCAGAACAGCTCGGGATCGTCAGCCGATTCGGCCATCGGGAAGACGCCCGCGGCATAGGCCTGCAGCACGATGTCGGGGGTAAGCCGGATTGCCAATGTCGTCCGCTTCAGCGACGCGGACCGAGGAAGCGTTCGAGCCAGCCGATGTCGTAGGCGCCGGCACGGAACTCGGGATCCTCGACGAGGCGCTGATGCAAGGGGATCGTCGTCTCGATGCCGCCGATCACGTATTCGCCAAGCGCGCGGCGCAGCCGCATCACGCATTCCTCGCGCGTGTCGCCATGGACGATCAGCTTGGCGACGAGGCTGTCATAATAGGGCGGGACCGTGTAGCCCTGATAGAGCGCACTGTCGACCCGCACGCCGAACCCGCCCGGCGCGTGGTATTCGCTGACCCGCCCCGGCGACGGCCGGAAATGCTCCGGGTTTTCGGCGTTGATGCGGCATTCGATGGCGTGGCCGCGCAGCGCGATGTCGCTCTGCCGATAACCCAACCCCATCCCGGCGGCGATGCGCAATTGCTCGCGCACGATATCGACGCCGCTGGTCATCTCGCTGACCGGATGCTCGACCTGGAGGCGGGTGTTCATCTCGATAAAATAGAATTCGCCGTCCTGATAGAGAAACTCCATCGTGCCGGTGCTGCGGTAATGCAGTTCGCGCAGCGCGGTGACGGCGAGCCGCGTCAGCCGCTCGCGGGCCGCCGGGTCGAGGGCGGCGGCCGGCGCCTCCTCGAGCAGCTTCTGGTGCGCCCGCTGCAGCGAGCAGTCGCGCTCGCCGAGATGGATGACGTCGCCCTTGCCGTCGCCCAGCAGCTGCACCTCGATATGCCGCGGCCGGTCGAGAAACCGTTCGAGATAGATCGCATCGTCGCCGAAGGCGGTGCGCGCCTCGGCCTGCGCCAGCGGCAGCAGGCGGGCGAGATCGCCAGCATTGCCGGCCAGCTTCATGCCGCGCCCGCCGCCGCCGGCCGATGCCTTGAGCAGCACCGGGTAGCCGATCAGGCGCGCCGCCGCCTCGGCCGCCGCCGCGTCGCGCACCGCCTGCGGCGAGCCCGGCACGACCGGAATGCCGAGCCGGATCGCCTCCGCCTTGGCGCGCACCTTGTCGCCCATCAGCCGGATATGCTCGGGCGCCGGGCCGATAAAGGCAAAGCCGTGCTCCTCGACCGCCGCCGCGAAATCGGCGTTCTCGGCAAGAAAGCCGAGCCCGGGATGGATCGCGTCGGCGCCGGTGATCGTCGCCGCCGACAGGATGGCCGACGCATCGAGATAGCTCGCCCGCGCCGGCGGCGGGCCGATGCACACGGTCTCGTCGGCGAGGCGCACATGCATCGCCTGCGCATCGGCCGTCGAATGCACCGCGACGGTCTTGATCCCCATCTCGTGGCAGGCGCGATGGATGCGCAGGGCGATCTCGCCGCGGTTGGCGATCAGCACCTTGTCGAACATCGCGCCGCCGGACATCGCAGTGACGGCCCGCCGATCACTCGATCAGCATCAGCGGCGCGCCGTATTCGACCGGCTGGGCATCCTCGATGAAGATGCGGGCGATCCGCCCGGCACGCGGCGCGCGGATCTGGTTCATCACCTTCATCGCCTCGATGATCAGCAAGGTCTGGCCTGCCTCGACCGCGTCGCCGGGCCGCGCAAAGGGCGACGCGCCGGGCTCCGCCGCCAGATAGGCGATGCCGACGACTGGCGAGGTGACGGTGCCCGCAGGCATCGCGCCGTTCGCGGTCGGCGTCTCGCCGGCGGCGCTGGAGGCGGCGGGCGGCATAGCGGGGGCGTGCCCATTGGTCGCCGGAGGATGCTCGGCGGCCGGCTCGCGCGCGACCCGGATGCGGTGATCGCCGATGGCGTATTCGATCTCGGTCAGGCCGGTCTCGCCGAGCAGCCCGGCCAGCGTGCGGATCATCTCGGAATCGGGCGCGAGCGGCGGCCGGCGCGCCCCGAATATCCCGGCCAGCTTCAACGCGGCGCCTCGCCCGACTCGGCCTCGATGACGCTGGCCAACGCCTCCAGCGCCAGCTCGTAGCCTTGCGGCCCGAGGCCGCAGATCACCCCGCGGGCGGCGAGGCTGACATAGGAATGATGGCGGAAGCGCTCGCGCCGGAAGATGTTCGACAGGTGGACCTCGATGACCGGCAGTTCGGCGGCGTTGAGCGCGTCGAGGATCGCGACCGAGGTATGGGTCAAGGCGCCGGCGTTGAGGATGATGCCGTCGGCGGCCTCGCGCGCCTCGTGGATCCAGTCGACCAGCTGGCCCTCGTGGTTGGTCTGGCGGAATTCGATCGTCAGATCGAGCGCGGTGGCGCGCGCCAGACAGCGCTCCTCGACATCGCCCAGCGTGTCGTAGCCGTACGTGGCCGGCTCACGCACCCCGAGCAGGTTGAGGTTCGGGCCGTTAAGGATAAAGACCGTTGGCAATCGATCGCTCCGCTGCGATGTCGCCTTAGATGCCGCCTTATAGGCACCTCGGGGCGCCGGGGCAAGCCGCGCTCCGGGCAACGGCGGCGGACAACGGCGCGGCGCCGCCAAAGGCGGTCGTCGCGCCGGCCGAGCGCGGGGAATCGGCGGGGCAGGGGCCGCCTCTATTCCGCCGCCGCCAGGCTGACGGCGGGTTCCGCCGCCGGGGCGCGCGCGGCGGTCCAATAGCCGACACCCATGATCCCGGCGCCGCTGACGATGTTGCCGAGGTCACCCACAACAGGTTCCAGCCCATGCCGGCGAACAGCTCGAGCGCCGGCCCGTTCATCTTGGCCGCCGCCACCTTGATAATCAGCGGGCTCTTGCCGGCGAGCGCGAGGCCGCCGCCAACCCGCCGGTGCGGCCGCGCAGCCAGCCCAGCGACATGAACATCGTGTGCCCGGTGAACAGAGGCGGTCGCGCAGGCTCAGCCGCGGGCGGCGTCAGCCGAGCGAATGGATGATTTCGCGGTAGGCCGCCTCGGGAAAGGCCTTCAAGGTCCGGGTTCGCACCGCGCCCATCTGGCTGAGCAGCAGCGTGAACCGCGCCGCCACCGCGTCGTCTGGCGCCTCGTACACGAGGATCAGGTCGAAATCGCCCATCGTCATGTAGAGCGCCTTGAATTCGCCGCCCATTTCGACGAGCGCCTTTTTGGCGGTATCGACCCGCTTTGGCGAGTCCTTGACTTGCCGGGCGCCCTGGTCGGTCCAATTGGCGAGCATGACGTAAGTCGGCATGGCGAACCTCCCTCCGTCTTGGGTGGCCGGGCTTGGGTGGCCGGGCTTGGGTGGCCGGGGGCCGCCCGGCCGGCGTGGCGCCATGATGGCGGAGCGCCCGGCGCAGGACAAGGCGAAGACCTAAGCAGAATTGCTTAGCGCGATCCACATTTCCCCTCTCCGCCCTTCAGGGCGGAGAGGGAGCGACCCACGCCGCAGGCGTGGGAGGGTGAGGTGGGTGTCGGCAAGCGCTCTGGCATCCCCCACCTCACCCCAACCCTCTCCGCCCCCCCGCCATGGCCCACGGGGGCGGAGAGGGAGTGGAGTGGACGACGACGGCTGACGATTTGTGCGCCAATCAACGAAAGCCGGCTTAGCAGGCCAGCGTTTTCCCGATCGCCGCGAGGCGCCGGTATTCGTCGATCTCGTTGTAGATTTGCGCCGAGACGCGGATCCACAACGCGCCGTCGAGCAGCGGCACTGCGGCGACGATGCCATGCCGCTCGCGCAGCCGCGCGGCGAGGCGGCGGGCGGCGGCCTGATCGCTGCCATCAAACGCCCTGCCGGGCAGCCGCACCGTCACCATCGCGGCGCAGAATTCGGGGGCGGCCGCACTCTCGCTGTCCCACGCGGCGGCGAGCAGCGCCCCGGCCTCGCGGGCGAGGGCGGCGTTATGGGCGCGCACCGAAGCGGCATCCCATCCGGCGAGATAGTCGAGCGCCGCCGGCACCGCCAGCCAGGCCGAATTGTCGCGCGTGCCGGTGTAGTCGAACTCGGCGGCAAAGCCCTCGCCCAGGGCGTGCGGGATCGCGGTCGGGTGCAGCCGGCTTTGCTGCTCGGGCGCGCACCAGATGACGGCGCTGCCTTTCACGGCGAAGGCCCATTTGTGCAGATTGCCGACATACCAGTCGACGCCGAGCGCCGGCACGTCGAGCGCGATCTGACCGGGGGCATGCGCGCCATCGACCGCGATCGGCACGCCGCGCGCATGGCACAACGCCGCCATCTCGCGGATCGGCAGGACGACGGCGCCGGCCGAGGTGATGTGGTCGAAACACGCCAGCCGCGTCCGCGGCCCGATCGCCGCCGCCAGCGCCGCGACGAGCGCGCCGGGATCGGTGAACGGCACCGGCACTGCGAGGCGGACCACCCGCGCGCCGCTGCGGCCGGCATGGTGCCCGAGCGCGTTGCCGATTGCGCCATAGACCTGCGACAGGCAGAGGATCTCGTCGCCGGCGGTGAGCGGGAGGCTGGCGATGATCGCGTTGAGCCCGGAGGTCGCGTTCTCGACAAAGGCCCAATCCTCGCCCCGGCCGCCGAGGAAGCCGGCGACCTGCTCGGCCGCGCCGCGGATGAGGCCCATCAGATCGCGGCCGAAGAAGCCCGTCGGGTCGGCCTCCATCCGGGCCTGCCACGCGTGCGCCGCCTCGAGGACGACGCGCGGCGTCGCGCCGTAGCCGCCGTGGTTCAGATGGAGGGTCCCGTCGGCCAGCAGAAAGTCGCCGCGCCGGACAGGTCCGAACTGCGGAAAGCCGGTCATCGGAAAGCCGGTCATCGGAAAGCCGGTCATCGGAAAGCCGGTCATCGCGACGAGGGTGCTGACCCGAGCAGACCCGCCGCCGCGGTGGGCGGGGAGGTCGCCCGGACCGGCGTCGCCGACGAATGCGTCGCCAGGAAGCCGGCGCCGACCAGCAGCCACAGGGTCGGGGAGAAGACAAATCCCCACACGGTCAGGACGCAGCCGACCAGCGAGCACCCGATGCCGCCGGGGCTGCCGCCCAGCAGCCCGCGCAACAGGCCGAAGAGACTGCACACGGCGGCGAGCGGGACAAAGATGATCCCGATCGTGAAAATGCCGAGAATGCCGAACATGCAGCCCAGCAGCCCGGCCACCGCACCCTCGTTGCCGGCGGGTTTAACGATGATGATCTGCTGCCGGTAATTCATCATGCGGCGGCGGCCCGCCCTCCTGGCCGGGGGCGATCATCATGCGCGCCTGCGGCACCGGCGAAAAGCCCTTGCGGGTGAGCCGCATTGCCCATAAAGCCACGGGCGAGCCTTACCGTCGCCCTTGCCATTGCCGGAGATCCCGCGATGCCCGATTTTCCCGATCGCCAGAGCCTGGAAGCCCTGCGCGCCTTTGATACGCCGACCATCTGCAATGCCCTCGAAATCATCGTGCCGGCGCGCCGCGCGACCGGCTTTACGCGGCGGCCGCTGGTCGCGCCGTTTCCCGATCTGAAGCCGGTCGTCGGCTTTGCCCGCACCGCCCTCATCCGCTCGCGCGAGCCGCATCCGCGCGACCGCGACAGCGCCAACCGCATCCGCCTCGGCTATTACGAGCACATCGCCGCGGCGCCCTTGCCGAGCCTCTCGGTGATCCAGGACATTGACGCCCCCGATGCGGGCTTCGGCGCGTTCTGGGGCGAGGTGCAGACCCACGTGCATGCCGGGCTCGGCTGCGTCGGCGTCATCACCGACGGCTCGGTGCGCGATCTCGACGCGATGTCGCCGGGGTTTTTCGTGCTGGCCGGCTCGGTGATGCCGAGCCACGCCTATGTCCATCTCGTCGAGTTCGGCGGCACGGTCAGCGTCGCCGGCATGGTGGTGTCGGCCAACGACGTCATCCACGCCGACCGCCACGGCGCGGTGGTCATTCCCTATGACGCGGTCGCCAAGATCCCGGCCGCGGCCGACCTCTTGGCGCGGCGCGAGCGCGTCCTCAT
>DATLRS010000146.1:0-3913 GCA_035534535.1 Allostellaceae bacterium | reverse complement strand
ATGCCGGTCGGC
Organism: Allostellaceae bacterium; assembly: GCA_035534535.1. Taxonomy (GTDB): domain Bacteria; phylum Pseudomonadota; class Alphaproteobacteria; order ATCC43930; family CGMCC-115725; genus DATARH01. The sequence goes on along the minus strand of DATLRS010000146.1, from coordinate 3,901 downwards.
ACCGCGGCGACGGTCAAGGCGATGACCCCGGATGGCGTCGCCGCGACCGGCGCGCAGATCGTGTTGGCCAATACCTATCACCTGATGCTGCGGCCCGGCGCCGAGCGCATCGCTGCCCTCGGCGGGCTGCACTGCTTCATGAACTGGCCGGGCGCAATCCTGACCGATTCCGGCGGCTTCCAGGTCATGTCGCTGGCGGCGCTGCGCAAACTGGGCGAGGACGGGGTCGAGTTCCGCTCGCATCTCGACGGCAGCCGCCACCTGCTGACGCCCGAGCGCTCGATTGCGATCCAGCGCCTCATCGGCGCCGACATCACGATGGCGTTCGACGAATGCACGCCGTTCCCGGCCGCGCGCGAGGCGGTCGAAGCCTCGATGGCATTGACGCTGCGCTGGGCCGAGCGCTCGCGCGCCGCCTTTGACGAGCGGCCGGGGCACGGCATCTTCGGCATCGTGCAGGGCGGCGTGCACGACGATCTGCGGCGGCATGCGGCCGAGCGGCTGGTCGCGATCGGCTTTGACGGCTACGCGATCGGCGGGCTGGCGATCGGCGAGGGGCAGGCGACCACTTTCGCGATGGTCGAAGCGAGCGTCCCCTTCCTGCCGACGGACCGCCCGCGCTATCTGATGGGGGTCGGCAAGCCGGCCGATATCGTCGGCGCGGTGCGGCGCGGCATCGATATGTTCGATTGCGTCCTGCCGACCCGCTCGGGGCGCACCGGCCAGGCCTTCACACGGGAGGGCACGCTCAACCTGCGCAACGCGCGCCATGCCGACGACAGGACGCCGCTCGACCGGTTATGCCGGTGCCCGGCTTGCAGCGGCTTCAGCCGCGCCTATCTGCACCATCTGACAAAGGCGCGCGAGATCCTGGCGAGCATGCTGCTGACCGCGCACAATCTGACCTATTACGCCGATCTGATGGCGAGCCTGCGGACGGCGATCGCGGCCGGCCGGCTCGCCGATTTCCGGCTCGCGGGGGAAGCGGCATGAAGGAACCCGTGCTCGGCCGCCAGGCGCCGCTGCCCGCCTCGCCCGACGCGGCGGCGCTCGACACGGTACCCAACCCGCAGCCGGGGCTCGCCTATGTCGTGCGCTTTACCTGCCCCGAATTCACCAGCCTGTGCCCCGTCACCGGCCAGCCCGATTTCGCCCATTTCGTCATCGACTACGTGCCGGATGCGACGATCCTCGAAAGCAAGTCCCTGAAGCTGTTCCTCGCCTCGTTCCGCAATCACGCGGCGTTTCACGAGGACTGTACGCTGACGATCGCGCGCCGCCTGGTCGGCGCCCTCACCCCCATATGGCTGCGCGTCGCCGGCTACTGGTATCCGCGCGGCGGCATCCCGATCGACGTGTTCTACCAGACCGGCGAGCCGCCTGCCGGGCTCTATCTGCCGGAGCCCGGGGTTGCGCCCTACCGCGGCCGCGGCTGAGAAAATGGCGGCGTCGGAGCGGGACGCGATCCGCGAGGCGATCCGCGGCCAGGCCTTGGCGATCGGCTTCGATGCGGTGGGGTTTGCCGCGGCCCATCTCGCCGAGCGGGCGCGCGCCGATCTGCACGAGTATATCGAGCGCGGCTATCACGGCGACATGGGCTGGCTCGCCGATACCGCGGCGCGGCGCGGCGATCCGCAAACCCTGTGGCCCGAGGCGCGCACCGTTGTCGTGCTCGGGCTCAACTACGCCAATTCCGACGACGATCCCTTGGCCGCCACGTCCGATCCCGAAGGCGGCGCGATCTCGATCTATGCAAGCGGCCGCGATTACCACGACATCCTGAAGCGCCGCCTCAAGGCGCTGGCGCGGTGGATCGCGGCGCGCTGGCCGGGCGCGCTCAAGGTGTTCGTCGATACCGCCCCGGTCATGGAAAAGCCGCTGGCGGCGCAGGCCGGGCTCGGCTGGCAGGGCAAGCACACCAACCTCGTCTCGCGCGGCTTCGGCTCGTGGCTGTTCCTCGGCGAGATCTATCTGAGCCTGGCGCTGACGCCCGACACGCCCGAGCCCGACCATTGCGGCGCCTGCCGCCGCTGTCTCGATTGCTGCCCGACCGACGCCTTTCCGGCGCCCTACCGGCTCGACGCGCGGCGCTGCATCTCGTACCTGACGATCGAGCACAAGGGGCCGATTGCGCATGAGCTGCGCCCGCTGATCGGCAACCGCATCTTTGGCTGCGACGATTGCCTCGCGGTCTGTCCGTGGAACAAGTTTGCCCGCCCGACGAGCGAACCCGGGTTTCTGCCGCGCGACGGGCTGACCGCACCGCGGCTGGCCGAGCTTTGCACCCTCGACGACGCGGCGTTCCGCGCCCGCTTCGCCGGCACCGCGGTCAAGCGGATCGGCCGCAGCCGCTTTCTGCGCAACGTCTTGATCGCGATCGGCAACGCGCCCGAACCCGCGCCGGATCTCGTGGCCGCGGCGCGAGCCTGCCTCGACGACCCCTCGCCGTTGGTGCGCGGCGCCGCAATCTGGGCCTTCGGCCGCATCGCCGCGCCGCCGCAGATCGCCGCCGCCGCCGCCCGCCGCGCCGGCGAACGCGACCCGGCGGTCGCGGCGGAATGGGATGCGCTTCCGGGCCTGCCGGCGGCCGCCCGATGAGGCGGCGCGACGCCGGCCTGTCTGGCCCTCGGGCGGCGCGCTTCCCATATATCGGCGGCACATAGCGCAGGAACCCGACATGATCGAACGCCGACCCTTTGCCGGCCTGGGGCGCGAGAAGCTCGACTGGCTCGATACCCGTCACCACTTTTCGTTTGCGCATTATCGCGATCCGGCGCGGATGGGCTGGGGCGCGCTGCGCGTGTGGAACGACGACGAGATCGCGCCCGGGACCGGCTTTCCGCCGCATCCGCACGCCGACATGGAGATCATCACCTATGTCCGCGACGGCGCGATCAGCCACGAAGACAGCCTCGGCAACAAGGGACGGACGGTGGCCGGCGACGTGCAGGTGATGTCGGCCGGCACCGGCATCCGCCATGCCGAGTACAACCATGAGCACGAGCCGACGCGGATCTTTCAGATCTGGATCATTCCGACACGGCGCGGCGGCCCGCCCGGCTGGGGCACGCGGCCCTTTCCGCAGGCCGGCCGCAGCGGGCGCCTCGTCGCCCTGGCGAGCGGCGAGCCGGGAGACGACGAGGCGCTGCCGATCCGCGCCGATGCGCGGGTGCTCGGCGCCCGGCTCGCCGCCGGCGAGACGCTCGACTACGTGCTGCGCCCCGACCGGCATGCCTATCTGGTGCCGGCAAGCGGCGCCCTGACGGTCAACGGCGTGCGCATCGCCGAGCGCGACGGCGCGGCGATCAGCAACGAGCCGCTGTTGCGGCTCGCCGCGCTTGCCGACACCGAACTGGTGCTGGTTGACAGCGCCTGACGGCCCTAAGCAGAATTACTTGGCGCGATCCACATTTCCCCTCGCCGCCCTTCAGGGGGGAGAGGGAGGGGCCCACGCCGCAGGCGTGGGAGGGTGAGGTGGGTGTCGGCAAGCGCTCTGGCATCCCCCACCTCACCCCGACCCTCTCCGCCCCCCGCCATGGCCCCCGGGGGCGGAGAGGGAGTGAACGACGAAGGCTGACGATTTGTGCGCCAACCAACGAAAGCTTGCTTAGCGGGCGCCGCCGTCCTCGTTGTCGCGCACGGCAGTCCCCTCGATCCGCGCCGCCTCGGCCTCGAGATCCTCGGCGATGCGCAGGCGCGCGTCCCAGATCGTCGGGTTGCCGGCGCGCTCGGCGAACTCGCGGTACCAGCCCGCCAGTTCGCGCAGTCGGTCGGGATCGTTCACGATGCTATCCTCGCTGCGGCGTCAACCGGCGGATCGTAGCCGGTCGCTGTGAACTTCATTTGACTGAGATCAGTTTTCGCGTTGGCGGCGGTGGTCTTCGCTCTCGACAAACAAGCC
>DATLRS010000145.1:0-9774 GCA_035534535.1 Allostellaceae bacterium | reverse complement strand
GCCGCGAGCCGCTCGACCCAGGCGCGGGTCGTCTCGGTCTGCGGCGGCAGCATCAACAAGGTGGTGCGCATCGGCGGCCTCCGGACGAAAGAGTCGGGTGCAGCATCCGCCCCCGGCGGGCGCATCGCAAGCCCGCGCCGGGCGCCACCCTGGGTCCACCCTGGGTCCACCCTGGGGCGCGACTTTGCGCTTGGGCAGCGCCCGTCGCAGTCGCTACGATGGGCGCGAGGACAACCCCGCAAAGAGGAGACGCCGCCGATGCCCCACCGCATCCTCACCCCGACCGGCCATTCCGAGGAAACCCTCGAGATCGCCCACGATCTGATCCCGGACGGCTTCCAACTGGTCAGCGCGCCGCACGGCCGCCCGGAATTCTGGGAATTGCTCAAGGAGTCCGAATTCTATATCGGCGGCGGCCAGTTCGCGCACGGCCCGGAATTCTACCGGCAGGCGCCAAAGCTGAAACTCGTGCAGACCTTGAGCGCCGGCTACAACACCTACGACCTCGACGCCGCGCGCGCCGCCGGGGTGCCGATCTGCAACAATGGCGGGGCCAACGCGACCGCGGTCGCCGAGCACGCGATCCTGTTGATGCTGGCCGTCTCGCGCAAGCTCATGTGGCTGCATGAAGGCGTCGCCTCCGGCCGCTGGCGCGGCAACGACTTCAATTCGACCAAGCTCTACGAGCTCGAAGACAAAACCCTCGGCATCGTCGGCCTCGGTAATATCGGCAAGAAGGTTGCCCGCCGTGCCAAGGCCTTCGACATGCGCATCCAGTATTACGACATCAACCGCCTGACGGCCGACCAGGAAGACGCGCTCGGCATCCGCTTCGCGCTGTTCCCTGAACTCCTGAAGACCTCGGACATCGTGTCGCTGCACGTGCCGCTCGACATGTCGACGCACAATCTGGTCGGCGAGCGCGAGCTGTCGCTGATGAAGCCGACCGGCATCCTGATCAACACCTGCCGCGGCCCGGTGGTCGAGGAAAAGGCGCTGTATCGGGCGTTGCGCGACGAAAAGATCCTTGGCGCCGGGCTCGACGTCATGCGCGAGGAGCCGCCGCAACCCGACCATGAACTGTTCACCCTGAAAAACGTGACCTTCAGCCCGCACGCCGCCGGCCCGACCTGGGACAACCACTGGAAGCGCTGGCGCAATGCCTTCGACAATTGCGAGCGCGTGGCGCGCGGGCAAAAGCCGTTCTGGATCGTTCCCGAGCTGCGCTAGCCTCGCCATACGAGAACAGGGCATGGAGTCTCGCTCCGTGCCCTACCTCGACGCGCGAGCGTCGATCACGCGATACGGCCGCCGGGCCGGCAGAAAGACTTTGGGGAGAAGCGCAAATGGCGGATTCGCCGCACGATGATTGCCGATCCGGAGCGTGCGGCGCCCCGTCGCGCCGCGCCCTGATCGGCGCGCTGGCGGCATTCGGGGTCGGCGCGGCGCTGCGGCCGGTCGCACCGGCCGATGCCGCCGATGCGCTCGACCCGGCGCCGCGGCGGATCGACGTGCACCACCATTTCTTCCCGCCGGCCTGGCTCCAGCACGCCGAGCTGCACAAGCCCGGGCCGGGAGCCTTGCTGCGCGACTGGACGGCGGCGCGGGTCATCGAGCACATGGACAATAGCGGCGTCGCCACCGCGATCGCCTCGCTGTCGCCGTGGGGCCTTGCCTTCGCCCAGGTGGCGACGTTGCCGAAGCTGGCGCGCGCCTGCAACGACTACGCGGCACAGATGATCCACGACCACCCCGGGCGCTTCGGCCTGTTTGCCGCGATGCCGCTGCCCGACATCGAGGCGAGCCTGCGGGAGATCGCCTATGCGCTCGACACGCTGAAGGCCGACGGCATCGGCATGATGACCAGCTACGGCGACAAATGGCCGGGCGATCCGATGTTCCATCCGGTCTTTGAGGAACTCGACCGGCGCAAAGCCGTCGTCTATTTCCACCCGACCACGCCGAATTGCTGCGGCAACCTGATCCCGGGGGTCGCGCCGGCGACCATCGAATGGCCGGTCGATACGGCGCGGGCGATCGTCAGCCTGTTGTTCAGCGGCAGCCTGGTGCGCTACCCGGACATCCGGTTCATCTTTTCGCATGCCGGCGGGGCGTTGCCGGCGTTGTCCGGGCGGATCAGCAATTTTGCCAACCGCGACAAGAATGTCGGCAAATACGCGCCGCACGGCGTCCCGGCCGAGCTGGCCAAGCTCTATTACGACACCGCCAACGCCTCGGCCGCGCCATCGATGGCGGCGCTGATGGCGATGGCGCCGACGTCGCAGATCCTGTTCGGCAGCGACTATCCCTATTTCACGCTGGAAGAGAATGTCGCCGGCCTCGCCAAGATCCGCCTGAGCATGGCCGACCGGCAGGCGATCAACCGCACCAACGCGGCGCGGCTGATGCCGAAATACCAGAGCTGAGGAGCATAAAAGATGGATGGCGATCTGGCGGTCGGCACGCAAGCCGCCGAGCTGACGCGGCAACTGGCCGAGCGGGCGGTCGCGGTCGCTTATGACCGGCTGCCCGGTGCGGTGCGGGAATTGGCGCGGCAATGCGTGCTGGATTATTACGGCGTGGCGCTGGCCGGGGCCGACGACCCGCTGGTTCGCATCTTGCTCGACGAGTTTCTGGAGGCGGGCGGCGCCGCACAGGCGAGCCTGATCGGCCGGCCGGGCCGACTGCCGGCGCTGTCGGCCGCGCTGGTCAACGGCGCCGCCGGGCATGCGCTCGATTACGACGACGTGAACCTGGCGATGCCGGGGCATCCCTCGGTCGCGATCCTGCCGGGCCTCCTGGCGCTCGCCGAGGCGCGGCACAGCACCGGGCGCGAGGTCATCGCCGCCTTTGTCGCCGGCTACGAGACGGCCTGCGCGATCGGCTCGGCGCTGAAGCCGGGCCACTACAATCTCGGCTTTCATGCCACCGGCACGGTCGGCTGTTTCGGCGCCGCGGCGGCGTGCGCCCGGCTCATCGGCCTCGACGCCGAGGCGACCGGCCGCGCCCTCGGCATTGCCGGCACCCAGGCGGCCGGGCTCAAATCGCAATTCGGCACGATGTGCAAGCCGTTCCATGCCGGCAAGGCGGCGCAGAACGGGCTCTTGGCGGCCCGGCTCGCGGCGCGCGGGTTTTCGAGCCGGCCCGACCTCGTCGAATGCGAGCAGGGCTTTGCCCTGACGCACGGCGCCGATTTCCGGCCCGCCGCAGCGCTCGCCGAGCCGCCGGGCGGCTTTCACATCCGCGCCAACCTCTTCAAATACCATGCCGCCTGCTACCTGACGCACGGCCCGATCGAGTGCGCCCGAGCGGTTCGCGACCAACGGCGCAGCGTCAGGCCGGACGAGATCGCGCAGGTCATGCTCAGGCTCGACCGCAGCTGCGACCGGGTGTGCAACATCGCGGCGCCGAGCGACGGGCTCGAAAGCAAGTTCAGCCTGCGCCAGACCGTCGCGATGGCGCTCGCGGGCATCGATACCGCAAGCCTCGCCACCTACAGCGCAGCGACCGCCAACGACCCGGCATTGGTCGCTTTGCGCGACCGGATCACGCTCGATTTCCAGGATTCCTGGCCGCAGGCCGCCGCCGAGATCGACGTCGCCCTGGCCGACGGACAGCATTTGCGCGCCAGCCACGATGCCGGCATCCCGGCCCCCGACATCGCGGCGCAAGGCGAGCGCCTCGCCGCGAAATTCGACGCGCTGGCCGGGCCGGTGCTGGGCAGCGCGCGCGCCCGCGAACTGCGCGCGACGATCCTCACCCTCGACGCCCTCGCCGACGCCGCCACCCTGGCGTCCCTCGCCGCCGGGTAGGCCTCAGTACGAGCGCGGCATGCCGAGGACGTGCTGGCCGATATAGGCCAGGATCAGGTTGGTCGAAATGGGGGCGGTCTGGTAGATGCGCACCTCGCGCCATTTGCGCTCGATGTCGTATTCCTTGGCGAAGGCGAAGCCGCCATAGGTCTGGAACGTCGCGTCGGCCGCGTGCCAGGTCGCCTCGGACGCGAGGAGCTTCGCCATGTTGGCGTCGGCGCCGCATTCCTGGCCGGCGTCGAACAGCGCGGCGGCGCGGCGGCAGATCATGTCGGCCGCTTCCAGTTCGGCATAGGCGCGCGCCAAGGGAAACTGCACCCCCTGGTTCTGCCCGATCGGCTTGTCGAAGACGACCCGCTCCTTGGCGTATTGGATGCCCTTATCCAGCAGCCAGCGGCCGTCGCCGATGCATTCCTGCGCCACCAGGATGCGCTCGGCGTTCATGCCGTCGAGGATGTAGCGGAAGCCCCTTCCCTCCTCGCCGATCAGGTTTTCCGCCGGCACCTTGAGGTTGTCGAAAAACACCTCGTTGGTGTTGTGGTTGATCATCGCCTCGATCGGCCGGATCTCGAGGCCGTGCCCGAGGCTTTCGCGCAGATCGACGAGGAACACCGAGAGCCCGTCGGTGCGGCGCTTGACCTCTTCGACCGGGGTGGTGCGCGCCAAGAGCAGCATCAGGTCCGAGTGGCGCGCCCGCGAGGTCCACACCTTCTGGCCGCTGACGAGGTAGTGGTCGCCATTGCCGGCGCGCACCGCGCGGGTCTTCAGCTTGGTGGTGTCGGAGCCGGTGGTCGGCTCGGTGACGCCGAAGGCTTGCAGCCGCAGTTCGCCGGAGGCGATCTTTGGCAGGTAGCGCTGTTTCTGTTCCTCGCTGCCGTGCCGCAAGAGCGTCCCCATGATGTACATCTGGGCGTGGCCCTGGCTGGCGGTGCAGCCCGAGGCGTTGATCTCCTGCAGGATGACCGCGGCGGCCCGCAGCGGCAGGCCCGAGCCGCCATATTCCTCGGGGATCAGCGAGGCGAGAAAGCCGGCCTGCGTCAATTCCTCGATGAACTCGCTGGGATAGGCCTGCGCGTCCTCCAGCCGGCGCCAGTAGGAGCCCGGATATTTGTCGCAGATCTTGCGCACCGACTGGCGCAGCTCGGGATAGTCCTCGCCGAGCGCCAGCATCACCGGCTCGCCCGATTGATCGCCCTGCGCCATTGCGCCCTCCGTTGTGACCGCGTGTGTGATCCCGTGCCGCTACCATAATCCGCCGCCGCGCCGACGCCAATTCGCCACGCCGCGGGTATAGCGGCTCGCGTCCGGCGCGGCGTGCCGCTATACCCGCGCGTCGCGTCCACCGGCAGGCACCGCATGCGAACCATCCTGTTGCTGATCGGCTCGAACATCTTCATGACCTGCGCCTGGTACGGGCACCTCAGATTTCGCGATTGGCCCTTGTGGATCGTCATCCTGGTCAGCTGGGGGATCGCCTTTTTCGAATACTGTCTGCAGGTGCCGGCCAACCGCATCGGCTATGGCGAATTCACCGCCGGCCAGCTGAAGATCATCCAGGAGGTCATCACCCTTGTCGTTTTCGCCGTGTTTGCGACGTTCTACCTCGGCTCCCCGATCACCTGGCGTTACGCCGGCGCGTTCGTTTGCCTCTTGGGGGCGGTCGCGTTCATGTTTGTCGGCCGGACGTGAGCGCGGCCAGGGGAGGATCGAGATTGCTTGGCCGCATCGGCGATGACGAGGCTATGATCCCGCCGCGACCCCCTCACCTTCGGTGAAACGATGTCGAGCAACCGCCCGCTTTCCGGCCTCACGATCATCGAGATCGGCCATTCGATCGCCGCGCCCTATGCCGGGATGATCCTCGGCGAATTGGGCGCCGAGGTCGTCAAGGTCGAGAACCCCAACGGTGGCGATCCCTGTCGCGGCTGGGGCCCGCCCTTCCTCGAAGGGGCGGCGACCTGCTTTCACGCGGTCAACCGGGCGAAAGAGGGGATCACGATCGACCTCGCCGATCCGGACGATGCGGCCCGGCTGCGCGCGCTGATCCTGGAGCGCGCCGATGTTGTGCTGCACAACCTCAAATTCGGCGCGCTCGACCGCTATGGCCTCGGCGCCGCCGAGCTGGTCGCGGCCAAGCCCAGCCTCGTCTGCTGCAATCTCGGCGCGTTCGGCGCCGTCGGGCCGCTGCGCGAGCGGCCCGGCTACGACCCGATGATGCAGGCCTATAGCGGGCTGATGAGCCTCTTGGGCGAGGATGGCCGCCCGCCGGTGCGCGTCCCGGCCTCGATCATCGACATGGGCTGCGGCATGTGGGCGGTGGTCGGCATCCTCGCCGCGTTGCAGGAGCGCGGCCGCACCGGCCGGGGCGGCATTGTCGATACCTCGCTCTACGAGACGGGCCTCGCCTGGATGAGCATTTATCTGGCCGGTTTCCTGGCGAATGGCGAGATCCCGGCGCGGCACGGCTCGGGGGTTGACATGATCGTGCCCTATCAGGCCTTCGCCGCGGCGGACGGCTACATGATGGTGGCGGCCGGCAACGACAATCTGTTCCGCCGGCTGTGCGCCACGCTGGAGCGTCCCGCCCTCGCCGAGGACCCGCGCTTTCGCAGCAACAAGGACCGCGTCGTGCATCGCGCCGAACTGGTGCCGATCCTCGGCGAGATTTTCGCGACCCGGCCGGTGGCGCATTGGGAGAAACTGCTGCGCGCGGCCGGCATCCCGAACGGGCCGCTCAATACGCTCGACCAGGTGGTCGAGGACGCCCAGACGCAGGCGCTCGGCATCATCCAGAAGCAGGCGCAGAGCGCGCTCGGCCTGGTCGGCCTGCCGCTGTCGTTCGACGGCGTCCGTCCGCCATTCGCCAAGGCCGCGCCGACGCTCGGCGAAGACAACGAAACCAGGCTGGGTTGAGCCGCGATGAAACCCGTTCGCTGGCTCGGACCGCTGCTGCTGCTGGCGCTTACCGGCTGCGGCTTGGCGAGCGGGCCGCCGCCGCGGATTCAGCCCGCCGACGTCGTGACGATATCGGCCGAGCAGGGCGGCCGGTTTCTCGCCTTTGTCGGTCCGCGCCACGAGCAGGCACCGCCGTTCCTCGGCGTGCCGAACACCAATTTCTATGCGCTGCGCAGCTGGCTCGACACGCGCACCGGCGCGCATGTGACGCAGCTCTACGTCGAGGACAGCTATTTCGGCGCCAAGCGCGACTGGGATGCGGCGCGCGATGCCGCGGGGCAGAAACTCAAATTCATCCCGATCAGCCAGAACGAGATCACCTGCGACAACGGCTGCTCCTATGCCGAGGAATTTGCCGCCGAGTTGCCTGACGCGCTGCTGCGGGCGAGCGGCAAGGGGCTGACGATCATCTTCACGGCAAAGTCGGGCGCCGAGAAGACGATCGCCGTACCGGGCGCCTTCGTCGAGAAGCAGCGCCTCGCCCTCGCCGCGGCGCGCGCCAACCTGCCGACCGCTGCCGCAGCGGCGGCCGCCGCACCCGCGCCCCGATAACCGCGTCCTGTCGCACCGGCGCGCAGCGCGGCGAGACGCGCGTGGTTGGTCATCGCCGCTCGCCGACGCTGCCGTCGGGGTCGCGGCATAGCACGATGCCGGGCAAGGCGCCGGTATGCTTTGCCTGGTCGACGACCACGACCCCATTGACGATGACGGTGGTGCGCGCGCCGGAGGGATAGCGGTGCGGCTCGGCATAGCTCGCCAGGTCGCGGAAATCGTCGGGATCGAACATCGTCACGTCGGCGCGGTAACCCTCCGCAAGGAGACCTCGATCGCGCAGTCGGAGGGCGCGGGCCGGCCCGCCGGTCATCTTGTGGATGGCCGTTTCGAGCGGCAGCAGGCGTTCGTCATGCACATACTGGCCGATGATGCGCGGGAAGGTGCCGTAAAAGCGCGGATGCGGCAGGCCCTGGGCGACAATGCCGTAATCGGCGACGCAATTGCCGTCGGAGCCGACCAGCGCCGTCGGCGATCCCACAATCGTGCGGATGTCGGCCTCCGAGATCGAGGTGATCAGGACGCGCGTCGCGCCGTTGTCCTCGATCAGGAGGTCGCAGACGAGGTCGATCGGGTCGACGCCGCGCTCGACCGCCAGCGCGCCGACCGTCCTGCCGGCATAGTGCGGCAAATGCGGCGAGATCGAGATCTGCACCGCCTCCCAGGACGGGATGCGGCCCCAATTGTTGAGGCCGTCATCGGCGATCTCGGCTTCGATGCGGGCTCGCGTCTCGGGCTGTGCGAGGCGCCCCAGCATCGCCGCGTTGCCGCCGACCTGCACCCAGGGCGGCAGCAGGTTTTTCAGCGGGTTGGCGCCGGCGGCGTAGGGATAGGCGTCGCAATCGATGGCGCAGCCCTCGCCGCGCGCCCGCGCGATCCGGTCGAGGATCGCGGCGGCCTTGCCCCAATTGTCGATGCCCGAGCATTTCAGGTGCACGATCTCGACGTGGATCGGATAGGCGCGCGCGACCGCGATCGCCTCCTCGACCGCCGCCATGACCTGGTTCGCTTCGTCGCGCAGATGGGTGAAATAGAGTGCCTTGTGACGCGCGACGACCGCGCACAGCGCCATGATCTCCGCGGGCTCGGCAAAGCTGCCGGGCGGCGTGAACAACCCGGTTGAGAGGCCGAGCGCGCCGGCGCCGAGCCCCTCGTCGAGCAGCGCCCTCATCCGGTCGAGTTCCGCGGCGGTCGGGGCGCGGTCTTCGAGCCCCATGACCATCAGCCGCAGCGTGTTGTGGCCGATCAGCATGCCGGCATTGACCGCAACCTTGGGGAAGGTGGCGAGGTAATCGGGAAAGCTCAACTCGCGAAACGGCAGCCACGGCGCCCCGCCGCTGAGATAATCGGCCAGCAGCTGCACCTTGCCCGGCAGGCATGGCGCGACCGAATAGCCGCAATGGCCGATGATCTCGGTCGTCACCCCCTGGCGCACCTTGCTCTCGGCCTTGGGATTGATCGGCAGGGTGAAGTCGGAATGGGTCTTGACGTCGATAAAGCCCGGGGTCACCGCCAGCCCGGCGGCATCAATGACGCGCGCCGCCGCGCCGGAGAGCGCCGGGCCGATGCGCGCGATATGCCCGTCAGCGATCGCCACGTCGGCGGGCTCGCCGGCCCGGCCGCTGCCGTCGATCACCGTGCCGCCGCGGATCACGATGTCCCATGCCATGCGCGTGCCCTTTCCAGCCAGAAGGATCCAATCAGGCGGGCGGCCGTTGCCGAGCGCCGACGGCGAATGATAGACCGGGACGCCGCATCGAAAAGAGGGGTTGTGCGATGAAGCTGTTGTATGCCGCAGGCTCGCCCTATGCGCGGATCATCCGGGTGGTGCTGCGCGAGACCGGCCTCTCCGGCCGCGTCGGTGAGGAGGAAGTCACGTTGCGCGACCCGAATTCGGCCCTCCTGGCCTACAACCCGGGCGGCAAGGTGCCGACCTTGCAGCTCGACGACGGCACCAGCCTCAACGAGAGCCTCCTGGTGCTGCTCTATCTCGACACCCAGCATGAGGGCCGCCGGCTGTTGCCGATGGACGGCTCCGACGGCTGGCAGACGCTCGCCGGGCTCGGCCGGGCCTATGCGTTTCTGGACGCCGTCACGGTGTGGAACCGCGAGCTGCGCTTCGGCCTCAAGGCACCCGGGGTCATCGCCCTCGAAAGCGCGCGGGCCGAGCGCGCCGCCGACGCCTTCGAGACGGCGCTCGGCGAGGGCCGCTATGGCGGCCCGATCGACGCGGCACAGATCGTCCTCGGCGCTTCCCTCGAAAACGCCGCCCGCCGCCACAAGGTGTGGGGCTGGCGACCAGGCCGGCCACGCCTCGCGGCCTTTCTCGACGAGATCGCGCGGCGTCCCTCCTTCACCGCGACGGTGCAGCCCGAACTCGACCTGTGAGCGGGGGCTCACCCTTGCCCGCCGCCGGCATTTCCGCTACACCCTCGCCCGCCGTTCCGCCAGCGGG
>DATLRS010000144.1:0-10186 GCA_035534535.1 Allostellaceae bacterium | reverse complement strand
GGCTAGAGCCAGTTCCGCTCCTGTTGAATCGTCCCCTTTTCCGTCATGGCCGGGCTTGTCCCGGCCATCCACGTGGATCCCCGGGTCAAGCCCGGGGATGACGAAGGGGGCGGCGATCAATTTGACCGAAATCTGCTCTAGATTACGCGGGGGAGCGGCGCGCCGCTTGGATCGCGCGCCACACCCGCTCGGGCGTCGCCGGCATTTCGATATGCCGCACGCCGAATTCGCCCAGCGCATCAACGATCGCGTTGATCACCACGGCGAGCGCCGGGGTCGTGCCGCCCTCGCCGCCGGAGCGCACGCCGAGCCGGTTGGAGGGCGAGGGCACTTCGCTGAGCGCGGTCGCCAGCAGCGGAAAGATGTCGGCGCGCGGCATCGCATAATCCATGAAGCTCGCGGCCAGCAGCTGCCCTGTCGCCCGATCGTAATGGCTGTTTTCAAGCAGCGCCTGGCCCACCCCCTGGGCGATCCCGCCATGCGTCTGGCCGTGCAATATCAACGGGTTGACCGCCCGCCCGACATCGTCGACTGCGGCATAGCCGACAATCTCGACCGCGCCGGTCTCGGGATCGACCTCGACTTCGCAGACCTGCGCGCCATAGGGAAAGCTCGCCACCGGCAAGGTCTGGTCGGAAATCGCAGCCAGCGGGCCCTGCAGTGCTGCCGGCAGGTCGGCGCGGTCGATGGCGGCCCGGGCGACCTCGAACAGGTCGATGTCGCGGTCGGTGCCGGCGACCCGGAAACGGCCGCCCGCGAACTCGATATCGCTTTCGCTCGTCTCGAACAGGAAGCCGGCGATCTGGCGGCCCCGGGCGATGATGTCGTCGGTCGCCGTGCCGATCACCGAGGTGGCGAGCTTCATCGAGCGGCCGGAATGCGAGCCGCCGCCGGCGGCGACCCGGGCGGTGTCGTGGGCGACGTAGTCGATCGCCTCGAACGGCACCCCGAGCCATTCGGTGACGAGCTGAGCAAAGCTCGTCTCGTGGCCCTGCCCCGATGACATCGTGCCCATCACCAGTTCGACGCGCCCCGCCGGCAGCACCGTGATCTCGGTGCGCTCGCGCGGCGCGCCCGAGGTGATTTCGACATAGTTGGCGAGGCCGATGCCGCGCCGCCTGCCGCGCTGCCGCGCCGCCGCGCGCCGGGCCGCAAAACCCGGCCAGTCGGCGAGCCGCAGCGCGGTGTCCATCGCCGCTTCGTAATGGCCGCTGTCGTAGGTGATGCCGAGCGGATTGCGGTAGGGCTGCGCCGCCGGCGCGATCATGTTGCGGCGGCGCAGCGCGATCGGGTCGAGGCCGAGCGCATCTGCCGCCAGATCGACCAGCCGCTCGATGACGAACATCACCTCGGGGCGGCCGGCGCTGCGATAGGGCGTCGTCGGCGCGGTGTTGGTGACGGCGCCGCGGCCCCGGAACCAGGCGGCGGGGATGTCGTAGACCCCCGACATCAGGCTGAGGCCCTTTTGCAGCGACACGAACGAAGCGGATTGCGCGCCGAGATTGCTCAAATTGGTGCCGCGCACGGCGAGGAAATTCCCCTCGGCATCGAGCGCCAGCTCGGCCTCGACGAAAAGATCGCGGCCCTGGTAGTCGCTGAGAAAATCCTCGCTGCGCTCGCAGGTCCACTTGACCGGCCGCCCGACCCGGCGCGCCGCCCAGGGAACGAGCGCGTATTCCGGATAGAAATAGTTGCGGGTGCCGAAATTGCCGCCCATGTCCTGGCACAAGACGCGCACCCGCTCCGGCCCGACGCCGAGCACCTGCGCGAGGTTGAGGCGCAGATTGGCGACGCCGCGGCCGCTCCCCGAGTGCAGCGTGTAGCCGCCGCTTGCCGCATCGTACTCGCCGATTGCCGTGCGCGGCTCCAGCGGCACGCCGGTGACCCGCTGGATCTGGGTTTCCAGCCGCACGACATGCGCCGCGCGCGCGAACGCCGCCGCGGTCGCTGCCCGGTCGCCGACCTCGATTTCCAGGCACAGATTGCCGGGTGCCTCGTCCCACAGGACCGCAGCGCCGGGCTTTACCGCATCGACCGCCAGCGCCACCGCCGCCAATGCCTCGTAGGCAATGTCGAGCAATTCGGCCGCCGTTTTGGCCTGCGCGATCGTGTCAGCCACGACAATCGCCACCGGCTCGCCGACGAACCGCACCTTGTCCGTCGGCAGCGGATAATGCGTCGTGGCGATCGGCCCAACCCCGGCCAGCCGCGGCACGAGATCGGGCGGCCCCATCAGCCCGGCAGCATGCGGGATCGCACCGAGCCGGTCGCGGTGATAATCGGCTCCCGTCAGGATCGCGAGCACCCCCGGCGCCGACCGCGCCGCCGTGGCGTCGATCCGGCCGATGCGGGCATGGGCATAGGGCGAGCGCACGATGACCGCATGCGCGAGGCCCGGCGGCGCCATATCGTCGACATAGCGGCCGCGGCCGGTCAGGAGGCGCACATCCTCCTTGCGCCGGACCGGCTGGCCGATGCCGTGCGAGCGGTTGTCCAGGGCGTCCATCGGCATGTCTCCGCAAAGACCGCCGGCATTGCCGTCACCGCCCGGCGGCTGTGTCAAGACGGCGTCAGGCAGCGTCGAGCTGGCGCCACCAGCGCCGCGTCGCGGCGAGCGCCAGCAGGCCGAGCGTCCCGGAGATGGCGGTCGCCGCCGGGGCGCCGATCGCGTCGGCGGCAAGCCCGAGCCCGAGAAAGCCAATCGGCCCGACACCGATGCATACCGACAGCACGCCATAAAGGCGGCTGCGCATCTCGGGCGGCGCGGCGAGGTAGATGAGGGTCGCCTGCATGACGCTGAACGCGGCGCTCGAGACGCCGGTGAACAGCAGGGCCGCGCCGGCCAACGGCAGGCTGGGGACCAGCGCGAAGACGATCAGCATGACGAGATAAACCCCGACGCCGCCGATATAGCACCGCGCGTAATGCACCGGCCGGGCATAGAACGCCATCAACAGCGCGCCGCAGAAGGCGCCAAGACCGTCCATGCTGGCGAGCAGGCCGATGCCGCTCGCGCCGAGATGCAAGCGGTCTTGGCCGATCACCGGGACCATCGAGGTGAACGGCCAGCCGAAGACGTTGTAGATGACCGTGATTGTCAGCGTCGCGACCAGCTTGGGGTCGCGCCGCACCAAGAGGAACCCCTCGATCATGCGGGCCAGCACGGCGCCGTCGCCGGCCGGCGCCAGACTGTTGCGGTGGCGCACCCGTGCCGCGGCGACGAGCGCGACCGCGTAGCATACGACGCTGACCGTGAACGCGCCGGAAATGCCGACCCCGGCGAGCAGCAGGCCGCCGATCGTCGGGCCGAGCATGCGGCTGGCATTATTGGCGCCGACATCGATCGACATCGCCGCCCCCATCTGCTCGTGCCCGACAGCTTCGCCGATCATCACCCGCCGCACCGGGTTGTCGGCTGCCCAGGCGATGCCGTTGCAGAACGCGGCAACGGCGAGATGCCATACGGCCAGCCTGCCGGCATAGGCGAGCGCGGCCAGGCACAGCGAGGTGACGAGCATCGACAGGACGACCGTGATCAGCGCGGTGCGCCGCTCAACCCGATCGGCCATCGCGCCGATCACCGCGCCGAACAGCGCCATCGGCAGCATGCGCAGCATCGTCATCAGCGCCACGTCGAACGGCGATCCGGTATGCCGGTAGACGAATACGCCGACGACGATCATCTCCAGCCAGCGCACCGAGAAGACGACCATCCCGACCAGCCACAACCGGCGGAAATCGGGATTTGCCAGCAGCCCCCAGCGCGGGCCGGCAGCGGGCAGCCCGGCGGGAAGGACGCCAGCCCGGGCACGCCCGCCGCGCGCCGGGAACAGCAATCGATCGAGGCGCATCTCTCGGCAGCTTCCAGGCGTTCCCGGGGGTGTTGTTGGCCGGCGGCGGCGTGGCGTAGTCTAGCGGGCGGCAGACCGGCCGGCGCCGGTCTTTCGCGGGTCGCGGCATCGTGGTTTCTGCATGCCGGCGCGATTATCGCAGAACGGGGGATGGCAACACCGATGGATCTCGGATTGCAGGGCAAGAGGGCGATCGTCACCGGCGGCACCCGCGGCATTGGCCGCGCGGTCGCGAATCTGCTCGCCGCGGAAGGCTGCGACGTCGCGATTTGCGCGCGCAACCGCGCCGCGGTCGACGAGACCGTGAGCGCGTTGGCGCGCAGCGGGGTGCGGGCCAGCGGCGGCGCCGTCGATGTCGCCGACCTCGCGGCGCTGCGCCAGTGGATCGCCGAGAGCGCCCAGACATTGGGCGGGCTCGACATCTTTGTCGCCAATGTCAGCGCGATCGCGATGGGGATGGACGAGGAGGCGTGGCGGCGCGGCTTCGAGATCGACGTGATGAGCACGGTGTTCGGCATCGAGGCGGCCCTGCCGGTGCTGGAGCGCTCGCCCGCCGGCTCGATCGTCGTCGTCGGCAGCACCGCGCTGGCCGAGATCTATTCGCCGCCGCGCTCCTACGCCTCGGTCAAGGCCGCGCTGGTGCCCTACGTCAAGGGCATCGCCCGCAACCTCGCGGCCAAGAACGTCCGGGCCAATATGGTCTCGCCGGGCAACGTGTTCTTCGAGGGTGGCGTATGGGACACCGTGCGCCAGCGCAACCCGCAGATGTTCGCCGAAACGCTGGCGCGCAATCCGACCGGGCGCATGGCCACCCCGGACGAGGTTGCCAACGCGGTTGTCTTCCTGGCCAGCCCGCGCGCCAGCTTTATCAGCGGCACCCACCTGATCGTCGACGGCGCGATGACGCAGCGGGTGCAGTTCTGATCGAGCCGGTGCGGCAGCAGATGCCGCTCGCCCGCCTGATGGAGGATTGGCTCGAGCGGATCGGCTCGTTCGAAGCCAGTTTTCCCCTCAAGGGCACCTCCGGCCGTTGACCGGGGCGATGATCCGCCGGCGCCATACGCTGCCGTTCGGGGCCGAGCCGGTCACCGGCGGGGTTCGCTTCCGGCTGTGGGCGCCGCGCGTCCGCTCGGTTGCGCTGCAGCTCGCTGACGCCGTCGTGCCGATGGTCCGCGAGCCCGAGGGCTGGTTCGCTTTGATCACCGATCGCGCCGCCCCGGGCGCGCTTTACCGCTATGTTGTTGACGGAAACGCTTATCCCGACCCGGCGTCGCGCCGGCAGCCGCGCGGCGTCCACGGGCAGAGCGAGGTCGTCGATCCGGCAGCCTACTGCTGGACCGAGAGCGCCTGGCGCGGGCGACCCTGGGAAGAGATCGTGTTGTACGAGCTGCATCTCGGCACGTTCTCCGAGACCGGCGATTTCGCCGGCGCGATCGCGCATCTCGATCATATTCGCACGCTTGGCGCGACCGCGGTCGAATTGATGCCGATCGCCGAGTTCCCGGGAACCCGTGGCTGGGGCTATGAGGGAACCTATCTTTACGCGCCATCCTCATGCTACGGCCGGCCCGAGGATCTGAAACGGCTGATCGAGGCCTGTCATGCCCGCGCGCTCGCGGTTTTCCTCGACGTCGTCTACAACCATTTCGGCCCCGAGGGGAATTATCTGCCGGCGATTGCACCGGACTTCTTTACCGACCGGCACCATACGCCTTGGGGCGCGGCGCTGAATTTTTTCGGGCCGCACAGCCGGCCGGTGCGCGATTTCATCATCCACAACGCGCTCTATTGGCTTGAAGAATATGATTTTGATGGGCTTCGCCTCGATGCCGTCCACGCGATCCATGATGACAGCGAGCCGGACATCCTGACCGAGCTGGCGCAGACCGTGCGCCGCCGGATCACCGACCGGGAAATCCACCTCGTTCTCGAAAACGACCGCAACGAGGTCCGCTACCTGGAGCGCTCGGCAGGACCGCCAAGCGGCTACACCGCGCAATGGAACGATGACCTGCACCACGCCCTGCACGTGCTGATTACCGGCGAGGACGTGAGCTATTACGCCGACTACGCGGTGCAGCCGGCCGCGCATCTCGGCCGCGCCCTGGCCGAGGGGTTCGCCTATCAGGGCGAGGCGTCACCGTTTCGCGGCGGCACGCGCCGCGGCGAACCTTCGGCGGCGTTGCCGGCAGCGGCTTTTGTCGGCTTCCTGCAGAACCACGACCATGTCGGCAACCGGCCATTCGGGACGCGGCTGTCGGTCGTCGCGACTGAGCCCCTGTTGCACGCTGGGATCGCGATCGTGCTGTTGTCGCCGCAGATCCCGCTGTTGTTCATGGGCGAGGAATGGGCGAGCGAGCGGCCGTTCCTGTTTTTCTGCGATTTCGAGCCGGCGCTCGCCGATGCGGTACGCGAGGGCCGCCGCCGGGAATTCGCGCACTTCCGCGAGTTCCAGGACGCAGCGTCGCGTGAGCGCATCCCCGACCCGACCCTGCCCTCGACCTTCGAGATGTCGCGTCTCGACTGGGCTGAGCCGACGCGGAACGGTCATTCAAGCTGGCTCGGCTGCTACCGCCGACTGCTGGCAATCCGGCATCGCGAGATCGTACCCCGGCTGCGCGGCACGACCGGTTTCGCCGGCACCTATCGGGTGCTCGGCGCCAAGAGCGTCATCGTCGAATGGCGGCTCGGCGACGGTTCGCGGCTCCGGTTGATCGCGAATTTTGCCGCCTTGCCCATTCCCGCCGGGGAACTCGGCGACGGCGGACGCGTACTTTATGCCTCGGCCGAAATGCCGGGTGCGCCCGAGAGCGCAGCCTTCGTGCTGTTGGCCCGGTGAGATGAGCGGCCTGCCGGACGGCGCCGTCCCGATCCGCGCGACCTATCGGCTGCAGTTTCACCGCGGCTTTACTTTCCGCGACGCAACCGAGCTGGTGCCGTACCTGGCCGATCTCGGGGTCAGCCACATCTATGCTTCGCCGGTCATGGAGGCGCGGCCCGGCTCGACCCACGGCTACGACATCGTCAACCATAACCGGCTCAACCCGGATATCGGCAGCGAGGAGGATTTTCGCGCGTTTGTCGATGCGCTGCATCGGCGCGACATGGGCCTCATTCTCGACTTTGTGCCGAACCACATGGCGGTCGGCGGGCCTGACAACGCGTGGTGGCTCGATGTCCTCGAATGGGGCCGGCTGTCACCGTTTGCCGAATATTTTGACATCAATTGGGATGCTGTCCGGCCCGACCTCAAAGGCCGGGTGTTGCTGCCGGTACTCGGCGAGCAATACGGTGTCGTTCTCGAAAACGGCGAGATCGAGCTTCGCTTCGACGCGCAGGAAGGCAGCTTCAGCGCGTGGTATTTCGAGCACCGGCTGCCGATCTCACCGCGCACCTATCCGTCCATTCTTGCTGCGGGCGGCGAGGTTCTCGCCGAATTTGCGGCCGATTTCAGGATGCTGCCTCGTCGCCCGGCAGAAGTGGCGCGGCAGCGCGCGGCGGAGCTGAAACAACGGCTGGCGCAGCGGGGTCGCGAATCGGCGGTCGCCAATGCGATAGCCGGAGCGCTTCACCGCCTGGCCGGCCGCAAGGGGCATCCGGCGAGCTTTCTCCCGCTGCATCGCCTGCTCGAAGCGCAGGCCTACCGCGTCGCCGATTGGCGCGTCGCCGCCGAGGAGATCAACTACCGGCGTTTCTTCAATATCAACGACCTGGCGGGCTTGCGGATGGACGTGCCGCGGGTGTTCGATGCAACCCACCTCCTGGTCGGCGAATTGATCCGGCGCGGCGACGTGCAGGGCCTGCGGATCGACCATATCGACGGCCTCTACGATCCGCAGGCTTATTGCGAGCGGCTGCAGCGCGCGTTCGGGCCGCTGTACGTGCTGGTCGAAAAGATCCTCGCACCCTATGAGCGGTTGCCGGATTGGCCGATAGCCGGCACGACCGGGTACGATTTTATCAATCAGGTGCTCGGCCTGTTTGTCGATCCCGAGGGCGAGCGCGCGACGACCCAGTGGTACCGCCGCCTCGCGCGGCGCGGCGAAACCTTCGACGAAGTCTTATATGCCGCCAAGAAGCGCATCATGCAGGTCAATCTCGCGAGCGAGATGAACGTGCTCGCCCGCGAGTTCCACGGGCTGGCGATGCAGGATTGGCGGACGCGCGACTTCACGTTGAGCGGCATGCTCGCCGCGCTCGAGGAGGTCGTCGCGGGTTTTCCCGTGTATCGCACCTACGTGTCGTCGCGCGGTGCCGGCCCCGACGCTCTGCGCTATCTGGAATGGGCGCTGGCGCAGGCCAAGAAGCGATGGCGCGCCAACGACACCAGCATCTTCGATTTCATCCAGGGGGTATTCAGCGGCCACCCGGGGGACGGCCGGCTTCATCTGCCGCCCGATGAAACGCTGCGGGTGGCGATGCATTTCCAGCAGGTGACCGGCCCGGTCATGGCCAAGGCCTGCGAGGACACGGCGTTCTACCGCTTTGTACGACTCCTGGCACTCAATGAGGTCGGCGGCGACCCGCGCCGCTTCGGCATGTCGCTCGCCGCGTTCCACCATGTGACACAGGATCGGTCGCGCATCTGGCCGCAGACGATGGTGACAACGGCAACGCACGACACCAAGCGCGGCGAGGACGCCCGGGTGCGCCTTGCGCTGCTGTCCGAGTTGCCGCGCGAATGGGGCCAACAGATCGCCCGCTGGCGCCGCCTCAACCGGTCAAGACGCGTCGATGTCGACGACGAAATCGTGCCCGATCGCAACACTGAGTATCTGTTTTATCAGGCGCTGTTCGGCGCCTGGCCGCCCGGCCTGGCCCCGGACGATCTTACCGGCATGCAGGCGCTCGCCGAGCGTCTCGACGCCTATATGATCAAGGCGGTTCGCGAAGCAAAGGAGAAAACCAGCTGGAGCAACCCCAACGCCGCTTACGAAGCCGGCGTGCAGCGCTTTGTCCGCGGCGCGCTCGATGCGTCGCGCAGCAACCCGTTCCTCGCAGAGTTTCACGGGTTTGCTCGATCGCTGATCCGGCTTGGTACGGTCACCTCGTTGTCGCAGCTCGTCTTGAAACTCACCGTCCCGGGCGTGCCGGATATTTATCAAGGCGGCGAGCTGTGGGATTTCAGCCTGGTCGATCCGGACAATCGCCGCGCCGTCGATTGGCCGGAGCGGCGGGCTCTCGTCGCGGCGATTACCGCTGCTTCGGCGGCCGAGCTTGGCGAACACTGGCTCGATGGGCGCGAGAAATTGTTCGTCATCCACAGATTGCTCGGGCTGCGCCGCTCTTATCCAAAATTGTTCGCGGACGGCGATTACCGGCCCCTGGAAGTCGAGGGCGCCGGCAGCGATCATCTCTGCGCGTTCATCAGGAGCTGGGAGGCGCACGCCCTTCTGATTGCGGTGCCCCGTCTCGTCTATCGGCTGTACCGCGACGGAACCCCGAACTGGGGAGCGGCGCGGCTCGCCCTGCCGGCGGGCGCCTGGCGCGACGCGTTCACCGGGCGCAGGGTTGACGGCGACCTGGCGGTCCCGGTCTCTGGACTGCTCGCAGATTTTCCGGTAGCGGCGCTGATGCGCGAAAACGGTGCCTGAACCAGCCCTATCCGTTCACTCGACCAGGACGTTGACGCCGCGCGCCGCGGTCGCGATCTCGCGCCAGGTCGCCTCGTCGATCATTACGCCGTCGGTGAGGCGCCGCAGACGGTTGGCCCTCTCGGGGTCGCCCGGGATCAGCACCGGCTCATCGGCCCGGCGCGGCGGCGAGGCGGTGACATAGGCGGTCATCGCGGCGATCTCGTCGCGCAGCCAGGCCTGG
Organism: Allostellaceae bacterium; assembly: GCA_035534535.1. Classification (GTDB taxonomy): domain Bacteria; phylum Pseudomonadota; class Alphaproteobacteria; order ATCC43930; family CGMCC-115725; genus DATARH01. Next base: position 518 of record DATLRS010000144.1, on the reverse strand, counting down.
TCGACCAGCCGCGACGGATCGATGACGATCGTCAGCATGCCGTTGGTCGTCGTTTCGGCGGCGTGCCGCTCGGGGCGCATCGTGCCGCTGCCGGTGACGGCGCCGGCCAGCATCTCGCAGATGAAGGCGAGTGCGTAGCCCTTGTGCTCGCCGAACGTCAGCAAGGCGCCGCGCGGCCGCTGGTACATGACATTGGGATCGCTGGTCGGCTGGCCGGCGGCGTCGAGCAACGTGTCGGGGGCGATCTCTTCGCCCTTGTTGCGCGCGACGCGCACCTTGCCCATCGCGATGCGGCTCGTCGCCATGTCGGCGATGATCGGCCGCTCCGGCTCGGGCCCGGGGATCGCGACGCACAGCGGATTGGTGCCGAACCGGCCGTCGCCGCCGCGCCACGGCGCGACCGAAGGGCGCTGGTCGGTGATGTTGACGAAATGCAACGACACCAGCCCGGCGGCGGCGCACAGCTCGCCATAGGTGCCGACCCGGCCGATATGGTGGGCGTTGCGCAGGGCGACGAC
>DATLRS010000143.1:0-13434 GCA_035534535.1 Allostellaceae bacterium | reverse complement strand
GGCTAGAGCCAGTTCCGCTCCTGTTGAATCGTCCCCTTTTCCGTCATGGCCGGGCTTGTCCCGGCCATCCACGTGGATCCCCGGGTCAAGCCCGGGGATGACGAAGGGGGCGGCGATCAATTTGACCGAAATCTGCTCTAGCGATCTGAAATCCCGGCGCCGGCGGCCGGCGCGGCGGCTTTTTCGTCGCCGCTGCGGCGCTTTCCGCCTGTTCTCGGGCGTGGCGTGGTGCACAATGGCGGCATGAGCGCCCCTCGCCCGAACCGAGCGTATCGCCATGAATGACGCGCCGCACCCGGCCCTGCTGCCGGCCGGGCTCTATGACCTGCTGCCGCCCGAGGCCGAGGTCGAGGCCGCGGTCACGGCGCGGCTGATGGGCGTCATGGCCGCGCACGGCTATGAGCGGGTCAAGCCGCCGCTCGTCGAATTCGAGGAGACGCTGCTGTCCGGCGCCGGCACCGCGATGGCGAGCGACACCTTTCGCACGATGGACCCGATCTCGCACCGCATGGTCGGCGTGCGCGCCGACATGACACCGCAGGTCGCCCGCATCGCCGCCACCCGGCTGTCGCACCGGCCGCGCCCGTTGCGGCTCAGCTATGCCGGGCAGGTGTTGCGCGTCAAGGGCTCGCAGATGCGCCCCGAGCGGCAGGTCGGGCAGGCCGGCGCCGAATTGATCGGTGCCATCGGCGCGGCCGCCGATGTCGAGGCGATCACGGTGGCGGGCGAAGCATTGACCGCGGTCGGGGTGCCGCATCTCTCGGTCGACCTGACCCTGCCGACCCTGGTGCCGGCGATTGCCGAGGCTTACGGCATCGCCGGCGAGCGGGCGGCGGATTTGCGCGCCGCGCTCGACCGCAAGGACGTGGCCGCGGTCGCCAGCCTCGCCGGCGAGGCCGGGGCGCTGCTGGCGCGGCTCGTCGCCGCCGCCGGCCCCAGCGGCGCGGCGCGCGCGGCGCTCGCCCGGCTCGACCTGCCGGAACGGGCGCGCAGCGAGCGCGACCGGCTCGGCGCGGTGCTCGACGGGCTGGCCGCCGCGATGCCGGCGCTCAAGGTGACCGTTGACCCGGTCGAGAATCGCGGCTTCGAATACCACAGCGGCATCAGCTTCACGTTTTTCTCGCGGGTCGACCCCGATCTCGGACCGTTGGGTGAACTCGGCCGCGGCGGCCGCTACGAAGCCGGCGACCGGGCCGCGCCCGAACCGGCGACCGGCTTCACCCTCTATACCGACACGATCCTGCGCACCCTGACCGCGCCGCCGCCGCGCCGCCGGGTGCTGCTGCTGCCCGGCGCCGACCGCGCCCGGGCGCAGGCGTTGCGCGTCGAGGGATGGATCACCGTTGCGGCCTTATTCCCGGCGGCGGACTGGCACGCCGAGGCGTGTCGGCTCGACTGCGGCCATGTCCTGGAGGATGGTGAGCCGCGCCCGGCCGCCGCCTCCGACCGGCGCTAGGGGCGGAGAACACGCTATGGCCAATGTCGCGGTGGTCGGCGCCCAATGGGGCGATGAGGGCAAGGGCAAGATCGTCGACTGGCTGTCGGAGCGCGCCGAAATCGTCGTGCGCTTTCAGGGCGGCCACAATGCCGGCCACACCCTCGTCGTCGGCAATGTCGAATACAAGTTGAGCCTGTTGCCGTCGGGCGTCGTGCGCCCCGGCAAATTGTCGATCATCGGCAACGGCGTCGTCGTCGATCCCTGGGCGTTGCTCGCCGAGATCGACACGATGCGGGCGAAGGGGCTCGACATCTCGCCGCAGAGCCTCAAGCTGGCCGACAACGCCGCGCTGATCCTGCCGTCGCACGGCCGCCTCGACCGGGCCCGCGAAGAGAGCCGCGGCGACAAGCGGATCGGCACGACCGGGCGCGGCATCGGCCCGGCCTATGAAGACAAGGTCGGGCGCCGCGCCGTGCGAGTGTGCGATCTGGCCGACACGGCGGCGCTCGAAGAGCGCATCGACGATCTGCTGCTGCACCACAACGCGCTGTTGCGCGGCCTCGATGCGCCGGAAATCGACCGGGCCGGGCTCCTCGCCGGACTGCACGAGATCGCGCCCAAGATCCTGCCCTATGCCGCGCCGGCCTGGCGGCTGCTCGACGAGGCGCGCCGCGCCGGCCGCCGCATCCTGTTCGAGGGGGCACAGGGTGCGATGCTCGATGTCGATCACGGCACCTATCCCTATGTCACCTCGTCAAACACGGTCGCCGGCCAGGCGGCGGCCGGGGCGGGCATCGCGCCGGCGGCGATCGGCTTCGTGCTCGGCATCACCAAGGCGTACACGACGCGGGTCGGCAGCGGTCCGTTCCCGACCGAATTGACCGACGCCGTCGGCGAAACCCTGGGCGATCGCGGCCGCGAGTTCGGCACGGTCACCGGACGGCGGCGGCGCTGCGGCTGGTTCGATGCCGTGGCGGTGCGCCAGGCGGTCACGACCGCCGGCATCGCCGGCATTGCGCTGACCAAGCTCGACGTGCTCGACGGCTTCGAGGAGATCAAGATCTGCACCGGCTATCGTCGTGGCCGGCAGCGCTACGATTATCTGCCGGCCGGCACGGCGGCGCAGGCCGAGATCGAGCCGGTCTACGAGAGCGCCGAGGGCTGGCGCGGCAGCACGCGCGGAGCGCGCTCCTGGGCGCAATTGCCGGCCACCGCGATCAAGTACATCCGCCGCCTCGAAGAGCTGATCGGCGCGCCGGTCGCGATGCTGTCGACCAGCCCCGAGCGCGACGACACGATCCTGGTGCGCGACCCGTTCGCCGATTGAGGGTTAGAGCGAAAATGGTGGGCTGGATCGAGGTCGCGTGAGTGGAATCCGATTGATTTTGGCGCGCTTGGCTTTAGACTAGTCGCCGACCGGTCTGAGAAAAGCCTATGCCCAACGAAGTCGGCGCCTACCAGGCCAAAACGCACCTCCCCGCGCTGCTTGAGCGCGTGGCGCGCGGCGAGCAGATCACGATCACCAAGCACGGCAAGCCGATCGCGCGGCTCGTTCCGGTTGACGGAACCGATCTCGAGCGGCGGCGCGAGGCTGTGGAACGGCTCAAGGGGTTCGCCAAGGGGCGAACCTTGGGCGTTCCGATCAAGCAGCTCATTGAAGCAGGTCGACGTTGACCGATCTGGTGCTCGATGCATCGCTTGCACTCACGTGGTGCTTCGAAGACGAAGCCACGCCCGGCACCCGCCGGGTGCTCGAACGCCTGGCTGCCGAAGCGGCGTCGGTCCCATCGATCTGGCATCTCGAAGTAGCCAATGTGCTGGCGATTGCCGAGCGGCGGCGCCGCATCACGCCGGCGGAGAGCGCCGAGTTCATTGGCAGATTGGAGAGTCTAGCCATCCTTGTGGATGAACAGACATCGGCGCGCGCCTTCGCGCGCACGCTTGATCTGGCCCGTGAGGAGCACCTCACCGCCTATGATGCGGCATATCTCGAACTGGCGATGCGCCTCGGCGTACCGCTTGCTACGAAGGACGATGCGCTGCGCAACGCGGCAAAGCGGCTTGGGGTTGCCGTGCTTGCCGGCGAGCAGTAATATACTCATATTGAGCATTTTGATTTGACAAATGGCCAGGATCATCGCTGCGGTCCGCTGATGAACGCGTTCTTCTCGCCCTATCGCCATCAGTTCGTGCGGGTCGCCGCCTGCGTGCCGCCGGTCGCGGTGGCCGAGCCGGCCAGGAACGCCGACCAGGCACTGGCGCTCGTCGCCGCCGGCAACCAGGACGGCGTCGCCTTGATGGTGTTCCCGGAATTGTGCCTGTCGGCCTACGCGATCGACGATCTGTTGTTTCAGGACGCGGTGCTCGACGCCGTCGTGGCGCAGGTCGATCGCCTCGTCGCCGCGAGCCGGACGCTCGCGCCGGTGTTTGTCGTCGGAGCGCCGCTGCGCCGCGAGGGGCGGCTGTACAATTGCGGTCTGGCGATCCACCGCGGGCGTCTGCTCGGGGTGGTGCCGAAGGTGTTTCTGCCGAACTACCGCGAATTCTACGAGCGGCGCCATTTCACCTCGGGCGAGGGCGTGCGCGGCGGCACGATCGCGGTCGGCGGGCACGCGGCGCCATTCGGCATTGATCTCTTGTTCGCCGCTGACGGCCCGGCCGGCTTCACCTTTCACGTCGAAATCTGCGAGGATCTCTGGGTGCCGCTGCCGCCGAGCGCGCAGGGCGCCGCGGCTGGCGCCGAGATCCTGCTCAACCTGTCGGCCAGCAACATCGTGATCGGCAAGGCGCAGATGCGGCGCCTCTTATGCGCCTCGCAATCGGCGCGCTGCATCGCCGCCTATGCCTATTCCGCCGCCGGCGCCGGCGAGTCGACAACCGATCTCGCCTGGGACGGCCAGGCCGGAATCTTCGAGATCGGCGACAGCCTGGCCGAAACCGAGCGGTTCAGCGCCGAGCCCGAGATGGCGGTCGCCGATGTCGATCTCGGCCGCATCCGCCAGGAGCGCATGCGCACCAACAGCTTTGGCGACTCTGCCCGGCAGCTCGTCGCGGCGGCGCCGCCGTTCCGCCGCATCGCGTTTGAGTTTGCCGCGCCCGCGGGACCTCTGGCATTGCGCCGCCCGGTCGAGCGCTTTCCGTTTGTGCCGGCCGACCCGGCGATGCTGGCCGACAATTGCTATGAGGCCTACAACATCCAGGTCCAGGGCCTCGCGCAGCGGCTCAACGCGACCGGGCTCAAGAAGCTGGTGATCGGCGTCTCGGGGGGCCTCGACTCGACCCAGGCGCTGATCGTCGCCTGCCGCGTCGTCGACCGGCTGGGCCTGCCGCGCGGCAATGTGCTGGCCTATACGCTGCCGGGCTTTGCCACCAGCAGCGAGACCCGGGCCAATGCCTGGCGGCTGATGACGGCGCTTGGCGTCAGCGCCGCCGAGATCGACATCCGCCCGGCGGCCAACCAGATGTTCGCCGATATCGGCCACCCGTCAGGGCACGGCGAGCCGGTCTACGACGTGACTTTCGAGAATGTGCAGGCCGGGCTGCGCACCGATTATCTGTTCCGCCTCGCCAACCACAACGGCGCGCTGGTTGTTGGCACCGGCGATCTGTCGGAACTGGCGCTCGGCTGGTGCACCTATGGCGTCGGCGATCAGATGTCGCACTACAACCCCAACGCCTCGGTGTCCAAGACGCTGATCCAGCACCTGATCCGCTTCGTCGCGGCGAGCGGCGACGTGAGCGAGGAGACCGCCCTGGTGCTCGCCGACATCCTGGCGACCGAGATTTCGCCGGAACTGGTACCGGCCGGCGCCGACGGCGCGATCCAGTCGACCGAAAGCATTGTTGGCCCCTACCCGCTGCAGGATTTCAACCTGTTTTATGCGACGCGCTATGGCTTCGCGCCGTCGAAGATCGCCTATCTCGCGTGGAACGCCTGGCACGATGTCGGGCAGGGCTTATGGCCGGCCAACATCCCGGCGGAGGCGCGGCGGGCCTATACGCTGGCCGAGATCAAGGGCTGGCTGTTTGTGTTCCTGCGGCGCTTTTTCGAGCAGAGCCAGTTCAAGCGTTCGGCCTTGCCGAACGGCCCCAAGATCTCCTCGGGCGGCTCATTGTCGCCGCGCGGCGATTGGCGCGCTCCCTCGGATTCGCATGCCGCGGTATGGCTCGACGAACTGGATCGGGGTGTTCCCGATACGGAGTGATCGGCGCCGGAGACCGCGATGTCCTGGGGTGAGGCCGCGTCGGTATGGGCGCCGGATGTGGCCGTCGTGGCAATCACCGTGCTGGCGATCGCTGCGGTGGTGCTGCAGCCGGTGCCGCCGGCTCGGAAATACTGGTTTGCGGCATTGCTGCTGTGCGGCGTTTTGGCGATCGCCGCCGGCGGCTGGCAGCAGCGGGCTGGCCGGGCGGCGCTGGATGCACGGACCGCGCGGCTGCAGCAACTGTCGGCCAAGCTCGACCAGCTCGGCCGGCTGCTGCCGGCGCCGGCAGGCGGCACGCCCGAGCAGAATTTCGCCACGGTCGGGGCGGCGATCGTCTCGCTGAACGGCCAGGTCAAGGACCTCGAACAGCAGGTCCGGGCGCTGCGCGCGAAGACCGGGCAGCGGACAATCAATCCCGACATCGCGGCGAAAATGGCCGAGGATCTGCGCCGCGCCGGCAGTCAACGGGTGGTCGTGTCGTGCGCACCGGACGATGTCGAGGCCTTTTTCTATGCCAATCAACTCGCCAACGTGCTGCGCGCCGCGGGCTGGGAGGCACTCGGGCCGGAGGCGACGAAGATCTTTGGCATGGCGCCGCAGATGGGCGTCAGGCTCTATGTCCGAGCGGGCGTCGCGCCGCCGGCCGCCGCCCAGCTGCTGATCGACGCCTTCACCCGCTTCAACATTCCGTTCGAGAGCGGGATCACGCCGAGCGCCGCGATCCCCGACCCCGCGACGACCGAGATATTCGTCAGCCACAAGCCCTGAGCTATTGTGGCCGGCGCAGTCCCGGCGGAGGCAGAAAATCATGTCGCACGATCGTATCCACCTTGAGGTTGCCGAGGCTCGCACCCTCGGCGAGCGCGCGCTGCGCGGCATCGGCTACGACGCGGCCGAGGCGCGCATCATCGCCGACCATGTCATCGACGCGGCCTTGTGCGGCTACGAATATTCCGGCCTCGCCAAGATCCTCAACATCCCCGAGCACCGCCGCTTTGCCCAGCCGCGCCAGAAGATGCGCATCGTGCACGAGACCCCGCTCTCGGCGCTCTACGACGGCGGCAACAATGTCGGCATGGTGGCGATGTATCACGCCGCCAACGCCGCCATTACCAAGGCGGCGGCATCCGGCATCTCGGTGATCGGCGTCGGCAACAGCTGGATGAGCGGCCGCAGCGCCTATTTCGTCGAGATGATCGCGCGGGCCGATCTCGTCGCGATCCACACCGCGAGCAGCGGCGCGGCGGTGGCGCCGCACGGCGGCACGCGGCCGGTGCTCGGCACCAACCCGATCGCCTTTGCGCTGCCGGGGCCGACGGGGCCGCTGGTTCTCGACATGGGGACCTCGGCCTTCATGGCGACCGAGCTGCAATTGCGCGCGCGGCTTGGCCAGAAGCTGCCGCAGGGCGTCGCGATCGACCGCGACGGCCAGCCGACGCTCGACGCCGACGAGGCCCGGCGCGGCGCCCTGTTGCCGTTCGGCGGACACAAGGGATTCGGGCTGGGGCTGATCGTCCAGGCCTTCGGGTTGCTCGGCGGCGCGGCCTTGGTGCCGGGCAACGACGACGGCTATGTCTTCATCGCCTTCCGGCCCGATCTGCTGGTGCCGCTCGCCGAGCTGCAGCGCGAGCTCGGCGCGCTGATCGCCCGCGTCAAGGCGGTGCCCACCCAGCCCGGTTTCGCCGAGATCCGCATCCCCGGCGAGCAATCCGCGCGCAATCGCGAGCGCCTCGCTGGTGCCGGGCTCGATATCGACCGGCTCGTTTTTGAGCGGCTCAACGCGCTCGCCGGCTGAGCGGCGGCGCGCGGCTTAGCGAGGTGCGGGGCCCAGCGTCAGCTCGGCGATGCCGGCGGCGACGTTGAGGCCGCGGTTGGCCTCGATGCTGAGCGGCTGCAGCGTGACCGTCCGGTTGGAGCCGCCGATCAACGCGTTGGCGCCGACGCCGACGCCGACGGTGGCGCTCGCCTGACCGCCGGCATACGACCCGGACAGCGAGCCCGGCCCCAGGTTGGCGGTCGGTGCGACCACGGTCCACACCAGGACGCCGCCCTGGGTGTAGCCGATATCGACGCCAAACTTTGAAATCTTGCCGGCGTAGTACTCGACCCGGCCCAGCCCGCTGAAGGTGCAGGCGAGACTGCGGGTGGAGCCGAAGACAAAGCCCCAGGCTCCCGATACGTTGCACGTCAGGGTGCCGACATTGACGCCGCCTTGCGCGCGGGCCGGCGGCGCGACCGCACAGGCGAGACCAAGAGCCGCCGCCAAGACGGTCGCAAGAGGCAACTTTCGAAGCATGCTCTATCTCCTTAATGGATCGCGCGCCACCTTCTCCACCAACGATCGCGCGCGTCAACCGTCCGCATCAAATGCGCCCCCTTTGCCGCGACACTTTGGTGCGTCGGCGCGCCGGCGCCGCTCGCGCCGATCGCCCCGGTGCCTGTGCGGCGGGCAGATTGCGCGAAGCGCGTTACCACAAAGTGCATGACTTGGCGACATGGCTGCCATACACTTAACGCGAGCCGGCGTAACGACCGGCCAATGAACATGGAGGTACGTCATGGCGACAGGGGCCGGCAACGCGACGGTTGCGTGGTGGAGGGAGCCGACAAAAGACCAGTGGTACGCCTATATCGCGGCGTGGCTGGGCTGGACCCTCGATGCTTTTGATTTTACCGTGTTCCTGCTGATCATGCATCCGATCGCGGAAACGTTTAACGTTTCGATGACGGAAGTGACGTTCGTCTTTACGATCACGCTGTGGATGCGGCTGATCGGCGCCACCGCCTCGGGCTGGCTCGGCGATCGGCTCGGGCGCAAGCTGCCGCTGATGATTTCGATCCTCGGCTATTCGGCGTGCAATTTCATCGCCGGCTTCTCGCCGACCTTCTGGTTCCTGTTCCTGTTCCGCGCCATTCTCGGCCTGTTCATGGGCGCCGAGTGGCCGGCCGGGGCGTCGCTGGCGATGGAAACCTGGCCGCAGCGCTCGCGCGGCTTCATGGGCGGGGTGTTGCAGGGCTCCTGGGGCCTGGGCTTCCTGGTCTCGTTTGCGATGTACGGCCTGTTCTTCAATTCGATCGGCTGGCGCGGCCTGTTGTGGGTCGGGGTGGTGCCGGCTTTGGCGGTCGTCTATGTGCGCTACTTCGTCAAGGAGCCGGAGGTCTGGGTCGAAAACCGCCGCCTCCAGCGCACCGAGCATCGCGAGGTAAAGGCGCCGCTGCTCAGCATCTTCAAGCCGGGGATGATCCTCAACACGCTGAACTGCTGCTGGTTCATGGCCAGCGGGTTTGTTCTCTACTATTCGATCAATGTGCTGTTCGCGACGCATCTGCAGGTCGACCTGAAGATGTCGCCGGGCGCCATCGGCGAGATCGGCGTCGCGGCCAACCTGGTGGTCTTCCTGGCCAGCTGCGGCTGGGGCTGGGTGGCCGATCGCTATGGCCGCAAGGTGGCGCAGATCCTGCCCGGCCTGATCGCGATCCCGATCGCTCCCCTATACCTGCTGACCGGCAATTTCACGCTGATCTGGTGGGCCTTTGTGATCCAGGGCGCGTTCGGCAGCGGCGGCTTCGCCAGCCAGGCGCCGGCCTATCTCGCCGAGCGCTTCCCGACCGAGGTGCGCGCCACGGCGGCCGGCTTCTGCTATCACCAAGGGGCGATCTGGGGCGGCCTCAGCGCGCCGATCCTGGTCTATTTCGCCACCAACTATCACCTCGGCTACGCCATCCCGATGCTGATCGGGACGATCGGTGCGGCGGCGAGCTTTGTCATCGCGATCGCGCTCGGCCCGGAGACCAAGGGCAAGGAACTGGTGTCCGATCTCGTCGTCGCCTGAGCGGCGGCCGCAAGCGGCTCAGCGCCGCAACAAGAGCCTCTCCCGACCCCGGTCGGGAGAGGTTTTTTGTCAGCGACGGGCGGCCTCGGGCGGTTTCGGCACCAGCGCGATCGCGACGCTATGCTGGTCGGCAGCGGCCACCGCGCCGGGCATCAGCGCCGACAGGTCGAGCCAGCTGCTGCTCAATCGCAGCGTTGCCGTCGCGTCGGTAAACCCGTCGCGGCGGCACGTCACCGCGAGGTCGCCGCCGCTCGGGTCGACCAACGCGAGCGCCGGCGTCGGCCCGGCCGTCGCGACCGGCTGGCCGTGCCGGCTCAGCGTGCAGAAGGCGCCCGGCGGCGTCGTGTTGACCAGGATCTCGGCCTGCTCCGGCGACGACGAGCAGCCGGACAGGAGCGCCGCCGCCAACGCCGCCAGAAGCAGCCGATTGCCGCGCGGCAGGCGCCGGGTCATGCCAGCGCGGCGATCATATCCGCGCTGATCAGCACGACGCCGCCCTCGCTGCGGTGAAAGCGCTGGGCATCAAGTGCCGGATCCTCGCCGACCACCAGCCCTTCCGGAATCTGGACGCCGCGATCGACGACGACCTTGCTGAGCCGCGCATGGCGGCCGACCTCGACCTCGGGCAGCAGCACCGCCTCGCGGGTGCGGGCGTACGAATTGATCCGCACGTTCGAGAATAAGAGCGAGCGCGTGACATGCGCCCCCGAGACGATGCAGCCTCCCGACACCATCGAATCAACCGCCATGCCGCGACGGTCCTCGTCGTCGAACACGAATTTGGCCGGCGGCAGCTGCTGCTGGTAGGTCCAGATCGGCCAGTTGCGATCGTAGATGTCGAGCTGTGGCACCGGCATCACCAGATCGAGATTGGCCGCCCAATAGGCGTCGATCGTGCCGACATCGCGCCAATAGGATTCGGCGTCGGGGGTGGTCGTGACGCAGCTATCCTCAAAGCGATGGGCGATGGCCAGCCCGCGCTCGACAATGTGGGGGATCACGTCCTTGCCGAAATCATGGCTCGAATTCGGATCGTCGTGATCGCGCTGCAATTCGGCATAAAGGAAATCGGCGGAGAAGGCATAGATCCCCATGCTCGCCAGGGCGCGATCGGGCTTGCCCGGGAGGGCCGGCGGCGAACTCGGCTTTTCCTGAAAATCGAGGATTCGCATCGCCGGATCGACGGCCATGACGCCAAATTCCGAGGCCTGTTCGATCGGCACCTCGATGCAGCCGACGATGCAGTCCGCGCCCTTGGTGCGCAGATCGACCAGCATGTTGGAATAATCCATCTTGTAGATGTGGTCGCCCGCCAGCACGACAAAGAACTCCGGCCGCGCCGCCTGCAGAATGTCGAAATTCTGGAACACCGCGTCGGCCGTACCGCGATACCAGGTCGCCTCGTCGAGCCGCTGCTGCGCCGGCAGGAGATCGAGAAACTCGTTCATTTCGGGGCGCAGAAACGACCAGCCCATCTGCAGGTGGCGCAGCAGGCTGTGCGCCTTGTACTGCGTCAGGACCGCGATCCGGCGGATGTTGGAGTTGAGGCAGTTCGACAGCGCGAAATCGATGATGCGGAACTTGCCGCCAAAGAACACCGCCGGTTTGGCGCGACGGTCGGTCAGCTGTTTCAGCCGGCTGCCGCGGCCGCCGGCAAGGACAAGGGCGAGCGTGCGTCGTGCAAGGCGCTGCTGCAGGCGAGCCGACGAGAGCATGGGTTCTCCTCTGCGCGATCGCCGCCGGCAGGCGATCTGCCGGCGGCGACGGCTCCCGTGCGACATTAGCCCAATCGCCGCCGGTCGGCGAGATCCCGGCAGCGCTCGCCGAATGGCGTCGTCCGCGCTACAGGATAAACCGCGACAGGTCGGCGTTCTTGGCGAGCGTGCCGACCCGCTCGCGGACATACCCGGCGTCGATCGTGACGGCGGTGCCGCTCGGCTGGTCCGAGGCGGTAAAGCTGATCTCCTCGAGCAGGCGCTCCAGGATCGTGTGCAGCCGCCGCGCGCCGATATTCTCGACCGTGGCGTTGATCTGTTCGGCCAACAGCGCGATCTCGTCGATCGCCTCGGGGAGGAACTCGAGGACCACCCCCTCGGTCGCCAGCAACGCCCGGTATTGCGTGATCAGGCTGGCTTCCGGTTCGACCAGGATGCGGCGCAGATCGCTGCGGTCGAGCGCCTTCAGTTCGACCCGGATCGGCAGCCTTCCCTGCAGCTCGGGCAAGAGGTCGGATGGTTTCGCCAGGTGGAACGCGCCCGAGGCGATGAACAGGATGTGGTCGGTCTTGATCGCACCGTGCTTGGTCGCGACGGTGGTGCCCTCGATCAGCGGCAGGAGGTCGCGCTGCACCCCCTCGCGACTGACATCGGCGCCGCTATAGCCGGCGCCGCGCTCGCTGCGGCCGCAGATCTTGTCGATCTCGTCGAGAAAGACGATGCCGTTCTGCTCGGCTGACTGGATGGCCTCGCGCACGACGCGGTCCTGATCCAACAGCTTGTCGCTTTCCTCGGCCATCAGCGCGCGATAGCTCTCGGCGACGGTCATCTTGCGCGGCTTCGTACGACCGCCCATCGCCTTGCCGAAAATGTCGCCGAGGTTGAGCATGCCCATCTGCGCTCCCGGCATCCCGGGGATCTCGAAGGTCGGCAGGCTCGCGGCCGCGCTTTCCTGGACCGTGATCTCGATCTCGCGGTCGTCGAGCGAACCCTCGCGCAGCATCTTGCGGAATTTCTGGCGGGTGTCGGGGCTGGCATGGTCGCCGACCAGCGCGTCGAGGACGCGCTCCTCGGCCGCCAGCTCGGCCTTTGCCTCGACCTGCTTGCGCAGCCGCTCGCGGGTCATCGCCAGCGAAATCTCGACGAGGTCGCGGGCGATCTGCTCGACGTCGCGGCCGACATAGCCGACTTCGGTGAACTTGGTGGCCTCGACCTTGAGGAACGGTGCCTCGGCGAGCCGTGCCAGGCGGCGGGCGATCTCGGTCTTGCCAACGCCGGTCGGCCCGATCATCAGGATGTTCTTGGGCAGCACCTCCTCGCGCAGCTCCGGCGGCAGCTGCTGGCGGCGCCAGCGGTTGCGCAGCGCGATCGCGACGGCGCGCTTGGCTTCGTCCTGGCCGACAATGAAGCGGTCAAGCTCGGAGACGATCTCACGCGGGCTGAACGAATTCATGCGGGTCAGCCGGGCAGCTTTTCCAGGGTGATCTTGTCGTTGGTATAGACGCAGATTTGCGCCGCGATGGCCATCGCGCGCCGCGCGATGGCCTCGGCGTCGAGCCCGTCGATCGCGATCAGCGCGCGTGCCGCGGCCAGCGCGTAGCCGCCGCCCGAGCCGATGCCGATAATGTCGTCCTCGGGTTCGAGTACGTCGCCGGTGCCGGACAGGATCAGCGAGACATGGGCGTCGGCGACCGCCATCATCGCCTCGAGGCGGCGCAGATAGCGGTCGGTGCGCCAATCCTTGGCAAGTTCGACGCAGGCCCGCGTCAGTTGCCCGGAATACTGCTCGAGCTTGGCTTCGAGCCGCTCGAAGAGCGTGATCGCGTCGGCCGTCGTGCCGGCAAACCCGGCGATGACGCTGCCGTCGCCGAGCCGCCGCACCTTCTTGGCGTTCGACTTGACGACCGTCTGCCCCATCGACACCTGGCCGTCGCCGGCGACGACGACCTCGCCGCCTTTGCGCAGCGACAGGATCGTCGTGCCATGCCACTGCAGCGCATCGGAGGATCGCGTCATCGGCTGCATGTAAGAAGGACGGCGGCGCGGTCAAGCCGGGCGAGATGCGCCGGGCGCGCCGCCGCGCCAATAAGTCGCTGAAACCTTGCCAGCCGGCAAGTATTCGCGGCGCCTCGCAGCGCCGTCAACGCCTCACAAAGACCGTGCCGCCCTCGACCCGCACCTCATAGATCGGCACGTCGGCCGAGACCGGTCCATCGACCAGCTTGCCGCTGCGCACGTCGAAT
>DATLRS010000142.1:0-3797 GCA_035534535.1 Allostellaceae bacterium | reverse complement strand
CGCCGCAGCCCGGCTGTCCTGCGGCGCCGCGGTCCATTCGGCACGCACCCCGTTGGCCGTCACCGGCTCGACCGTCACGTCCGGCGGCAGACCGTATTGCAGGCCGCGCGCGTCGAGGTCGCGGCGGCGCTGCCGGTAATCGTCAGAGCGCGGCCGGCCGGCCATTTTCGCGCGCAGCGCCACGATTTCCGGATCAGCCATCGATTCCTCCCAAGCGGACGATCGCGCCAGCGTAAGGCTGTCGGCCGCGTCGGGGAAGACCGCTCGACGACGGCGCCCGGCGCGGCGCCCAAACGGTCAATGCAAAAGTCTCGGTATTCGACACACTGGCTGGTGCCATAAAAATGCAAATATCCTGCCAAGAACAGGTATTCATCCGTATTAATTCCCTGATTGCGATCTATCACAGTGACCGCATGATAGGAACACCAGGATTTCGAGGCGCCTTGTCCGGGCGAGGCGGCAGGCGGCGCTCCAAAATGGTTAACGTCGATCTGGCGATTTGACGGCCTGTGACCGACGCGGTAGCCTATCCACGCTCTATTTGTTGATAATGGCGATCGATCACAGGATTGAGGCGAGCGCGCGATGACCATCGATCTGATCAATCACGGCAACAGCGGCGCCTCTGATGCTGGCGCGGCGGCATCGACCGGCGCGCCGGCCGGCGGATCTTGGACCGTCGATGATCTGCAGTTTTCGCCGCTGTCGAGCGACCCGGCCGCCACCGGCCTGACCGGTGGCGACCCGTCCGGCGATCCCTCTGGGGATTCAGGACCGCAAAGTCTGGCGGATTATACGCCTTCGGTCGCCGGCGGTGACGATGCGGGGACGCAGCGTTATTACGCCGGCCTCGCCGCGCCGTTCAGCATCAGCGCGCTGGCGCCATCGACCGCCCCGTCCGACGACGGCGGCAGCCCGCTGAGTTTCAACGACGGCTCATCGAGCCGGACGGCGGGGTCGGGCGCGGTTTCTTATGCCGATGCCTTCGGCGACGCGCCGGCCGTATCGGGCCCGATCAGCGTCAGCTTCTCGGCGCATGGCGGCGGCAACAGCAAGCCCGGCGGTGGCGGCGGCGGCGGGGGGTCAACCACCGCGAGCTATACGAACGGCTCCCTGACGTTCAAGGTCACCTACGATAGCAGCGTCGCCAACGCGCCGGCAATTTTCAAGACTGCTTTCGGTACTGCCGTTCAATATTTCCTCAACAATTTCGACAATCCGATCACCATAGCCCTGGATGTCGGCTGGGGTGAAGTCGCGGGCTCCACGATCGGCTCGGGTATCCTTGGTGAAAGCGTGACGTCGTTCGCCGGGGTCACCTATTCATCATTGTCTACACAGATGAAGAATGAGCCCAGTCTGTCGCCTGATCAGCAGACCGCATACGCGACCTTGCCCGGCACCAGCCCGATCAGTGGCGCAAATTACCTTATTCCGGCCGCGGAGGCGAAGGCGCTCGGATTCCACCTCATCGGTAAAACCAGTCTCGATGGCGCCGTCGGATTCGGCACTTTGGGCACCGGAGACTGGAATTTTGATTCCACGACCACGACGAGCCAGTATGATTTTATCAGCGTCGCCGACCACGAAATATCCGAAGTCATGGGCCGCGTGGCGTTGCTCGGCGCGAACGTTCTCGCGACTACGAACGCCTATTCAGCCCTGGATCTGTTCCGCTATGACCCAAACACTGGCGCGCGCTCGCTGGTCGGCGGCCAACCCGCCTACCTGTCGTTCGATGGCGGCACAACCAACCTGCAGAACTTCAATACCGCCAGCCCCGGCGATTATGGCGACTGGGCGGGCACGTCATCGGCGGGCACGCCAACGAACGACGCCTACAACGCCTACGCTAGCACCGGCCCGCTCAGCGTTAGCTCGGTCGACACCAGCGAACTGAACGTGCTCGGGTATACGATCAAGACAGCCTGAGCCGACGCGCGCCCAGCAGAGCCGGGTAAAGCCCGGCGCGGGTATTTGGCCGCCGGGCGCCTCTTCCTGCTCGGCGCAACCGGCTCGGCGACGGCGATCGAGGCTGAAAAGCGTTGGCTTTGCTACCGGGCCGCGGTGCGCGTCGTGCCGTGCACATAGGCCCAGAAGCTGTTGTCCATCGCGACCGACTGGCTCATCAGATAGGGGAAATGGCCATAGACCAGCGACAGTTGCTGGTCCGCCGCATCGGCGCTCGCCCCGGCGATGACATAACGGTAAAGCGCCGCGACCAGCCCCGAGCGGTCGGCACCCGACATGCAGTGGATCAACAAGGGTTTCGGCGCGCGGCGCAGGATGGCGACAATCGCGGCAATCTGCGGCCGCGTCACAAAGCGCTTCGCCGACAGGCTGTAATCGTAATGCACCAAGCCAAGCTTGCGCGACTCGGCGACCTCGTCGTCATACCACGGCGACCCGGGATTGGCGCCGCGCAGATTGAGAACCGATTTGATGCCATACTGGTGCACAAACGTTTGCATCTGGGCGTCGCTCAATTGCGCCGAGCGATACAGAACGCCCGGGGCGACGGCGTGGAAATTGCCCTCGTAGATGATGACGCCGCAATAGGCCCCGAACGAGGCGGCGCTCAGCCCGAGCGCCACAACGGCGATCTTGAGCGATCGCATCAGCCAGGCGACCGGGCGCGGCCGCGCCGCCGGGTTGCCGGCAGCGGCTGTGGCCCGGTGATCCGGATGCGCGCTCATCCGACGGCCCCTGTCTCCTGGTGTGGGATTTGCCTGTCGGATATTCTCGCCGAGGCGCTGCCGCGCGCCAAGCACAATCGGGTATAACCGCAGACTGCTGGAGAGGCCGACGGAGGCGCCGGAAATGCCGACGACGATTGCCGCAATCTATCGCTACCCGGTCAAGGGGCTGAGTCCGGAGCGCCTCGAACGGGTGGGACTGATGCCCGGGCAATGCCTGCCGCAGGACCGGCGCTTTGCGATCGCCCTGCCGACGACCCGCTTTGACCCCGATCACCCGGAATGGCTGCCGAAAACACATTTCGTCATGCTGATGCGCGACGAGAAACTGGCGCGGCTCGCGACGCGCTTCGATGCGGCGAGCGGCGAATTGTGCATCGAGGAGGCCGGTGCGGCGGTATTGCGCGCCCGTATCACCGAGCCCGCGGGATGCCGGCAGGTCGGCGATTTTCTGGCCGATTTCCTGGGGCCGGCCGTGCCGCGTCCGCTGCGCGTCGTCGAGGCGGCGGGCCACGCCTTTGCCGACGCGCGCAGAAAACCCAACGCGACGACCGACAAATACGTCTCGCTCGTCAACCTTGCCAGCATCGGTGCGCTGGAAGGGGTCTTGGGGGCACCGGTCGATCCGCTGCGCTTCCGCGCCAATGTCTACTTCGAGGGGGTGCCGGCCTGGGGCGAACGCGGCTGGATCGGCCGCGAATTCACGCTCGGCGGCGCTCGGCTCAAAGCGATCGCCGCGATCACGCGATGCGCCGCCACCGAGGTCAATCCGGCGACCGCGGCACGCGATCTCGATATTCCCGGCACTCTGCAGCGCGGGTTTGGCCATAATCTGATGGGCGTCTACGCTGAAATCGTCACGGCCGGCGACATCGCGGTCGGTGCCGAATTGACGCTGCCGTAATATCCCGGCCGAGGTCGGAGCAAATCGTGCCAGACGATATCGAGAAGAGCGCCGTAGCGTGTGCGACGGCAGCCCATCAGGGCCACGCCGAAGCGCAGTTCCGGCTGGCGGTGATGCATTGCACCGGACAGGGCGTGTCACAGGACCTCGCGCAGGCGGTGCTGTGGTACCGGCGTGCTGCCGAGCAGGGCCAT
>DATLRS010000141.1:0-9779 GCA_035534535.1 Allostellaceae bacterium | reverse complement strand
GACGAGGGCGCGCAGCTGCGGTTCGAATTCGCGGCCGAGTTGGAGCGGCTCCAAGCAGCCTGACGGCGCGTTCCGCGCTGCCGCTGCCGGCCCGTTCAGCCCTTGACGTATTCGAGGCGGAAGCCGTTGTCCCAGCGCTTGATGTGGCCGACCGAGGGCGAGGGGAAGTGCATCGTGCAGCACAAGGTGTCGGTGTCGCAGTAGCGCTCGAAAAAGCGCCGCCGGGTTTGCACCGCCTGGTCGCGGTCGGTGTCGACGCGCATGACGAGTTCGGGATAGCGCGCCTGGATCGGCGAGTGGATCAGATCGCCGGTGAACACCGCCTGGTCGTGGCGATGCCCGGCGCACACCGCGAAATGGTCGGGCGTGTGGCCCGGGGTCGAGATCAGCCGGATGTGGTCGTTGAGCTCGTGGTCGCTGGTGACGAGGTCGGCCTTGTTGGCCTCGATCACCGGCAACACGCTTTCCGAGATGTTGTCGAGCGGCGTCTTCTGGTGCACCTCGCTCCAGTAGACGTACTCCTTTTTTGAGAACAGGTAGCGCGCCTTGGGGAAGGTCGGGACCCAGCGGCCGTTTTCCAGCCTGGTGTTCCAGCCGACATGGTCGCCGTGCAGATGGGTGCACATCACGAAATCGATGTCCTCGACGCCGAGGCCGGCGGCCTTCAGCGCCGCCATCCAGTTGCCGTCCTTCTTGCCGTTCCAGGTCGGCCGCAGCGGAAACGTCTTGTCGTTGCCGATGCAGGCATCGACCAGGATGTTATGATGCGGCGTCTTGATGATGTACGACTGGAAGCACAGGACGACGTTGCCGGTCTTGGGGTCGCAGGCCGCGGGCTCCAGCCACGCGCGGTTTTCCGCGTAGACCTCCTTGCTGAGCGTCGGCAGGAACTCGAACAGCGGGGTGAACCCCTGTTCCTGCTCGACGAGCCGGTGGATCGTCATGTCGTTGACGGCAAAGGTCGTGGGCATCGGGGCGGCTCCTCTCCCAAAGGCGGTGGCGGCGGATCGTAGCCGCGCCGGGCGCAAGAGCGAAGCGTAATCCGCCGACGCAGATGGCGGCTTTCGCTCGGCACGGTGCGTCCGCTGTTCCGCGCGACACACATCGCGGCGGGTTCACCCCTCCTGGTCGACGCCGACGATGAGGTGGCACTCCAAGACCTCGGCGCGCGGGACGCGCAATTCCTCGGCCGGATTAAGCTGGCGCAGCACCAGCGTGTCCGCCTCCCAGCGCACGAACTGCTTGATCAGCACGGCTTGCCCTATCTTGTAGACGACGACGTCGCGCCCGCGGATCGGCGGCTTGAACGGGTTGACGTGCAACAGCCAGCCCTGCTGGTAGCGCGGCTCCATGCTGTCGCCGACCATGTAGATCGCATAGGCGCCGCGCACGCCGTTGAGGTTGGCCGGGCGCGAGGTGTAGCCGATCGGCCCGTCTTCGAGGAACATCGCCTGGTCGCCGCCGCCCCGGCCGGCGCTGCGGATCGGGATCGGCTCGGGACGCGGCAGGGCGGCGCCGGCTGCCACGCGCGGCGGGCGGCCGCGCCGCGGCGGCTCGGCGCGCGGCGGCTGGTCGTCGCTGGCGCCGGCGCGATGCAACACCTCCTGCTGCGAGACGCCGAGAAAGGTGGCGATCTGCACCGCCTCCAGCAGCTTCATCGCGCGCTCGCCCTTCAGCATGCGCGAGATCGCCGAGGGAGCGAGTCCCAGATGGCGCGCCAGATCGGCCTGCGATGCGCCGGTCCGCTCGAGCGCCTGCTGAAACCAGATCGCGTCCATAATTGCCACAACCCATAATTGTGATATTGACATTGCTAGTTCGATAATATATGGAACGTGCTCCTTTGGCAAGGGGTAATGCCATGCCGATTGCGGCCGCACGAGACGAAACCCCCGATCAGAACGGTGGCTGTGCCTTTGTTCTCGACAACGACGCCACCGGCGCCGCCGGGGTCAGGTTCTGCAGCGCACCGCGGCAACCCGGCTCGGCCTATTGCCCGCAGCATCATGCGCACTGCCATCTGCCGACCGGCAGCGCTGCCGAGCATCGACAACTAATCGAAATCGAGGCGTTGGCGACGGCGGTCGGCGGCAAGCAGGGCCGCGCTGCCCGCCAGCCGCCGGCGCCGCTGCTGCGGCGCCTTGCGCGTGCGGCGCGGGCAGCGGCACGGCCAAATTGTTCACGTATTGTTCCTTGAGGACAGCGATGACGTCAGCACGAACCGGCTACCGCAGGACCGCCGGCGCCTCACCCGCCCCGAGTTCCGCCGACCCGACCCCCGAGCGTCGCCAACACGGCATCATCGAACGCCTCGAACGCACCATCGGCGACACCGCCGGCCAGCCGTCGCGGCCCTATCGCGCCGTCGACACGCTGGCGATCATGCAGCGGCGCGGCTCGATCACTGCCGGCATGAGGCAGGCCGGCGAGGACTTTCGCGCCCGTTTCGGCGTGGCTCAGCTCGACCCGCTACGCGCGCTCGACCTGTCGCACCTGCGGCTCGGCGACGCCGGCCCGCGGCCCGAGCGCGACGGACCGGGCCTGCGCATCGAGGCGGCGCGCCGCGCGGTGTGGCGAGCGATCCAGGCGGTCGGCGGCATCGCCTCGCCGGCCGGGTCGTGCCTGTGGCATGTCATCGGCTGGGAGCGCTCGCTCAAGGAATGGGCGCTGGAGCAGGGCTGGAGCGGCCGCCGGGTCAGCCAGGAGGCCGCCTCCGGCATTCTCGTCGCCGCGCTCGGCGCGCTCGAAACGCATTTCGGAAGCGCACGTCGTTAGCAAAGTAGCAATTTACCGTTGACAAATCCGGATCAATCTGCTACAAGGTCACCACACTGAGGGAATTGGGCGCGGGCGCCCCGGTCGCAACAGAGCAGAGCGTCTGTCTTGGCAACTCGGTCTCCGCGGCGCGGCACTCCCCGGCCGGCATCGGGCAAACCCCGCCGCAGCAGCAAGCGCGAGGCGGCGGCAGAAACGCCCCCCGGCGAACTCGAGGACATCCCGGCGCGCGCCGCGCGGCTCGGCATCACCCCTGACCGGATCCTGACCGAATATGCCCGGATCGCCTTCGCCGATCTGCGCCACATCGTCGAATGGGGTGCCGATGGCATCGAAATCAAGCGGCCGGA
This sequence comes from Allostellaceae bacterium, assembly GCA_035534535.1. Lineage (GTDB taxonomy): Bacteria > Pseudomonadota > Alphaproteobacteria > ATCC43930 > CGMCC-115725 > DATARH01. Next base: position 6,654 of record DATLRS010000141.1, on the reverse strand, counting down.
GGAATTGAGCGACGAGGATGCGGCGGCGATCTCCGAGATCGTCCCGGGCGCCGGGTCCGGCCATTCGCGGGTCAAGCTCTACGACAAAAAGGCGGCGCTCGACGCGATCGCCCGCCATCTGGGGATGTTCCCGCTGCCGACACGCCACCGCGAGGATGAGGCGCCGCAGGATCAAGAGGAGGAAGACCCGCGTGAATTCCTTACACGCGAGCTCGCTCGCCTCGCTGCCGGAGCCGCTGCGGACGAAGCTGATCTGGTCGCTGACCCCCGCGCAGGCGCTGAAGATCAAGTATGACTGGTCCTTCCGGGCGCGCGACGAGCAGTTGCCGCCGCCCGGCGACTGGCGGATGTGGCTGCTGCTCGCCGGGCGCGGTTTCGGCAAGACCCGCACCGGCGCCGAACTGGTGCGGGCCCGCGTCGCTTCCCACACGGCGCGCCGCATCGCTTTGGTCGCACCGACCGCGGCCGATGCGCGCGACGTCATGGTCGAGGGAGAAAGCGGCCTGCTGGCGATCGCGCCGCCCGGCCAACGGCCGCTTTACGAGCCGTCGAAGCGGCGGCTCACCTGGCCGAACGGCGCGATCGCCACCACCTTCAGCGCCGACGAGCCGGAGCGGCTGCGCGGCCCGCAGCACGATTTCGCGTGGTGCGACGAACTCGCCGCGTGGCGCTATCCGGCGGCCTTCGACATGCTGATGTTCGGGCTGCGGCTCGGCGACGACCCGCGCGCGGTCATCACCACGACGCCGCGCCCGACCAAACTGATCCGCACCCTGCTCGCCGACCCGACAGTCGTCGTGAGCCGCGGCCGCACCGCAGAAAACCGCGGCAACCTGGCGCCGGCCTTTCTCGATCAGATCGTGCGCCGCTATCGGGGAACCCGCCTCGGCCGGCAGGAGCTCGACGGCGAAATCCTCGACGACGTGCCCGGCGCGCTATGGCAGCACGGCATCATCGAGGCGGCGCGGAGCAACGCGCCGCCGCCGCTGGCGCGGGTCGTCGTCGCGATCGATCCGGCGGCCGCCTCGGGCGCCGCCTCCGACGAAACCGGCATCATCGTCGCCGGCCGGGACGATGGCGGACACGGCTATGTGCTGGCCGACGCCTCGGGCCGCTATGCGCCCTCTGAATGGGCCCGCGTCGCGATCGCGGCGCTGGCGGCGCACCAGGCCGACCGCGTCGTCGCCGAAGTCAACAATGGCGGCGAGATGGTCGAGGCGACGCTGCGGATGATCGACCCGAACGTGCCGTTCAGCGCGGTCAGGGCATCGCGCGGCAAGGTCGCCCGGGCCGAGCCGGTGGCGGCCCTCTACGAGCAGGGCCGCATCCACCATCTTGGCGCGTTCCCGACGCTCGAAGACCAGATGTGCGCCTTCACCAGCGATTTCGATCGCAACACGGCCGGCTATTCGCCGGACCGGGTCGATGCGCTGGTGTGGGCGCTCAGCGAGCTGTTTATCGAAGCGCACCCGGGCGAGGCTATTTTCGAAGTCTATCGGCGGCTCGCCGCCCCAGCCGCCAAGGAGAACGAGGCTCCATGACCCTGCTCGTCAAAGACGCCAACACCGCCGTCCAGTCGCTCGCCACCGCGGTCGACGGCAACGCCAATCTGGTGCCGGTGCACGCGCCGGCCGCGACCGACGCGCAGGGCGTTGCGAGCCCGGTCGGGCCGCAGAACCCGCTGCCGGTCGTCAATACCGCGGGCAGCGCGGCCACCGACGGCAGCGGCACGCTCGCCGCCGGCGGCAGCGCGCAAACCCTGTTCGGCGGCATCGTGCCGGCGAACGGATTTGTCGTGCAGAACAACTCGTCGAGCACGTTGTGGATCTCGGATGTCGGGGTCGCTGCGGCTGGCGGCGCCAGCCTCCAGCTCGCCGCCAATGGCGGCCTCTTCGCCACCCCATCGGGCTACAAGCCGGCCGGCCCGATCAGCCTCTACGGCGCGACAACCGGCCAGGCCTTCGCGGCGCGGCGGTGGTGAGCGCGATGCGGGCGACCATCTGGCTCGACCGCATCCTGGTGGCGGCAGCGCTGCTTGCGGTCGGGCTCGCCGCCTCGCGCGCGCTGGCCCAATCGCCGGGCAGCTTCTCGACATTGTCGACGACCGGCACGGCGACGCTGAACGGCGACGTGCTGATGTGCTCCGGGCATCCGTGGATCGACGTCAAGTGTAACGGCGCCGTCGGCGACGGCAGCCATGACGACACCAGCGCGATCCAGACCACGATCGACACCGCCGTCGCCAACAACTGGCCGGTCCATATCCCGGCCGGCACCTACAAGGTGACCGCCCGGATCGCGATCGACTATGCCGGCCAGGCGAGCAACGGCTTCCGCCTGATCTCTGAGGGCGCGAGGATCGACGGCCGCGCGATCACCGCCGGCGCGGTGCTGCAGGTGCAATGTTCCGGCGGCACCGTCAGCAGCCCCGCCAACTGCTTTTACTTCAAGGAAGAGGGCGCTCTGTTCGTCGATGCCGATACGCCCGGTTATGCGGTGGTGATCGGCAAGACTGATTTCTCCGACGCGCAGAATTCGTTGAAGCTCGACCACCTCGTCGTCAACAACGCCTCGACCGCCGCCGCCGCCGGCGGATTGCAGCTCAACTACGTGCTCGACAGCGACATCTTCGCGATCGCCGACAGCGCCGGCGGCGCCGCCGGCATCGCGCTCGAACAGACGCAGTTCTCGCGGATCTCCGGCGCCGGCTCGGCCGCCGGCACCGGCGGCACCGCGCTGCTCTTGGAACAGGGCTACAACTACGCCAACACGATCTTCGCCTTCGACATGGAGAACGCGCCGACCTGTCTCGGCATTACGTTCAACCATGACGGGATGAACAGCTTCGTCTCGCCCTATTTCGCCTGCACCACGGCGGTCAACGCGACCGCGAGCACGCACAACGTGCTGATCAACCCGACCTATGGCGGCACCGTCGTCAACCGCGGCCCGCAATCGAGCGGCATCGAAGTGGTCGGCTCGGGCAACTGGACGCGCTGGCAGTTCCCGACGACGGCGAGTTACGCCGCCACGCCGATCGATGACAAGACGGTGCTCTCTTCCTTCAACGCACCCGGCGCGGCGCTGTCGGTGACCTTGCCTGCACCGGGTGCGATCGCCGCCGGCTGGTCGATGGGGTTCGCCACCGATAACGGCAAGGGCCTCACCGTCACCGCCCCGTCGGGTTTGATCCTGGCCGGCGGCAAGGCCGTGTCGTCAATCACGCTGGGCCCCGGCAACTACGAATATCTCCAGCTCGCATCGGACGGCAGCAACTTCCGCGTCGTCAGCGCAACCCGCGCCACGCTCGCCACCAACGGTATGGAGAGCCGCGACTGGCCGGGCAACTGGCTCTACCCGTCGAGCCCGGGCTATGCCGCGACGCTGGGCGACAACGGCAATGTGGTGTCGAGCTTCAATACGACGGCCGGACTGACCGTCACCCTGCCGTCGACCACCGGGTTGCCGTCCGGCTGGTCGATGGGATTTGCCACCGACGGCGGCAAGGGGCTGACCGTTGCGGTCAACGGCACCGATGGCGGCAAGATCCTTTACCCGCTGGCCAATGCGACGACGCAGACCGCGCTCAGCCTCGCCGGCAATTCCTACGAATACATGACGCTGCAATATGACGGGGGCGGTAATTTCCGGGTCGAACAGGTGACGCCGGCGACCGCGCAGCAGCTCGGACTCGCCGGCATCGGCGGCGTGTCGCGCTGGCTGTTTCCGGCGGTCAGCGCGTACGGCGCCGGCCTTGCCGACAACGGCGCGGCGATCTCGGCCTTCAACAGCCCGCTCGGCTATCTGACCGTCACCTTGCCGCCGGCCAGCGCGCTCAACCCCGGGTGGACGCTGGCCATCGCCAACGACAACGGCAAGACCGCCGCGGTTCAGGTCAATGCGACGGACGGTGGCAAGATCCTTTATCCCGGCAGCCGCGCCAGCGCCACCTCGCTGCAGCTCGCTTCCGGCGATTACGAGATGGCGGTGCTGCAATTCGACGGCTCAAATTTCCGGGTCTTGCACCTGACCCCGGCCAGCGCCGCCGCGATCGGCATGACCGGCGGGACGTGCGCCGCCAAGTGGAGCTTCCCGGCGGTCAGCAGCTACGCGGCCGGACCGACCGATTGCGGTCGGACCCTCTCCAACTTCAATTCGCCGATCGCCAGCCTGACCGTCACGCTCCCCTCGACCACCGCGATCGCCGCAGGATGGTCGATGAGCTTTGCCTCCGACAACAACAAGACGCTGACCGTTGAGGTCAACGGCACCAGCGGCGGCGCGATCCTCGTCCCCGGCACGCGCGGCGCACAAAGCGCGCTGACGCTCGCCGGCGGCAATTACGAGCTGGTGACGCTCGCGTTCGACGGCTCGGACTTCCGGATCATGGCGGCGACGCCGGCCACCGCCTCGGCGAACGGCATGTTCCCGGCTAACGGTACGCCGGCATCGAGCTCGGCCGCCTGCCAGACCGGGCAGATCGAACTCGACTCCAATTACCTTTACGCCTGCACCGCGCCCAATACCTGGAAGCGGTCAGCCTGGAGCAGCTTCTGATGCCTCCTCAAGGTGGTACGCGCACGCCTCTGACCGCCTCCTACACCTGGGGTCAGCAAGGCCTCGAGGCGCAATTCCGCACCGTGTTCCAGCCCGGCCAGGGCATCTTCTCGCCCGGCTACCCGCTGGCGCCGCCGGAGCCCGAGAATGTGCGCCTGTGGGACTTCCCGGTCGGCGTCAACACGATCTATACGCCGCGCGCCTACGAAGCGGTGTCGTTTGCCGAACTGCGCGGGCTGGCCGAGGCGCACGACATCACCCGCCTGGCGATCGAGACGCGCAAGGACCAGCTCGAACGGCTCGACTGGACGATCAAGCCGCGCGCCAGCCGGCAGCCGACCGATCAGGTGCGGGCACGCGCCGCGCAGGCCGCCGCGTTCTGGCACCGGCCAGACGGCGACCGGCCGTTTGCCAGCTGGCTGCGCGAGCTGCTGGAGGACCTGCTGGTGCTCGATGCCCCGGCGCTCGAAATGCGGCGCAACCGCGGCGGCGACATCATCGGCCTCGACATCGTCGACGGCGCCACGATCAAGCTCTTGTTCGACGACACCGGGCGGCGGCCGCGGCCGCCGGCGCCGGCCTTCGAGCAGGTGATCCACGGCCGGCCGTGGAAGCTTCTGACCAGCGACGAACTCCTCTACCTGCCGCGCAACCCGCGCCCGCACAAGGCCTACGGTTTCGGCCCGGTCGAGCAGATCGTCATGACCGTCAACATCGCGCTGCGGCGGCAGGCGATGCAACTGCAGCATTTCACCGAGGGCAACGTCCCGCCCGGCCTGCTCAACGCCCCCGACGGCTGGAATGTCGAACAGATCCGGCAGTTCCAGGAATGGTTCGACAGCGTGCTGGCCGGCAATACCGGGGCGCGCTCGCGCCTCGTTTGGGCCCCCAGTGGGACCGCCTACCATGCCTTCACCGAGGCGCCCTACAAGGACGAGTTCGACGAGTGGCTGGCCCGCATCATCTGTTACGCGTTCTCGCTGCCATCGACCCCGTTCACCCGCCAGATCAACCGCGCCACCGCCGAAACGACGCAGGAAGCCGCACTCGCCGAGGGCCTCGCGCCGCTGATGGGCTGGGTCAAGCGGCTTGTCGATCATGTCATCCAGGACCGAATGGGGCATGCCGACCTCGAATTCGCCTGGCTCGACCTGCGTCCGGCCGATCCCTCGGAACAGGCGACGATGCTCGACCTCTATGTCCGCAACGGCATCTACACGGTCAACGAGGCGCGCGGCATTCTCGGGTTCGATCCGGTCGCCGGCGGTGACACGCCGACGACGCTTGGGGCGGCCGGGAAATAACCGTCGGCGCCACCGTCACCGCCACCGCCGCCTCGCCCTGCGGCGACCGCCAACCTTCCCGATCGCGGAGCCTTTTCATGCGCCATTTACCGGCAGGCCTGGGGTTTGCCCTGATGCTTGCGCTCGCCCCGACGACGCACGCCGCGGAGATCGTGGCATCGTCCAGCGCACCGATCGCGCAGAGCGTTGTCACGCTTCCCGCCGGCGTCGACACCACGCTGGGGTCCGACACCAGCCGACGGTATCTCTGTCTGATGAACATCGGCACCGGCCTGGTGACCCTCGGCTTTGACCAGACCGCAATCGCCGGCACGGGCTGGGCCCTCGAGGGCGCCGCGACCGCCGGTCACCAGGGCGGCTCGATGTGCTGGGAAAGCGCAACCGTGGTGGCGAGTGTCGTTCACGCGGTCAGCGCTGCTGGTTCGACCGTGGTGGTATTGGAGAGCCGCTGATGCGCGCACCGCACCGCTCACCCGGCTCGGCTCCGCAAGTGTCCGGGTTCGCCCGACTGACCGCAACCCGACTGACCGCAACCCGACTGACCGCAAACAGCACGCGCGCGGCAGCGATCAGGGGGCGTTCGCGCCTCGCCGTAGCACTGAGTGCGCTGGCCGTCGCGCTGACCCCGCTGCTGCAGGCCCATGCCGGCCCCGCTGCGGGCACCAACATGCTGACCACCGCCTCGAATGCGAAGCTGCCGACCGCGCGCGGCAATTTCGGCGTCGGGCCGGCGATTGCGGCGCAGGATTATGGCGCCGACGGCTCGGGCGCGAGCGATGCGTCGAGCGCGTTG
>DATLRS010000140.1:0-36570 GCA_035534535.1 Allostellaceae bacterium | reverse complement strand
ATAGTTCTTGTCGGATTTCGGGATGCGGGTGCAGCCGAGATTGTAGTCGGGGGTCAGCTTTTCCCGCAGCTCGGGGTCCTTGATGTAGTCGAGGAAGGAGGCGTATTCCCGCTCCATCGCCGCACGCTGCGGGCCGGGGTTGAGGCGCCAGCTGTCGCCTTCGTTGATCATCTGCCAGAGGCGCCGCTGCTCGCGCTGGTAGCCGCCGGGCAGCCGCAATTTGAGGCGCTCATTCCAAGTCGCGTGCGGGTTGTCGCGAATGTGCACCCATTGCGCGCGGCGGATGAACTGGGTGACCTCGCACCCGGCCCAGGCCAAGGCTTCGGTGATCTGCACGCCACTGGCGCCGCTGCCGATGACGCCCCAGCGCTTGCCCTCGTAGGGCACGCTGTGGTCCCAGCGCGCCGAGTGGAAGGACGGGCCGGCGAAGCTCTCGCTGCCGGCGATGTCGGGCATGACCGGCTTGTGCAGAAACCCGGTGGCGCAGATGAAAACATCGGCGATATCGGTTTGGCCCTTGGCTGTCTCGATGTGCCAGAGGCCGCCGGTGAACCGCGCCGCGACGATCTCCTCGTTGAAACGGATGAATTTGATGAGCCCGCGGTCGCGCGCGACCTTTTTGATGTAGGCCCAGATCTCGCCCGCTGGCGCGTATTTGCGCGACCAGTTGTAGTTGGGCTGAAACGGAAACTCGTATTGCCGCGACAACACATCGACAAAGAGGCCGGGAAAGGTGTTGTCGCGCCAGGTGCCGCCGACCTCGCCGGCCTTTTCATAGACCGTGAAATCGATCTGCGCCTGCTTCAGCGTCTCGGCCATGAAGAGGCCCGCGACGCCCGCGCCGGCGACAACAACCCGTAATCTTTGTTCGCCCATCACGCCTCACCAGACCCGCCAGTTCCGCATCGGCGCAAGTTTAAGCCGCCCGGCGCGCGCTCGACAATCGGCGCGGCGGCGGTTCCTAATCGCGGACGATCGGGCAGCTGTCGTCGCGCGCCCAGTCGGCGAAGCTGAGGTAGTAGACCCGGACGTCGTCATACCCGGCGCGCACCGCCGCGGCCGCTGCCAGCGCCGCCCGGCCGCCGCCTTCGCAATGCGTCACGAGGTGATCGCCCGGGCCAAAGCCGGTCCGCTCCAGCATGGCGCGCAGCGCCGGCGCCGGGCGGACGACGCCATTGTCCAGGAGATCGACATGCGACAGATGCCTGGCGCCCGGCAGATGCCCGCCGCGGCTCCGCCCGCGCGCATCCTCGCCGGTGAACTCGGCGCGCGTCCGGCTGTCGAACACCTGCGCCGCGCCGCCCAGCTGGCCCTTCAAGGTGTCCCGGTCGATCACGCCGACCGCGCCGGCGCCGGCAACCGCCCGGACCGCGCCCGTCGCCGGCCCGGCACCGGGCGGCAGCCCCGTTGCCGCCGCAACCGCCGGCCAGCCGCCATTCAGGATGACCGCCCTGACGCCGTAATACTGGAGAATGAACCAGACCCGCGCGGCGTTGGTCATGCCGCCGCCATCGTAGGCCACCGCGGTCGCCGACGCGCCGATCCCAAGCGCGCCCAGCGCTGCATCCCAGTACGCGGTCTTGCCGAACCCGGTATCGGCCGCCTTGGCCGCCTTGTCCCATTCGTCGAGCGGCGCACGCATGGCGCCCGGCACATGTCCCGCATCAAACGCCGCCTGGTCGCGCGCATCGAGATAGCGCACCGCTCCGAGCGAGGACAGGGCAGCGACATCGACGAACGGATCGGCGGGCATGGCAGGTCTCTCTTCCAAGGTTGTGGATGCCGCACCGGCGAGGGGCTAGCATCGCCCGTCGCGCGCGGGGTCGGGCGGCACGGTATACCGCAATGACGCCGCGCTGAAAGCATGGTCGGCTGAGCGGCCCAGCAAGCCGCGCCGCCGCTCATCGATCCCGCAGACCAGGACTGAGGGAGGAACTTGCCGATGGCTGACACGCCGACGTTTGGCCGCTATGCGGAAATCCCCTATGACCAGATGACGCCGGAGCAGCAGGAAGGCTATCGCGCGCTGGTCGAAAGCCGCGGGCCGTTGGGCGGGCCGCGCAAGATCTGGGTACACAATCCCAAGCTGGCGAAGGCGGCGGGGCCGCTCGGCGGGCATTTTCACCCCGGCCAATACTCGCTGTCGGAGCGCGAGCGCGAGATTGCCGTCTGCATCATCAACAGCAAATGGCGTTCGGCCTATCCGACCGCCGCGCATGAGCGGCGCGGCAAGGAGGTCGGATTGCCGGAAGACAAGGTCGAGGCGCTGATCGGCGGCCGGCCGACATCGTTCGCCGACACCCGCGAGCAGGTGGTCTATGAGATCGCGACGACGCTCGCCAATGCGCGCTGGGTCCCGCAGGGCCTCTACGACCGCGCCGTCAAGGCGCTTGGCCATGTCGGGATCACCGACGTGATCACCTTGATGGGCTATTACACCAGCGTATCGATGACGCTGGCCTTCTACGACGTGCCGGCCGGGGCGCCGGGCATGGCGCGCTGACCGGCGGCGGCCGGGGAGGGGGCATGCGCAGGTATTTCGGGGCGACGGGTACCGTCAGCCGGGTGACGATCGAGAGCCAGGCGCTCAAGGGCAACATGCTCGGCGATCCCACGGCGCGAATCGTCGATGTCTACGTTCCGGCCGGGCATGACGGAGGCGGCTTGCCGCTGCTGGTCGATCTCGTCGGCTTCACCGGCAGCGGCCTCTCACACACCAATTGGGTCCCCTTCCGCGAGAACCTGCCGGAACGGCTCGATCGGCTGATCGGGGAACAGCGCCTGGCGCCGGTCGTCGTCGCCTTCCCCGACTGCTTCACCCGGCTCGGCGGCAACCAGTACGTCAACTCGACCGCGATGGGCGCCTGGGAGGATTTTCTGCTGCACGAGATGCTGCCGGCGATCGAAGCGCGCTTCGGATGCGGCGGCAGCGGGCGGCGCGGCGTCTTTGGCAAGAGCTCCGGCGGGTATGGCGCGCTGACGCACGCGCTGCGCCACGCCGACATCTGGGCCGCCGCGGCCTGTCATTCCGGCGATATGGGCTTCGAGATCTGCTATCTGCCCGACATGCCGGCGGTGCTGCGCGCGCTGGCCGGCACCGGCAACTCAATCGAGCGCTGGTGGCAGCAGCTTGAAGCGGCGCCGAAGCACCCCGAGGGTTCCTTCAAGGTGGTCAACGCGCTGGCGATGGCGGCCAGCTACGACCCCGATCCGACGCAATTCCTCGGGATGCGGCTGCCGGTCAGCGTCGACACCTGCGAGGTGATCGAGGAACGCTGGGCGAACTGGCTGCGCCACGACCCGGTGGTGGCGCTCGAAACCCAGGCGGACAATCTGCGCCGGCTGAAAGCGCTCTTTATCGACTGCGGCGCCAAGGATCAGTTCAACCTCGTCTACGGCGCCCGCCGGTTCGTGCGGCGCCTCAACGAACTCGGCATCGCCCATCGCTACGACGAGTTCCCCGACAATCATTCGAGCGTCGACTACCGGATGGACGAGAGCCTGCCGTTCCTCGTTCAGGCGCTGTCCGGCTGACGGGCAGCGCTAGAGGAAGACGCTGAGGTTCTTGTCGAGCAGGACGTTGGCGTCGAGGACGATCGTGCGCCTCGCCACCTTCCAGGCGCCGCTGACCTTGCGCAGCACATCCTCGCGGCAGCCGGAAAGGAGCTGATGATCCGTTTCCAGGTGTGAGCGGTACACCAGAAACGCGGTCCTGGCCTCGACCTCGCCGGTCGCCAGCGGGGCCGCTTCGAGATTGCCGATCAGGTGACGGGTCCGCGACGGGGGATCCTCGGCCCAGGCCATCCCGGTGTCGAGCCGGGCCACCCGCATCTCGAGTTGGCGCCGGTCCTCTTCGAGGATCGCCAGGTCGCCGAGCACCGTCAGTTCGCGGTGCAATTCCCGGCGCGGCACGTTCTTGCGGCGCGGCATGAAGTAGAGGACATCGTCGGTGAAGAGGTCCAGCCACTCCTTCAGCTTGCGCTCGTCGAGCAGCCACGCCTCGCGGATGTAGAATTGCATCAGCTCGAACCACAGCACCGGCTGCGGCGTCAGTGTCGCCTCGCGCGCGCCCTTCGTCTTCACTGGCTCGCCGCCGGCCGGTGCTGCCGGTCAAACATGCGGTCCCCTCCGCGCCGGCGTCATTCCGGGGCGCCGCGCCCCTTCGTGGGGTTCCATGCTTTAGCCTTGCTTTAGCCGCGCATCGTCGCGGTGCCGTCGAACGCGGCCGTGACCGGGTCGAGCGCGATGTCGGCCCAGCTCGCCGCGTTCATGAACGTTTCCCAGCGCTGGTAGAAGAGGCGCTGGTTGTTTTCTGAAATGTACCGCTCGGAGAGGAGCCCGGGATAATCCGGATGCGGCCCGGCATGTCCGAGGCCCATCGACAGATCCTGGGGGTGCCGGCGCGCGAGGCGGCTGGTGCTCGCTTCGGTCACCTGACGCCAGTTGTCGACGTCATCCTGCTCGAACATGCCGGCGGCGCCGTTGTTGCTTTGGCTGCCGATGCGGATCACCCGCTTCAGATCCTCGGGCATATCGCGGTCCAAGAGCACGAAGTGCCAGAACTCGGTCTTGAGCGGGCCGCGCGGCAGGGCGAGGCGCAGCCCGAGGATGCCGTTGGGGAAGATCGAATGGTTGCCGAGTTGCACCCGGCGCGCGCGCAGCGTGCCGAGCCGCCGCTCGACCTCCTGCATCGTCGCGTCGTGGTATTCCTGGAACATGCGGGCCGTCTCGCTCGAGATGCCGTGCACGTAGCGCGGCGCGTTGTCGTCCGCGTCGCGGAAGGTGATCGCGTGCCCGTTGACAAAGGCGTGCCGGTTGGGGCTGGCGAACTGGTCCTCGTGGGACAGCAGCGGGCGGCCGAGGAAGCGCGTCTGGACCCGGGCGCTGGAGAGATGGCTGGTGGGGACGTGGTAGTTGTCCGAGCAGTTGTCGACCAATGTCTTCCAGTTGACGGGCTCGAGCCATTTCATCGGGCCCAGCGCCTGCATGCCGCAATCCCGCCGATTGAACACGGTGTCGAGATACCAGCGCGCGTCGCCGAGGTAGGCATCGAGGCTCGGGGCGTCCTTGGCCCAGGTCGCGAAGACGATCCCCGCGTAGGTCTCGACGCGGGCCGCGATCAGACCGAGCGACGGCCGGTCGAGCGCGTCGTAATACGCCTCGGACTCGCCGGGGACGTGCTCGAGGGCGCCGTCGTTGCGGTAGGTCCAGCCGTGATAGGTGCACATGAAGCGCTTGGCGTTGCCGTCGTCAACGCGGCACACGCGGTTGCCGCGGTGGCGGCACATGTTGAGTAGCGCGTGCAGCCGGCCCTTTCCGTCGCGGGTCAGGATGACCGGGTCTTCGCCCATGTAGGTGTGGAAAAAATCGTCCGTCGCGGGCACCAGGCTCTCGTGCCCGATCATCAGCCAGGCGCGCCCGAAGATCCTCTCCATCTCGTCGTCGTAGACCCTCTGCTCGCTGAAGATGCGGCGGTCGATCTTGCCGGTGGCGGGGTCGATGACGACATATTTCGGTGTGGCGCCCATCCCCGGATCCTCCTTCTTGCCGCCATGATAGCAGGAGCCGCGGCGGATCATCACGGGGTCATATTCTCATTTTTCGGCCGCGAAATCTCGTGGCGGGTGGCCGCTACGGGGGGTCGGTGCGGCGCCGGCGATGCCGCGCCGGAGGCCCTGGCTGCCGGCGCGGCTTTCGGCCGATCTCCTCAACGACGAACAGACCGTCGTGCAGCACGTTGACGCGGTAGCCGGCGCCGCATACCCGGCAAAAGATCTCCTTCGACAACCCGTTCGCGCGCCCGTCCTCGAAGGCCTCCGAGCCGCAATGCGGGCAGGCCGATAACGGCTGCGGTTTGGCGGCATCGGGCGCGAAGGTATCGACCATCTCCTGATACTCCCAAGACCCGCCTCATCTCCTTAACATAACGGCATATTAGTCGTTCCAGACGACAAAGTGGCAGTTGAAAATGCGGATGGCAAACGTGCGATCATTGTCCCTCGCCGATCGCCTGTTTGGTCGCGGGCGGCCTGAGCGCCCCGAAACCGCCATCAACTACCGTCGCGCCGGACCCTGCAAAATTCATATACGCCCTGGATAGCAATGCGCCAGGGCCGTGTTCCGGCGGCGATGCGGGCGCGTCCGGGCCGGACGCGGCGGCGGCCGCATGATCGTGGTGAAAGCGAAACCCAAAGCCACGGACACACCATGGCGTTCATCCATCAGAATTCAATTCAGCCAAATGAAATCGGCCCCGCCGGTCGACGCGGTGCGGATGCTGACCAGCCCGCTGCCGCTGCGGCCCCATCGTCGGCCGATCGCCGGACCACCGATGCGGGTTCCCAACGGCGCGAAGGAGGCGCGGCCGGGCCGTGCCGGTCTCGCCGGGTGGTGCGCCGGTCTCGCCGGGTGGTCCGGGCACGATGTAGTCGCGACCCGTTAACCGTACGCTCACTGCCTGTTGCGTAGTTAATCAAAAATTAACCAAATATCGATGCCCGCTATCATCCGAAAACATCTGACAATTTTACACGGGATTTTATCCAAAATCTTGACAACCTGTGCGTCCAGAGTATCATCGTAAGCAATTCTTAACCGTACCGGCGGCGCTGGCCGCGGGTACTAGCGATCGTAGAGGGCCCCGGTATGCCGCTCGACATGCTGAACATCGTTCCCGAGAACAATCTGCGTCTGCCGGATGCTTTGACCGTCAAGTACGGTCCGGCGCGGCTGCTGTCGCGTTTTGTGATCGCCGCCGATCGGGCGGTGCGGCGTCGCGGCATAACGCTGCGGGTTCGCCACGATTTCGAGGAATTGCTCGACCTCAGCAAGTTCTATGCGGCGCGCGATTTGTGGTACCCCTTGTGCGAGGCCATCAATCCGCGCTGCGTCGAACTGACGCCGGAAAACGCCTATTGGATCTCGGGCGAGAACGACGCCGGCGAGATCGTGCTCACCAATGCGTGCCGGGTGCTCGACTGGACCGGCACCAATCTGGGCGAGCAAGCCAGCGAGATGTGGTATGGCCGCGGGACGAAAGAGCGCTGCATTCTGACCGCTGACGCGGCACCGGTGATCAGCGGCGTCGTCGCGTGGGGCGCCGCCGCGTGGGTTCGCCCCGATTATCGCGGCAAGCAGCTATCCTATCTGACCGGCCGGACCCACAAGGCCTATGCCTGCGCCCGTTGGCCGATCGATTGGTCCTTCTGCTATATCAGCATCAGCAACGTCAGCCGCGGTCTGGCCGGCACGTGGGGCCACAAAAACCTGAGCTACAGCATCAACCACCCAGGCTCGCTGCAGGGTGAAATGGCGGTGGCCTATACGTCGAGTGCCGATTTCTATGCCGACATCGCCGATTTCATGGATCGCGGCGGGATCATCGAAGATGGCGATGTCGATTCGGCCGCCCTGCCGACCGGTTTCGAGCACATCGTAACAAATACCTCACCCGACGGCGTCTTCCAGGGCAGCATCAGCCGCTCGTAGCGATACCAGCGGCGCGGCTGGCCGTCTTCGTCTTCCCACTGGATCGATCCGGTGACGTGGTCGTAACGCGGCTGGCCCGAGGCGGCCACGGTCTTGTAGAAGCCGGCAACCCACCCGCCATATTCCTTGTCGGGCATGTTTTCCATCTTCTCGCCGATGCCGCGGAGCCGGAAGTCGCTGCCGATCCATTTGTGACCGTCGCCAATGAAGCGCCAGACTGGTTCCGGTGCACGGGGCTTGACGCCGACGATCATCAGCCGAGACAAGAGCCCGTGGGTCAGGGCCAGCGAGATGATCGACGGATCAAAATGGCCGAACGACACGCGCCATTTTTGCGCCAGCGGCCGCAGCCAGTTGTCATCGTCGTCGAACACCCTCGCCATGTCGAGGGGTTCGACGCGGAACCGCTCGCTCGGCGTCGGTGCGAAAACCGGCGCGCAAAGTTCTGAAAGCCGGGCAACGACATGCTCGCGCGACGACGAAATTTCCGAGTGCCACACCGTATCAAAGAATTTGATGCGAAACAGCCGCACTTCGGATCTGACGATTTCCTGCTGAACCGCGAGCAGCGCCGGCAACTCGACGTTCCGGGGGTGCAGCTCAACTTCGACGATCGAGCGCTCCAGCACCTGGAATTTGATAAAGCCGAGGTTTTTGACGGCGAAGGCAATGCTGTCATAATCGGGCGTCGGATCGTCCAGCGCTTCGAAAAACTCGGGCGAATCGGGCAGCACCCATTGCGCATCCGGGGTCACCAACATCGTCAATCGCTGCACGTTGCTCTCCGTCTCCAGCCGGCTCCCGGTCAAGCTCTGAGCCGGGCGCCACCTATTTAAGATCGCATAGGTAAAAGGAAGATGAACCGGCCCGCGTCTTCTGTGATGAATCCGCGACTGATGAATGCAGAAAGCCGCCGGCATACCGATGGCCGATGAGATCGAGATCAGCGGGGAGGGTGCGACCGGCGAGACCGCGCTGCCGGCGGGCTGGGAGCGCATGATCGCGAGCGCCGGCCTGATCCTGGCGACCGCCTTGCAGGCGGCGGATGGCTCGATTGCCACGGTGGCATTGCCGCAACTGGAACACGACCTTGGCGGCGGCATCGAGCTGGGGGCCTGGGTGTTTGCGGGCTACCTATGCGCTGCCGCGGTCATGGCGCCGCTTACTGGATGGCTGCGCCGGCGCTACGGCGCGCGGCGCCTGTTCCCCGCGGCGATGGGTGCGTTCGCCGTGGCCTCAATGCTCTGCGGGCTCTCCCCGACGGCCAAGGCGATCATCCTGTTCCGCCTGTTGCAGGGCGCCGGCGGCGGCGTGCTGCATCCGCTGGCGCAGGCGATCATGCTCGACATCTACCCGAAGTCGCGGCATGGGCGAATGATGGGGATCCTGGGGGCCGGGCTGATGATCGGCCCGATATTGGGCCCTCCCCTGGGCGGTCTTATCACCGACTTGGCGTCGTGGCGGTGGGTCTTTCTGATCAATATTCCGCTCGGCTTCGTTGCGATCGCCTGCGTGTGGCGGCTGCGCTCCACGATCGAACCGCCCGGCGCCAGGACAGTCGACGTGTTGGGCATCGTGTCGTTGATGGTCGGGGTCGGTGCGCTGCAGCTGTTGTTGCAGCGCGGCGTGGGGCTCGGCTGGTTCCACTCCCCCGAAATCGTCGCCGAGGCGTTTCTCGCCGCCGCCTGTTTCGCTTCGTTGTTCCTGCGGGCGCGCCATTCGGGGTTTACGGCGTTCCGGCCGGAAGTGTTTCGTGACGTGAATTTCGTCACTGCGGCGTTCTACAACTTCATGTTGAGCGCACTGCTGTTTGTCACCGTGATCTTCCTGCCATCGCTGGCGGAAGGTCCGCTCGGCCTGCCGGCGACGATGGCGGGCGCGCTGATCGTGCCGCGGGCCATGCTGCTGATGGCGGTCATGCTGCTCGTCGGACAGTTGATGGGCAAGGTGGACCATCGCATCTTGCTCGGCAGCGGGTGGCTTCTGATGGCCGGCGGCCTGATCGTCCTGTCGATCATGCCCAAGGCGCAGGCGCCGCTGTGGATCATGTTGGGCAGCTCGATCCAGGCGATCGGCGCCGCGATGTTGTATATCCCGTTGGCGACGCTGGCTTTCTCGACGCTCGCGCCGGAGATCCGCACCGATGCGAGCGGATTGTACAGCCTGTTGCGACAGCTCGGTTACGCCTCCGGCGTCGCGTTGATGAGCGCCGTCCTGCAGGCGAAAATCGCGATGCACGTCGCCGCTCTGGCCGGCGGCATCGCCGCCACCCCGTCGCTGCACGCAGGTGCCGCGCTGCGCGGCTATGCCGACTGTTTCCGAATGATGGCGATCGCCGCGGTCGTGATCATTCCCGGCATCTTTCTGTTTCGTGCCGGCCGAGGCAGGACGGGCCGCGCGCCCGATGCCCTGCGGCCCTGAGGGACGGCGCGCGGACGGTACGGGTCGCCGGCGGGGCGTCAAAATCAGGCGACGGCCCGGCTGGCGCGAGCTTCCGGGGCGCCTTCGCGTCCGCGATTGTCGGGAGCGCCCGGCGGCTTTGCCCGCTGTGGCAAAGTAATGTGCACCAGCGTGCCGCGTCCGGGCACGCTCTCGATCGTCAGGCCGCCGCCATGCGCCTCGACCAGCCCCTTGGCGATCGGCAGACCGAGGCCGGTGCCGCCATGCGTCCGCGTCGTGGCGCCCTTTGCCTGGCCGAAGGGCTGCAGGGCGCGACTGAGCTCGTCGGCGCTCATGCCGATACCGTGATCCTCGACGTCGAGGGTCAGGTTCCCGGCGGCATCGAGCGCGGTGCGGATGTCGACCCGGCCGCCCTCATCGGAAAACTTGACGGCGTTCGACAACAGGTTGAGCAGGATCTGCTTGATCGCTCGCTCGTCGGCCCAGATCCCGATGGGACTGGCCGCGAGTGCACTGACCAGCTGGATTTTGCGGCTGCGCGCCCGCTCGCTGACCATGCGGACCGCCTCCGCGATCACCCGCTGCACGATCACCTGTTCCTGCGTCAGTTCGAGCTTGCCGGCCTCGATTTTCGACATGTCGAGCACGTCGTTGATGATCGACAGCAGCAACAACCCGCTGGCATGGATGTCATTGATGTATTCGAGCTGCTTCTCATCGGCCATCGGCCCGAGCAGCCCGCTCGATATCGCCTCCGAGAAACCGATGATGGCGTTGAGCGGCGTGCGCAGTTCGTGGCTCATATTGGCGAGGAAATTGCTCTTGGCGCGATTGGCCAGCTCGGCCTGGACCAGCGCCTGGCCCATCTTTTCCTCGCCGGCCTTGCGCTCGGTGATGTCCGAATACAGCGAGACGACGGCGCCGCTCGGCATCCCCCGCCGGCGGATCTGCAGGACGCGCCCGGCCGCGGTCGTGCGATCGAAGATGGTCGGCAGGTCGCGATAGAATCGCTCCAGCCGGTCGCGCACTTCGCGTTCCGGGTCCGCCAGCGGGCCGAAATCGCCCCGCCGCGCCTGATACCGCAGGACGTCGTCGAGCGAGGTGTTCGCCAGATCCATCGGCAGCGCGAGGAGGTCGGCAAACCGGGAATTCCAGGCGGCGAGGCGGCCGTCGCGGGCGAACACGCTGAGCCCTTCGCCCATGTTCTCCAGCGTGCTCTGCAAGAGGGCGCTCTCGCCGGCGACCTGCTCCTCGCGAGAGCGCAGCGCTTTGACCGCGCGGCGCTGCCGGGCCAAGGCGCGGAGGATCAGCCAGCCGAGACCAGTCGTTACCAGCGCAAACCACAGCTCGCGGCGGCCCGGCGACAGCGGCAGGAACGCGCTCGTGGCATAGGCGATCACCACCGCGATTGTGCACAACAGCGCGACGATCTGCTCGCCGCCGATCGCGCGGAGCACCCACCGCGGCCGCCCGGCGGGCGGGGAGGCGCTGTTTTCAACCGGCATGGTCTGCTGTCGCAATAGCTGATCGGCGGACCGGCGACGCAAACGCCCGCCGCGGAAACGCGGCGCAATCCGCGTCGCGCGCGGCCGTCCGGACCAGCTCGCCCAACCGTCGGTCCAAGTCGCGTCCCTCGCTGTTCAGGCAGCGAGCATTTGACTGCACCAGCGTTAATTTTCGGTTAGGCCGTCGCGCCGCCGCCATGGATCTCGCCGGCCGTCGCCTGGGTCAGGATCAGCGCGTCGAGCGCCGCCACGCCCTCGCCCGTCGCGCGAACCAACAGCGGGTTGATGTCGATGCTGGTGAAGCGGCCGCGCTGCGTCGCGGCGAACAGCGACAGGCGCGACAATACGAGGGCCAGCGCGTCGAGATCGCAAGGCGGCTGGCCGCGCGCGCCACGGAGGATCGCGGCGCCGCGCAATTCGGCAATCATCCGGTGCGCCTCCTCGACCCCGAACGGCGCGATGCGGAAGGTCACGTCACGCAATACTTCGACAAAGATGCCGCCGAGCCCGAGCATGACGACGGGCCCAAACACCGCATCGTCCTGCACGCCGAGGATCATCTCGACCCCGCCCTTGACCATCGGCGAGATCAGGACGCCGTCGATCTTGGCGCCCGGCGCCCGTGCCGCGACCCGTTCGACGAGGCGCTGATACGCGGCGCCCGCCTCGGCGGCCGGCACGTCGAGCATGACGCCGCCGACTTCTGTCTTATGGGTGATCTCGGGCGAGACGATTTTCAGCACCAGCCGCTCGCCGAGGCTCGATGCCGCGGCCGCCTCTGCCGTATTGGTCGCGAGCCGCTCGGCGAGGATCGGGACGCCGGCCGCGGCGAGGATGTGCTTGGCCTCGTGCTCGCTCAGTGTCCCGGCCGGCAGCGGCGGCATGTCTTGCGGCACCGGCGGCACCGGCGGCGGCGCGCTCGACAGCCGCTCGGCGCAGCGCACCGCCGCGGCGATCGACTGCACCGCCCGCCACGGGTCCTCGTAGAGCCCAACCCCGGCCTCCTCGTAGCGCCGCTGCATCTGCGGGCTGGCGATTGCCGACAGCGCGAAATAGCGGTCGGGATAGCGCGCCGCCGCCGCGCTGACCGAGCGGAACAGCGGCTCGGCCATCTGCGGTGAACTCGCCCAGGTTGTGAAGAACCCCACCATCGAGGGGAAATTCTCCTTGCCGAGCAAGAGATCGAACCCCTTGTCGAGGATGCTCGGATCATTGAGGGCCTGCGCCGTCACATCCACCGGGTTGCGCGGCGCGGCGAACGGCACCCAGCTCAGCACCTCTTTCTGCGACTCCTCGGCGAGCGGGGTCAACTCCAGCCCCTCCTCTTCGGCGGCGTCGGCCATCAGGACGCCGGCGCCGCCCGACATCGTCACCACCGCGAGGCGCCGCGAGCGCGGCAGCCGGCCGCGGGTACAGGCATAGGCGATCTCGATCAGATCCTCCGGGGTCTTGGCGCGCTCGACGCCGAGTTGGCGCAAGGCCGCGTCGTAGACGGCATCGCTGCCGGCGAGCGAGGCGGTGTGCGAGGCTGCCGCCGCAGCCCCGATTGTCGAACCGCCGACCTTCATCGCGATGACCGGCTTGCCGTTGGCGCGGGCCCGCGCCACCGCCGCGCCAAACGCGGCGCCGTCCCGGATCGCCTCGACATAGCAGGCGATCGCCGTGGTGTCGGGATCGTCGGCGAGGAACGAGATGCCGTCGGCGACCGCCACGTCGGCCTCGTTGCCGGTCGATAGCCACACCCCGACCTGGATGCCGCGGCGCGCCGCCAGCGCCAGCAGATGCGTCCCGAACGCGCCCGATTGCGTCACCATGCCGAGCGGACCGGCGGCGGTTGGCCCCTCTTCGAGGAATGAACTGAATGTCGGGGTGTGCCCGGTGCGCATGTTGAACAGGCCGAGGCAATTGGGTCCGCACAAGCGGATGCCGTTCTGCTGGGCGATCGCGGTGATATGTTCCTGCATCGCGCGGCCCTCGGGGCCGATCTCGGCAAAGCCGGCGGTGAACATGACGACCGCCTTCACCCCCTTGGCGACGCAGGATTGCATCGCCTCGGTCGCCAGATTGGCCGGCACCGCGATGATCGCGAACTCGACCGGCCCCGGCACCGCGGCGAGGTCGGGATAGGCCGTCAGCCCCTGCACCGTGTCGCGGGTCGGGTTGATCGGATAGAGCGCGCCCTGATAGCCGGCCTCGCGATAATAGCGCAGGGAGCGGCCGCTGATGCGGGTCGGGTCGTTGGAGGCGCCGAAGATCGCGACCGAGCGGGGCGCAAGAAGCGGCGTCAGGGGATGAGGGTCGGTCATGCAGTTGATCTCCGGGGGCCATCGCTGCTGAATGGACAGGCAAAGCGGGCATCCTTCGGCGAAATGCACGCCGGTGCAAGCGCAAGCCGCGCCGCGAGGGGCGGGCTGAAGGTGCCGCCGACCATCCTTAAGAGCATGAGACATTTTTTCCCCTGCGGCCTAGGATAACGAATCGGCCCGCAGCAAGACGGGCCGGTTCGAACCGGGAGGGGAACGATGAGGCAAGGACCAGGGTGGTCGGCGCTGGCGCTCGGCCTCGCGCTGGCGACGGCTTTGCCGGCGCAGGCGGCGGACGCGCCGCGATATGGCGGCACGCTGACCTATATGATCCCGGCGGATTCGCCGCCGAGCTTTGACGCGCACCGCGAACAGACCTATGCGACGATCCACTCGGCGGCGCCGTTCTATAGCGTCCTGATCCGGGTCAATCCCGAGAATCCGTCCTCGCCGACCGACTTCGTGTGCGATGTGTGTACCACGATGCCGAAGCCGACCGACGACGGCAAGACCTGGACCTTCAAGATCCGCGACGATGTCAGGTTTCACAACGGTGATAAGCTCACTGCGGCGGACGTGGCGGCGAGCTGGCACTCGATCATCTTTCCGCCGCCCGGCATCCTGAGCCCGCGTTCCAGCTATTACATGATGGTCAAGGACGTCGAGGCGACGGATGCCTCGACCGTCGTCTTCCATCTCAAATTCGCGACGACGGCTTTCCTGCCGGCGCTGTCCGATCCGTACAACTGGATCTACCAGAAGAAGGTGCTCGACAAGGACCCGCACTGGTACGAACACCACATCATGGGATCCGGACCGTTCAAATTTGCCGGTTACGAGCTCGGCCAGGAGATCAAGGGGGTGCGCAACCCCGATTACTACCACAAGGGGCTACCCTACCTCGACGGCTTCGTGGGCATTTACGCGCCGAAGCAGGCGGTGCAGCTTGACGCGATCCGCGGCGATCGGGCGGCGACCGAATTCCGCGGTTACCCTCCATCGGCAATGAACCAGCTGAAGGAGGAACTCGACGGCAAGATCAAGATCCTGGAGAGCGACTGGAACTGCGGCAGCGGGTTGCTCTTTAATCACAAGAAGAAGCCGTTCGACGACGTGCGCGTCCGCCGCGCCTTGACATTGGCGATCGACCGCTGGGGCAGCGCGCCGGCCTTGTCCAAGATCGCCGATGTCCGCACCGTCGGCAGCATCGTGTTTCCCGGCTCGCCGCTGGCGCCGACCAGGCAGGAGCTGCAAGAAATCGCCGGCTTCTGGCCTGACATCAAAAAGTCGCGGGCCGAGGCGCGCCGCTTGTTGAAGGAAGCCGGCGCCGAGGGACTGAGCTTCGAGTTGATGAACCGCAACGTCGATCAGCCGTACAAATATGTCGGCACCTGGGTCGTCGACCAGTGGAGCAAGATCGGGCTGCACGTCACCCAGCACGTCGTCCCGACCGGGCCGTGGTTTGCGGCGCTGCGCAGCGGCGATTACAGCGTCAACGTCGGCGCCAATTGCCACAGCGCCATCAATCCGGTGATCGACGTGCAGCCGTTTCTGCCGAATTCGGTCTACAAGGCGCAATACGGCTACTTCGAGGATCCGCGGGAGGTCGAACTCTACAACAAGGTACTGCACGAGACCGATCCGATAAAACAGCACGCCGAGATGTTCCAGTTTGTCAAATATGACATGGATACCGAGGCGCACAACGCCTGGCTGTTGTGGTGGTATCGGCGGGTGCCGATGCGCAGTTACGTCAACGGCTGGAAGATCAGCCCGAGCCACTACATCAATCAGGATTTGTCGACGATCTGGCTGTCGCCGCCCCACTGCGGGACATGCACCGCGGCGCCGCCCAACGGCAACAGCCGGGCGGCGGCGGCAACCAAATAGCCCGGAACGTGCGACGCTCCCTCGCCGCCTTTCAGGAGGGAGCGTCATCGCGGGAACCCGCCACGCCTGCGGCGAGCGGTCACAGCAATGGTGCTAACGCCCATTCAGTACGAGACTTTCTCGCTTCCCTGCCATACGATTTTCACCAGATCCCGAGAACGGGAGCCGATTTGAGGGGGAGGAACGGATGAGGAGAGCGGCTTGGTTGTGGGCGGCGTCGCTCGGCGTCGCAGTCGCGGTGTCGGGCGTGGCGCGGGCCAAAGAGACGCCCAGATACGGCGGTACCCTGACTTACATGATCCCGGCGGATTCGCCGCCGAGCTTTGACGCCCACCGCGAGGAAACCTACGCGACGATCCACTCGGCGGCGCCGTTCTACAGCGTGCTGGTGCGGGTCAACCCCTATGATCCCGGGTCGAGCACCGACATCGTCTGCGATCTGTGCACCACGATGCCGAAGCCGACCGACGGCGGCAAGACCTGGACCTTCAAGATCCGCGACAACGTCAAGTTCCACAATGGCGACAAGCTGACCGCCGCGGACGTGGCGGCGAGCCTTAACGAGATCGCCTTTCCGCCGCCCGGGGTGCTGAGCCCGCGCTCCAGCAACTTCATGATGGTCGACAAGATCGAGGCGCCTGACCCGACGACCGTCGTCTTTCACCTGAAATTCGCCACCAGCGCGTTTCTGCCGGCGCTCGCCGACCCCTATAACTGGATCTACCAGAAGAAGGTGCTCGACAAGGATCCGCACTGGTACGAACACAACATCATGGGCTCGGGCCCGTTCAAGTTCGCCGGCTACGAGGCCGGCCAGCTGATCAAGGGGGTGCGCAACCCCGACTACTACCATAAGGGATTGCCGTATCTTGACGGCTTTGTCGGCATCTATGCGCCAAAGCAGGCGGTGCAGCTCGATGCGATCCGCGCCGACCGGGCGGCGATCGAGTTTCGCGGCTATCCGCCCTCGGCGGTCAATCAGCTGAAAGAGGATCTCGGCGACAAGATCAAGGTGCAGGAGAGCGACTGGAACTGCGGCACCCTCGTCTGGTTCAACCACAAGAAAAAGCCGTTTGACGACGTGCGGGTGCGCCGCGCCCTGACGCTGGCGATCGACCGCTGGGGCAGCGCGCCGGGCCTGTCGAAGATCGCTCTCGTCAAGACCGTCGGCAGCATCGTCTTTCCCGGGACGCCGCTCGCCCCGACCAAGGCCCAGCTCGAAACGATCCCCGGCTTCTGGCCCGACATCAACAAGTCGCGGGCCGAGGCGCGCCGCCTGTTGAAGGAAGCCGGCGTGCAAAACCTGAGCTTCGAGTTGCTCAACCGCAATGTCGACCAGCCCTACAAATACATGGGCATCTGGCTGGTCGATCAGTGGAGCAAGATCGGGGTGCATGTCACCCAGAAGGTCGTCCCGACCGGGCCGTGGTTCGGCGCCTACCGCAGCGGCGACTATGATGTCGGAGTGATCGGCAATTGCCACGGCATCGTCAACCCGCTGATCGACGTGCAGACCTTCCTGCCCTCCTCGGTCAACAAGGCGAATTACGGCTATTACGACGATCCCAAGGAAATCGCGATCTACAACAAGATGTTGCGCGAGCCTGATTTGAAAAAGCAGCGCGCCGACATGTTCAGCTTCGTCAAGGACGTAATGGGCACCGAGGCGCACACGGCGTGGCTGCTGTGGTGGAACCGCATCGTCCCCTACCGCGTCTATGTCAACGGTTGGAAGGACAGCCCGAGCCATTACATGAACCAGGATCTCGGGACGATCTGGCTGTCGCCGCCGCATTGCGGCGCCTGTAGCACGACGCCGCCGACCGGCGAAAAGCGGGCCGAGGCGACGAGCAAATAGCGCGAGGATCTGCCTACTCGGCGGCGCGGTCCGACGCGGTGCAGTGGCGCTTGAGTGCCGCGACCAGCGCGTCGGCCTCGCCGTCGGTCAGATCGAAGCGGCAGACAAAGCGGGCGAGCGTCGCGCTGCGGCGATAGAACTGGAAGCCGTCGCGCTCCAGCGCATCCATCGCGGTTGCCGGGATTTCGAGAAAGATCTCGTTGGCCTCGACCGGCGCGACGAGGCGCAGCCCGGGCAGGCCCGCGACCCCGGCGGCGATGCGCGCGGCCGCCGCGTTGGAGGCCTGCGCCAGTTTGAGCCACAGCCCGTCCGCGACATAGGCCACGAGCTGCGCCGAAGCAAAGCGCATCTTTGACCAGACCTGCCCGGCGCGGCGCAATTGCACGGCGAGCCCGTCCGCCAGTTCGGGGGCGAAGACGACGATCGCGTCGCACAGCGCGCCGCCGTTCTTGGTCGCGCCGAACGACAGGATGTCGATCCCGGCCTGCCAGCTCATCTCGGCCGGCGAACAGCCCAGCCGCGCCAGCGCGTTGGCGAAGCGCGCCCCGTCCATGTGCACCCTGAGGCCGCGCGCTTTCGCGGTTTCGGCCACCGCGCGGATCTCGTCGAGCGAATAGACAGCGCCCAGATCGCTCGCCTGCGTCAGGTTGACCGCTGCCGGCTGGCCGCGGTGGATCTGGCCCGGCAGCACCGCGGCGAGAAGCTCGGCCAGCGCCGCGGCGTCGATCCGCCCGTGATCGCCGGCGACCGGCACCAGCTTGAGGCCGCCGCCGAAAAACCCGGCCGCGTTCGCCTCCGAGGTATTGATGTGCGCCGCTTCGCTGCAATAGACGAGGCCCCAGGACGGCGCGATCGCGGCCAATGACAGCGCGTTGGCGGCGGTGCCGGTCGCCACCGGGAAGACCCGTACCCGCGTCTCGAACAATTCGCCGAAGCGCTCCTGCAGCCGCGCCGTCCATTCGTCGGCGCCGTAGCCGAGCGCGGTCCCCTCATTGGCGCGCACCAGCGCGTCGAGGATTTCGGGCGCGGCCCGCCCGGTATTGTCGCTGCGGTAATCGATCATCGGGGCATCCGGAAAGGCGGCGGTTCCGGCAGGCTACACCAGCACCCGCAGCTCGAACAAATTGCCGTGCCACGGCGCGTGGTCGATGTAGAGGCCGGGATCGACCAATTCGCCGCCGTCGCGATCGTAGACTTCGCTGCCGATCAGGTCGGTGAGGCGTAGCTGCCTGCCGCGCAGGTCCGGCAACGGCAGTTTGAGGCGGCATTGCCCCTGCGTCTCGGCGCAATTGACGACGACGACAAAGCGGCTTCCTTCGGAGCCCTCCCAGAGATAGGCGAGGAAGCCTTGCGCCGTCGGGTTGCCGGGCCAGGCCGCGAGCGGCGCGAGCTGTGACCAGGTGCCATGGCGCAGCGCGCTGGTCTCGCGCAGCACCCGCAGCAGCCGGGCATAGAAGCCGGCGACCTCGCGGTCGGTCGGTTCGAGCGGGCCGCGGCACAGGTGCACCGGCAGCCGCACCCGCGCGCCCTCGAACTGGCCTTGGTGAAAAAACCGCAGTCCCGGCGCGAGAAACGTGGCCAGCGCCGCCGCCCGCTGGCGCGGCCAGGGAAATTCGACGGCGGCGCGCGGCTCGTCGTGGTTTTCGAGAAACCGGGCAAGCCGGTCTTGATAATCGAGGCCGGCGAGAAGATGGGCACGGACCGCCGCGGCGTCGCCGTCCTTCAGGCGGTCGTAGAGCCGCTTGTCGTAGCAATAGTCGAACCCCTGCTGCTGCAAATCCCATTCAAGATCCCAATACACCTCGGCCATCAGCGTGAATTCCGGGTGCGTCGCCCGCACGGCCGCGATCGCCTTGGGCCAGAACGGTTCCGGCCTGATCCCCCAGGTGCGCTCGAAAATTTCCGGCAGCAACAGCATCGCCATGTCGCAGCGCACGCCGTCGCATTTTTCCGCTACCGCGCTGAGCTCGGCGACCTGCCGGGCCTGCAATCGGGGATTTGCGTAGTCGAGTTGCAAGGTGTCGATCCAGCCCGGGAAATTCGGGTCGCGGCCGTGCGCCAGGATGCGGGGGCCCAAATCGGTGGCGATTCGCACATAGTTGCCGGGCGCCGCCGCCAGGGCCGCCTCGTCGCCGGCAACATAACAGTCGGGCTGAGACGCCGCCCAGGGATGGTCGAGGGCAGTATGGTTCGGCACGAAATCGAGCATCAGCCTGATGCCGCGCCGGGCCAGCCTGGCGCGGAACAGCGCCAGCGCCGCCTCGCCGCCCAGTTCGGGGATCACCGTGTAGCCGGTGATCGCAAAGCCCGAGCCGCAGATGTCGTCCTCGGTCAGGTCCGGCAGCACGGCGTTGAACTCGGCGCGCCATCGCGGATCCGCGCGCGACACGGCCCGGCCGGCGGCGCTGGCCTGCCAGACGCTGAGCAGCCAGATCCAGTCGAAGCCCTGTTCGGCAAAGCCGTCCATGGCAGTCTCGTCGATGTCGGCCAGGGTGACCGGCCGGCCCGCCTCGGCCGATAGGCGGCGCAGCCAGACCCGGGTATTGATCTGCAACAGCGAGGGGTAGCGCGGTGCCGTGGTCATGCCGATTCCCGCCTGATGTTCTTGCCGTTCCTGCCCTGAGGCGCGCCGCACCACTCTACCGCGGCCAGCGTCGCCGCGCCCCTGTTGCCGACACACCGCCTTGGCGCCGCGAACGGGAGGCGCTAGCCTCCGCGGGTGCAGCGCTATTCGATCCTTGCCCTGGCGCGCCATGCGCTGAGCGGACACCGCACCTGGCAGCCGGCGTGGCGCAAGCCGGCGCCGCGGCCGCGTTACGACGTGGTTATCATCGGCGGCGGCGGGCATGGGTTGGCGACCGCCTATTATCTCGCCAGGGAGCATGGCATCCGCGATGTCGCGGTGCTGGAGAAGGGCGTGATCGGCCTCGGCAATACCGGGCGCAACACGACGATCATCCGCTCCAACTACCTGTGGGACGCCAGCGCCCGGATCTATGAGCATTCGCTGAAACTGTGGGAAGGCCTGTCGGCGGAGCTTAACTTCAATGTCATGCTCAGCCAGCGCGGCGTCCTCAACCTCGCGCACAACGAGGCCGATATCCGCGAGGGGACGCGGCGGGTCAATGCCAACCGCCTCAATGGCATCGACGCCGAATGGCTCGACCCCGAGGCGGTCGGGCGGTTCTGCCCGATTCTCAACATCAGCCCCGTTGCGCGCTACCCGGTGCGCGGCGCCACCTTGCAGCGGCGTGGTGGCGTCGCGCGCCATGACGCCGTCGCCTGGGGCTATGCCCGCGCCGCCGATGCGCACGGCGTCGACATCATCGAGCATTGCGAGGTGACGGCGATCCGCAGCCGGCGCGGTCGGGTCGTCGGGATCGACACCAGCCGCGGCCCGATCGCCGCCGACAAGGTCGCGATTTGCGCCGCCGGGCACAATTCGGTCGTCGCCGCGATGGCCGGGGTGCGCCTGCCGTTGCAGAGCCACCCGCTGCAGGCACTGGTGTCGGAGCCGGTGCGGCCGGTGCTCGATTGCGTCGTGATGTCGGGCACCGTGCATGTCTATGTCAGCCAGAGCGACAAGGGCGAACTGGTCATGGGCGCCGGCATCGACGCCTACAATTCCTATGCGCAGCGCGGCTCGTTTCACCTCATCGAGGGGCAGATGGCGGCGCTCCTCGAGCTGTTCCCGATCTTCTCGCGCCTCAAGATGATGCGCAGCTGGGCCGGCATCGTCGATGTCGCGCCCGATGCTTCGCCGATCATCGGCAAGTTGCCGCTCGAGGGGCTCTATCTGAACGGCGGCTGGGGCACCGGCGGGTTCAAGGCGACGCCCGGCGCCGGCTGGGTCTTCGCCGACACGATCGCGCGCGACGAGCCGCATCCGCTGGCTCTGCCGTTCGCGCTCGACCGCTTCGCGACCGGCGCGCTCATCGACGAGCACGCCGCCGCCGCGGTGTCGCACTAGCGGCCGAGTGAGCCGATGCTGCTGATCCCCTGCCCGTGGTGCGGGCCGCGCGACGAAGTGGAGTTCCGTTGCGGCGGCGAAGCGCATATCGCGCGCCCGGCCGACCCCGACGCGCTCGACGATGCCGCCTGGGCCGAATACCTCTACATGCGCGCCAACCCGAAGGGGCCCCTCGCGGAGCGCTGGGTGCACCGGCATGGCTGCCGGCGCTGGTTCAACCTGATCCGCGATACGCGCTCGCACCGGATCGTGGCCGCCTACCGGATCGGCGAGCCTCCACCGGGCCGCGGCGGCATGCCGTGACGCAGCCCTTCCGCCTGCCGGCGGGCGGCGTGATTGACCGCGGCCGGGTTCTCAACTTCCGGTTCGACGGCCGCGCCTACGAGGGCCATCCGGGGGATACGCTCGCCTCGGCCCTGCTCGCCAACGGCGTGCGGCTGGTGGCGCGCAGCTTCAAGTACCACCGGCCGCGCGGCATCGTCGCGGCCGGCGCCGAGGAGCCGGCGGCCCTGGTCCAGCTCGAGGAGGGCGCCCATACCGAGCCGAACCGCCGGCCCGGCGACATCGCGCTCTACGAGGGGCTGCGCGCGGCGAGCCAGCATGCCTGGCCGAGCCTCGCGGTCGATTTTGGCGCGCTCGCCGGCCGGCTCGCGCCGTTGCTGCCGGCCGGCTTCTATTACAAGACCTTCATGCGGCCGCGCCTGTTGTGGGAGGGGCTATGGGAGCCGCTATTGCGCCGGATGGCCGGGCTCGGCCGGGCGCCGGCGTTGCCCGATCCGGCGCGCTACGACAAGCGCCACATCCATTGCGATGTGCTGGTGGTCGGCGGCGGACCGGCCGGGCTCGCCGCAGCGCTGGCTGCCGGGCGGGCCGGCGCCCGCACCATCCTCGCCGACAGCGACACGCATTTCGGCGGCGCCCTGCTGCGCCGCGCCTGCCGGATCGGCGAGCGCGACGGCGCGGCCTGGGCTGCCGCCGCGGTCGCCGAGCTGCAAGCGCTGCCGGCCATGCACCTGTTGCCGGCGACGACGGTGCTGGGGCATTACGACGACAATTATCTCGTTGCCGCCGAACAGGTTGCCCAAGGGCCCGGCGCGACCGGGCGGCCGCGGCAGCGTCTGTGGCACATCCGCGCCCGCCGGGTGGTGCTGGCGACCGGCGCGCTTGAGCGCCCGCTCGTGTTCCCCGACAACGACCGGCCCGGGATCATGCTGGCGAGCGCCGTCGAGACCTACCTGCGCCGCTACGCCGTGCTGCCCGGCAGCCGCGCCGTGCTGTTCGCCGACAATGACGACGCCTACGCCGTCGCCGCGGCTCTGGCCGAAGCCGGGGTCGCGGTGGCGGCGATCGTCGACCCGCGCCCGGCAGCCGGCGCGAGGGCCCGAGATCAGGTCGCCGGGCTGCCGTACTACGGTGCCCATGCGGTGGTCGGGACGGCCGGGCGGGCCGGGTTGCGCCGGGTGTGGCTGCGGTCGCTCGATGGCGCCGGCCGCGACAGCGCGATCGACTGCGACCTGCTCGCCGTCTCGGGCGGCTGGAACCCGACCCTGCACCTCTATGCGCAGGCGCAGGGACGGCTGAGTTTTGATGCCCGGATCGCCGCCTTTGTGCCGGCGGGCAGCGAGGCGGCTGTCGAATGCGTCGGCGCGGCGCGCGGCAGCTTCGCGCTCGGGCAATGCCTCGCCGAGGCCGCCGCCGCCGGGGCGCGCGCCGCCACGCTGTGCGGTTTCGCTGCTGCCGGCGAGCCGGTTGCGCCACCGGCGGTCGAGGATCCCGGGGAAGCAGCGCCCGGGCCGCTGCTGCCGACCGCCTCGCTGGCGCTCCACGGGCGCGGCGCGCGGCGCGCCTTTGTCGATCTCCACAACGACGTGACGGCCGCCGATATCGCGCTCGCGGTGCGCGAGGGATACGGCGCGGTCGAGCATCTCAAGCGCTACACGACGCTCGGCATGGGCCCTGATCAGGGCAAGACCGGCAACCTCACCGGGCTGGCGCTGCTCGCCGCCACGACCGGCCGCACCATCGCCGCATCCGGCACGACCGGCTTTCGCCCGCCTTTCGTGCCGGTTGCCTATGGGCTCCTCGCCGGGCGCGAGCGCGGCCCGCTCGCCGACCCGCTGCGGCTGACCCCGATGCACGATTGGCATGTCGCATCGGGCGCGGTGTTCGAGGATGTCGGGCAGTGGCGGCGGCCGCGCTATTACCCGCGCCCCGGCGAAGACATGGCGGCTGCGGTCCGGCGCGAATGCCTCGCCGCGCGCGACCGGGTCGCGCTGTTCGACGCCTCGAGCCTCGGCAAGATCGAGCTGTCCGGGCGCGATGCCGCGCGGTTTCTCGACCGCCTCACCATCAACCGCTGGCAGAACCTGGCGGTCGGGCGTTGCCGCTACGGCGTCATGTGTCGCGACGACGGCATGGTGTTCGACGACGGGGTCGGCGCCCGCCTCGCGCCCGAGCGGTTCGTCATCACCACGACGACCGGTAATGCCGAGGCGGTCCTCGACTGGCTCGACGAGTGGCTGCAGACCGAATGGCCCGAGCTCGAGGTGTTTTGCACGGCGGTGACCGAGGAATGGGCCAACGCGACGCTGCTCGGGCCGCGGGCGCGCGAGGTCCTGGCGGTATTGGCGCCGGATCTGCCGCTCGCCGCCGCGTCGTTCCCGTTCATGGCGCTGCGCGAGGGCGAGGTGGCCGGCATCCCGGCGCGCATCTTCCGGGTCGGCGTCTCGGGCGAATTGTCGTATGAGATCAACGTGCCGGCCGATTGCGGCCTCGCGCTGTGGCAGCGTCTGATCGAGGCCGGCATGCCCCATGGCATCGCCCCCTGCGGCACCGAGGCGATGAACACTCTGCGCGCCGAAAAGGGGTACATCAGCATCGGCCGCGAAACCGACGGTTCGGTGACGCCGAACGATCTCGGGTTCGGCGCGCTGATCGCGCGTGACGGTGACAATCCGCGCCGCGATTTCATCGGCCGGCGCGCGCTGCGGCGCAGCGCCATGACGCGCCCCGACCGCAAACAGCTGGTCGGCCTGTTGCCCGACAATCCGGCGGAAATCCTGCCCGAAGGCGCCCAGCTCGTCGCCGAACTCGGGGGCACCCCGCCGGTGCCGATGATCGGCCACGTGACGTCGAGTTGTCATGGCGCGCGGCTCGGCCGCAGCTTCGCGCTGGCCCTGGTCGAGGGCGGGCGCTCGCGGCATGGCGAGGCGGTGTGGGCGCCGCTGGCCGACCGGATCATCGCCGCGCGGATCTGCCCGCCCGTCTTCTACGACCTCGACAACCGCCGCCGCGACGGCTGACCCGACGTCGACCAGCGCCCGTATGGACTGTGCATGGTAGTCGTTGTGCAATTTTTACGAGTATGATAAATCCGTTATTCCATTTTTCCTATTGCAATCCCTCAAAATCAGGACGCATTGCATAAATCGGGTGTTGGCGGCGATTTCGGGGCCCTCGTAATGCGAACTAGCGACAGATATCCCGCAGTCGTAGGCGCCACTCACGTGCCAGACAAGCCCGAGAAGCGTACCAAACTTTCTTTAATTTTTATTGTCACGACAATGGTAACTTTTTCGATATTTTCGATATTGGAATTGGCCAATCATTTTATTTTTCCAGATGTCGGAATATGGATATCTCATACCATTACGATTACCAGCGTTTCCGTCACCACTGGAGCCGCTGCATATTTCATGGGCCGGAAGCTCGTATCGACGAACACAGAACTGGAAGCCCGAATTTATAAAGAGAGATGGTATCACGGGATCTTTGAAGCGTCGAGCGATGGAATTTTCATAAGCGACCCTAATAATGGCAGATTTACCGAGATAAACAAGGCTGGATGTACGATGTTCGGTTACGACCGTCAGGAACTTCTTGGATCCGATATCGGAAAACTCTCGGCCGGGGTTACGCCCTACACGCTAGAGGGGGCATTCCCGTGGTTCGAGAAGGCGAAAGTTTCAGCTCAGGTATTTGAGTGGCATTGCCAAAGAAAGGATGGAAGTTTATTTTGGGCAGAAATCGCGCTTTGCTGCATTACCTTTGGCGACGACGAGGTCGGATTAGCCGCACTGAGGGACATAACGCGCAAACGGGAATTAGAGAAAGCGCTTGAGGCGCACATCAATATCGTCGGACAGATCGCCACGATGGCGCAGCGCCTCCAGAGTTGCCGGAGCAACGAGGAAATCGCCGATGCGGCCAGTCGCTATGGGCCGCAGATCCTGCCCGGCATTCCCGGCGCGTTGTGCGTTTTCAGCAACTCACGCAATCTCCTGCGCGTCATGGCGACGTGGAACGATCCCGTCGGGCTCGCCTCCGATTTTCCCCCGACCGAGTGTTGGGGGCTGCGCCGCGGCCAGATCCATACGGTCAAGGACGCCAGCCGCGAGGTGGTCTGCCAACACGTGGATCAGCACAAGATCGCGGGATACAGTTGCCGGCCGCTTGTGGCGCAAGAGGAAACCTTGGGGCTGCTCTACCTCGAAGCCGGTTCGGCGGAAGCGGCCGCTGAAATTGACCGGGCCGAGACCAGTGTTGATATCGACCTCTTTTCGGAAAGCCTGTCGCTTGCTCTGGGCAGTCAGCGCATGCATGAGAAATTACGCGACCAGTCGATCCGTGATCCGCTGACCGGGTTGTTCAATCGCCGCTATCTTGAGGAGGCGCTCGAACTCGACCTCGCGCGCGCCGCCCGGGGCGGCTTTTCGGCCAGCCTGATCATGGGCGACATCGATCATTTCAAGCTGTTCAACGATCGGTTCGGTCATGATGCCGGCGATATCGTGCTGAAGCGGGTCGCCGAGACGCTACTGGTGAATGTCCGCAAAGGCGATGTGGTTTGCCGTTACGGCGGTGAGGAGTTTGTCGTACTGCTGCACAGCGCCGACCTTGCGGCGGCTCGCGAACGGGCGGCGTTTATTCGCAAGGCGATCAAGTCGATGAGCGTGACCTTTCGGGGTCAAACCCTCGATTCGGTGACCGTTTCGCTTGGAATCGCAGCGTTTCCCACACATGGAGACGACGGCGCGGCGCTGATCACGGCCGCGGACGCAGCCATGTACATGGCGAAAAATGGCGGACGCGACCGGATCGAAGTCGCGCCCGTGAGCGGCGAGGACACAGCGACGGCGGGCGCAGAACCAATATCTTGATCCGGGGGCGTTTCACGCGGCGACGTAGCGGCGCTCGCCGGTGGCGGGGTGGACATAGACCGTGACGAGCAGGCCGGTCGCGGGATCGATGAAGCGTTCGTCGGTGGCGATCCACTCCGGCCCCGGCCGTGTCCCGGTCAGCGATTTGTAGCGCCAGCGCTCGATCGCGAGGCCGATCAGCAGAATGAGTCCCCATACAACGAGCCAGGCGCCGGCAAAGCAGAAACCCGTCAGTGCCGCCAAGGCGCCGCCGGCGATGAAGACGCCGCCGACCCCGAACAGCGCGGGGCGCAACACCGGGCGGCTCCCCGGGCGGCTCCCCGGGCGGCTCCCTGGGCGGCTCACTGCGGCGTCGGCTCGATCACAACGGCGGTCCCGTAGGCGACGATCTCGCTCATCGTCTGGCCGATCTCGGCCGAATCAAAGCGCATCATCACGATGGCATTGCCGCCCATCGCCGTCGCATTCTGCACCAGCCGGTCGACCGCATGGCGCCGCGCCTCCTCGAGCAGCTGGGTGTATTCATGGATCTCGCCGCCGACGATCGAGCGCAATCCGGCCATGATGTTGCCGCCGAGCCCGCGGCTGCGCACGACCACGCCGAAGCACTGGCCCTTGACCTCGACGACCCGGAAATGAGGTATGTTTTCGGTGGTGACGACCAGCATCGCGCCCTCCAGAGGTTCGAAACCGCAGTATCATGACCGCGTTATGCCTAACATTGGGTCAATGCGGCCGGCTTGCGACGAGCGGGGGGAGGCGCGGGTGACCGGTTACGCCGCCGCAGCGCCGAGGCGGCATGGCTGAACCAAGGCATTCGCCATTGCAGGGGCTGCTGCCGTGGGCGCTGCCCGCCGTGGGAGATGTCGGCACGGCGGTGACGCTCGGCGAATTGCGTTTTGCCCAGCAGATCGGGGTCAGAGCGAGGCCGCCGGTCGCCGCCTATCTCGCCGGCGTGCCATTGCCGATGCAGCCGAACCGGGTGGCCAGCATGCGCGAATTGCGCACGCTGTGGCTCGGCCCCGACGAGTGGCTGGTGACGGCGCCTTCCGGCGCGGCGCCCGACCTGCTAGGCCGGTTGACGCGCGCCCTGGCCGGAAGGCACGCGCAGGTCATCGACCTGTCGGCGAGCCGCGCGATCATCGAGGTGGGCGGCACCTGCGCGCGATCTCTGCTGGAAAAGGGCTGCGGCCTCGACCTGCATCCGCGCGCCTTTGGCCCCGGAAGCTGCGCCCGGACGCTGTTCGCCCGGCTGCCGGTCATCATCGACCAGGTCGCCGCGGCGCCCCTCTACCGGCTGTTCGTGCGCCGCTCGGCGGCGCGCTGGCTCGCCGAATGGCTGATCGACGCGGCCGAGGAGTTTCGCGCCGCGACGTGACGGCTTGACGGGGCCGGGCCCGGCCATGACAAACCCGGCGATGACAAACGGCAAGGACGAGGAGAGACGCGATGGCCGATGACAATTTGCCGGTATGGCGCTCGATGCTGTTCGTGCCGGTGACCGCGCAACGCTTTGTCGACGGCGCGGCGCAGCGCGGTGCCGACGCGATCATCCTCGACCTCGAAGACGCCGTCGCCGCCTCCGAAAAAGCGCGCGCCCGCACGCTGGTTCCCGAGGCGGCGGCGATCGTCGCGCGCGGCGGCGCCGATGTCGTCGTTCGCCTCAACCGGCCGTTGCGCATGACCGTGCCCGACCTCGAAGCGGTGATCGGCCCCGGCGTCCAGGCGGTCGCCTTGCCGAAGGCGGAAAGCGCCCAGCACGTCCAGCTGATCGCCGAGGTCATCGACGAGCTGGAAGCCGAGCGCGGCATGGCGATCGGCACCACCAAGATGCTGGCGATGGTCGAGACCTGTTCGGCCTTCTTCCGCCTCGCCGAGATCGCCAAGGCCAGCCGGCGCCTCGTCGGCCTCAACCTCGGGGCCGAGGACTTCGCCACCGCCGCCGGCATGCTGCCCGAGGCCGAGGGACTTTTCATGCCCAAGCAGATGTGTGTCTTTGCGGCACGCGCCGCCGGCATCATGCCGCTGGGGTTTGTCGGGACGGTCGCCGATTTCAGCGACCTCGACGGGTTCCGTGAGACCGTGCGCCGCTCGCGCCGGATCGGCTTCATGGGCGCCAGCGTCATCCACCCGAGCCAGGTGCAGATCCTCAACGAGGAATTCCGCCCGAGCGCCGCCGAGGCGGAGCATGCCGGCCGGGTCGTCGCGGCCTATGACAAGGCGCTCGCCGAAGGGGTCGGCGCCGTCACGGTCGACGGCAAGATGATCGATGTGCCGGTCGTCGAGCGCGCCAAGCTGCTGCTCGAGCGCGAAGCCGCGATCACCGCACGCGAGGCGAAAAAGCGGGCGGCCATGCCGCCCGCTTGATCGTTTACGCCGGAGCCGGCTACTCGGCGGCTTCTTTGGCCGGCGTCAGCTCGTGGAGGTC
Organism: Allostellaceae bacterium; assembly: GCA_035534535.1. Taxonomy (GTDB): domain Bacteria; phylum Pseudomonadota; class Alphaproteobacteria; order ATCC43930; family CGMCC-115725; genus DATARH01. The sequence goes on along the minus strand of DATLRS010000140.1, from coordinate 7,569 downwards.
CATCCCCAGGCTGATTGACTCGTCCCAGCCGCGCTGGCGCACGTCGAACTGCACCGCATCGGGGCCGAGATACTTCAAGTTGACCGAGTCGCTCGGCGGCCCACCCGCAATCCGCTCGCGCATCTCGCGGGGCGTCATCGGCACCGGCGCCACGCCGGCGGCCTTCAGTTCCGCCTCCTTCGCGGCGACATCGTCGACCTGGAAGCCGATATGGTGGATGCCGCGCAGGTCAGACGACTGGCCCGGCCCGAGTTTCGGCGCGTCGCCCTCACCGTACTTCAGGATGGCGAAATAAATGTAGCCGTCGCTGAGCCAGACGCCATTTTCGCCGGTGGCGGACGGCCGGCGATAGAGTTCGGTCAGGCCGAAATGCTGCTTGTAGAATTCTGCGGTCTTCACGGGATCGTCGGTCACCAGCGCGATATGCTTGATGCGAGCCATCCGTCACCTCCCTCAGTGCGTGCACTCGACAAAAGCGCAGCTGCTGCTGTGTAGGCTGCCTCGCGCGCGAGCGTCAAGAGGACACCGCAAGAGGACACCGCGCGTCGCAGCTTACCCCTGCGGCCAGTTCAGGCGGATCGGGTCGCGCCCGTCCCAGGCAAGGGCGGCCTCGCGTACCTGGTCGAAGATGCGCATGCGGGTCGGCGTCGCCTCGGCCATCTCGACGATCGTGCCGGGATGGCCTTCGTTGAGAAAATAGATGAAGGGGCCACGCGGTGTGTCGCCCTCCTGGCCGATCTGCCAGCCGGTCTTGAGCGCCCGCTCGCGGATCTCGTGGTAGTTGGTGGGCCAACTCGACCAGTGCTGCATGCCCTCGTGTCCGGCAGCGAGGAAATCGCGGTAGAGGCTCGGCACGTCGTTGCGCTGCTGGATCAGTTCGAGCTGGACCTCGCCCGAATTGGCGAGCGCGATCGACACCTTCAGGTCGTAGGGCCGGCCCTTGTAGCGGAATTCGTCCATCGGCAGCTGCTCGGCGTAGAACCACGGGCCGACGCCGCATACCTCGACCCAATGGCGCATCGCCTTCTCGATGTCGCGCACGACGATGCCGACCTGCCGCATCGGCCCAAACAAACGGCTCATTCTCTTCTCCTTTTTGTCGGGAGGGAACTCGCGGCGGCCTAGCCGCGATACAACATGCCGTAGGGGCCGATCATGACAGGTGTCGCCAGGGCATGAAAAGTCAGGTTCGCGTGCGCCACATGCGGCGCATTCTTTGTGTCTTTCCGCGCTACGCGCCGTCCTTCGGGACGTTTCAGCACGCCTATCGGCTGATGGACGGGGTGCGCGCCTTCATGCCGCCGCAGGGCATCCTGGTGGTTGCGGCCTATCTCCCCGAGGAATGGCAGGTCCGCCTCGTCGACGAGAACATCCGGCGGGCGAGTGACGAGGAGTTCCGCTGGGCCGACGCGGTGTTCGTCAGCGGCATGCATGTGCAGCAGGCCGAGATCGCCGACATCGCCCGGCGCGCCCGCGCTGCCGGCAAGCCGAGCGCGCTCGGCGGCCCGTCGGTGTCGGCCTCACCTGAGGATTATCCGCAATTCGACTACCTGCATTTGGGCGAGATCGGCGATGCGACCGACGCGCTGATCCGCGCGCTCGACGACGATCCGCGCCCGCCGCCCGCCCAGCGTCGCTTCGCGACGCAGGACCGCCTGCCGCTTGCCGATTTCCCGATTCCGGCCTACCGGTTGATCGAGGGGCGGCGCTATTTCCTCGGCAGCGTCCAGTTTTCCAGCGGCTGCCCCTATCGCTGCGAGTTCTGCGACATTCCGGCGCTTTATGGCCGCCAGCCGCGCCTCAAGGAGCCGCAGCAGATCCTCGCCGAACTCGACGCGATGCTGGCGGCCGGCATCAGCGGCTCCATCTATTTCGTCGACGACAATTTCATCGCCAACAAAAAGGCGGCGCGCGCGCTGCTGCCGCATCTGATCGCCTGGCAGAAGGCGCGCGGCTATCCGGTGCAGCTGTCCTGCGAGGCGACGCTCAACATCGCGCAGTGCCCCGACATCCTGGCGATGATGCGCGAGGCGGCGTTTTACGCCGTGTTCTGCGGCATCGAGACGCCGGAAGCGGGCGCTCTCGATGCGATGCAGAAATCGCACAACCGGGTGATGCCGCTGTTGGAGGCGGTCGCGACGATCAACCGCTACGGGCTCGAAGTCGTCTCGGGGATCATCCTCGGGCTCGACACCGACACGCCGGCGACGACCGGCGCGCTGATCGAGTTTATCGACCGCTCGAACATCCCGGTGCTGACGATCAACCTGCTGCAGGCGCTGCCCAAGACGCCGCTGTGGGAGCGGCTGGCCGCCGCCGGCCGGCTCAGCCGTGACGCCGGGCGCGAGTCGAATGTTGTTTTCACCCGGCCCTATGACGAGGTGCTGGAAAGCTGGCGCACGGCGATCGCGCATGCGTTCACGCCCGAGGCGATCTACCGGCGCTTTGCCTGGAACGCGCAGGCGACCTATCCCAACCGCCTGCACCCGCCCTTAAGCCGCGCCCGTCTCAATCTGCGCAACCTGCGCCGCGCCGCCGTGATCCTCGGCAAGATCCTCTTGACGATCGGGCTGCGGGGCGACTACCGCCGCACCTTCTGGCGGTTTGCCCTGCCATTGCTGCGCCGGGGGCGGGTGGAGGAGCTGATCGCCGTCGCACTGGTGGCGCATCACATGATCCGCTTCGCCAGCGAATGCACCGAAGGCCGGCAGAACGCCTCGTTCTATGCCGACCGGGCGCGGCCCGCCGCCGACGCACCGGCCGTGGCGGCGTGAGGTGACAGCGATCAGCCGATCCGAGCCGGCGCTCGTGCTGTTTTCCGGCGGGCAGGATTCGACGACCTGCCTCGTCTGGGCGCTCGCCCGTTTTGCCGCGGTCGAGACGATCGGGTTCGATTACGGCCAGCGCCATCGTGTCGAGCTGGCCTGCCGGGAGCGGATCGTCGAGCGGTTGCGCCGCGAATTTCCGCAATGGTGCGACAGGCTCGGCGGCGATCACGTGATCGATCTGGGCGTGCTGGGGCAGCTCAGCGACACCGCGCTGACCCGCGACACCGCGATCGCGTTCGCCGATAGCGGGTTGCCGAACACCTTTGTGCCCGGCCGCAACCTGGTGTTCTTCACCTTCGCCGCAGCGCTCGGCTATCGCCGCGGATTGCGGCACTTGGTCGGCGGCATGTGCGAGACCGATTATTCCGGCTATCCCGACTGCCGCGACGACACGCTGAAGGCGTTGCAGGCGACTTTGTCGCTCGGCATGGACCACCGCTTTGTGATCCACACGCCGCTGATGTGGCGCGACAAGGCGGCGACCTGGGCGCTCGCCCGCGACCTGGGCGGCGCCGCGCTCGTCGAGCTGATCCGCGAGGAAACCCACAGTTGTTACCAGGGCGAGCGCGCGCACCGCCATGATTGGGGCTATGGCTGCGGCGCCTGCCCGGCCTGCGATCTGCGGCGCCAGGGCTGGGAGCGGTTCGCCGCCGGCGCCTGAGCGATCACTGGCGCGCAGCCCGCCCTACAACACAGTCAACGCCTTTTCCGGCGGGCGGCCAAGCGCCGCCTTGCCGCCCGAGACGACGATCGGCCGCTCGACGACGATCGGGTTCTTCGCCATCGCCGCGATCAGCGCGTCTTCCGACAGGTTGGCCGGGTCGATCCCGGCCGCGGCCGCCTCCTTCTTGCGCAGCAGCGCCCTCGCCGGTATGGCGAGCTGGCCGAGCAGCGTCTTGAGCTGCGCCGCGGTGTAGGGGGTCTTGAGGTATTCGACGATCTCCGGCTCGATACCGTTCTGCCGCAACAGGGCCAGGGTCTTGCGCGAGGTGTTGCAGCGCGGGTTGTGATAGATTCGCACCGGCATGGCCTTGCCTCCTCGGATGATGCCGCCCGAGGGCGTAAGCTGTGCGACACGGCAACGCAAGCCCCGTAGGGAGCATGACGACGACAGAGCGAAACGGGGCGGAACCGGACGACGCGCTGTTCCGCGCCGTTGTCGAGGCCGCGTTCGACCCGATCGTCGTGATCGCCCGTGACGGCACGGTCCGCTCGGTCAACCAGGCGACCGAGCGAGTGTTCGGCTATGCGAGCCATGAGGTTGTCGGGCACAACGTCGGGATGCTGATGCCCGAGCCCTACGCCGGCGCGCACGGCGGCGGTCTCGCCGACGACCTGCGCCGCGGCGACAAAAATATCCTCGGCGGCGGCCGCGAGGTTTCGGGTCGCCGCCGGGACGGTTCGGTGTTCCCGATGCATTTGGCGGTCAGCGAGGCGCGGGTCGCCGGCGAAATCGGCTTCGTCGTGGTCCTGCGCGACATCAGTCAAAGCAGCGCGGCCGAACTGGCGCAGCGCGACAGCGAGCGGCGGCTGCGCTCGATCCTCGACACGGTGCCGGACGGGATCATCGTCATCGACGAGCGCGGTACAGTTCAGTCCTACAGCCCCGCCGCCGAGCGGCTGTTCGGCTATGCGAGCCATGAGGTTGTCGGGCACAACGTCGCGATGCTGATGCCGCAGCCCTACAAGGAGGCGCATGATTCCTATCTGGCGCACTACCGGCACACCGGCGAGCGGCATATCATCGGCGTCGGCCGGGTGGTCGTCGGGCTGCGCAAGAACGGCGAGACGTTTCCGATGGAATTGCAGGTCGGCGAGTTTCGCGTCGCCGGGAATCGTTTTTTCACCGGCTTCGTACGCGACCTGAGCGAGCAGCAGGCGGCGCAGCGCCGCATCCATGATCTCCAGGCCGAGCTGTTGCACGCCTCGCGCCTCAGCGTCATGGGCCAGATGGCCTCGACCATGGCGCATGAGCTGAACCAGCCGCTGACCGCGGTGGTGAACTATCTCGAAGCGGCGCGGCACCTGCTGGCGGGCGGGCCGCAATCGGCGGAGCGGGTCGGCGGCCTGATGGGGCGGGCGGTCGCGCAGGCCGAGCGTGCCGGCGAGGTCATCCGCAAGCTGCGGCAGTTCGTCAGCAAGGGCGAGACCGACCGCCGCGCCGAGAACCTCAACAAGCTGGTCGAGGAGGCGCTGGCGCTGGCGCTGGTCGGGGCCCGGCCGTCTCGCGTGCGCGTCACCCTCGATCTTGACCAGAGCCTGCCGCCCGTCCTCGTCGATGCGGTGCAGATCCAGCAGGTCGTCCTCAACCTGGTGCGCAACGCGGTCGAGGCGATGGAGGCGGTCGAACGGTGCGAGCTGCGTCTCACGACGCGCGCCATATCGGAAGAAATGGCCGAGGTCGCAGTGGCCGATGGCGGTCCGGGGATTCCCCCGGAAATCGCCGATCGGCTGTTCCAGCCTTTCGTGACGACAAAGGCGACCGGCATGGGGCTCGGCCTGTCGATCTGCCGCGAGATCGTCGAAGCGCATAAGGGGCAGATCGGCGCCGCCGCGCTTGCCTCGGGCGGCACCGAGTTCCGGCTGACCTTGCCGCTGGCGCCGCTGGCGCCGCTGGTGCCGCCTGAGGTCGCCGAACGTGGCTGAGCGGCTCGTCTATGTGGTCGATGACGACGAGGCGGTGCGCGATTCGCTGGCCGCCTTGCTCGATGCGAAATCGTACACGGTGCGAACTTTCGCGCTGGCCCGCGAGTTTCTCGCCGCCGCCCCGACGCTGCGGCGCGGCTGCCTCGTCGCCGATATCCGCATGCCCGGGATGGACGGGCTCGAACTGCAGCGGCACCTCGTCGAGCGCGCCTTCAATTTTCCGCTGATCGTCATCACCGGGCACGCCGATGTGCCGCTTGCGGTGCGGGCGATGAAGGCCGGCGCGCTCGATTTCATCGAAAAGCCGTTTGCCGTCGAGACGATCGTCGCCAGCCTCGACGCGGCCCTGGCGCAACTCGGCGCGAGCGGCGAGGAGGATCCGCTGGCTGCCACCGCGGCGGCGCGACTGGCCTTGCTGTCGCCGCGCGAGCGCGAGGTCTTGCAGGGGCTGCTCGCCGGCCTGCCGAACAAGTCGATCGCCTATGATCTGGCGATCAGCCCGCGCACGGTCGAGATCCACCGCGCCCGGGTGATGGACAAGATGGGCGCGCGCAGCCTGTCCGAGCTGATCCGCATGAGCCTCGCCGCCGGCCTCCAGCCGCGCCCGTGACGCCCGCGGAGGCGGCTTAAATTGCTTGCGCACGGCATCGTGCGTAGGATGGGTTCAGCGACGCGAAACCCATCAAATCCCGCGCAACGATGACCGAATATCGCCGCAATACCGTCGCCGGCGGAACCTATTTCTTTACGGCAAATCTTGCAGATCGGCGGTCGTTCCTGCTGATCGAGAAGATCGAATTGCTGCGGGCGGCCTTCCGTTACACGCGGGAGCGGCACCCGTTTACGATCGACGCCATCGTCGTGTTGCCGGACCACCTCCATACCGTCTGGACGCTACCCGAAGGAGACAGCGACTTCGCGGTCCGTTGGAACCTCATCAAGGGAGGCTTTACCCGCTTCCTGCCTCGTGCGGAATGCATTTCCGCCAGTCGTTTGCGTAAGCGCGAGCGCGGGATCTGGCAGCGCCGCTATTGGGAGCACACGCTGCGGGACGACGACGACTTTGCGCGCCACGTCGATTACATCCATTTCAACCCGGTCAAGCACGGTTACGTCGAAGATCCGGCGGCTTGGCCGTTTTCGTCATTCCGCCGCATGGTCCGGCTCGGCTTTTACCCCGAGAATTGGGCAAGCGACGCCGCGGATCACGAAAGCGGCTTTGGCGAGCGATAATCGGCGGCTCTGGGAATTGTAGGATGGGCTGAGCGTAGCGAAGCCCATCGCGGCGGCGCGCCGGTTGATGATGGGCTTCGCGTTGCTCAGCCCATCCTACGAGCTGGTTTGTCTTGCCCGTCACACCTCTTCGAGTTCCAGTGTCCAGGAGCCGCCGCCCACGTTGTAAAAGTCAGTGACGAGCATCTCCAATATCGGGGAGTAATATGTCCGATCGTCTTCTGTCCTTAAGGATCCCGCGACGACCGGCCGCAATGGCGAGCCGCCGCTCGTTTTGAAGGACCACTCTTGGGCACAACCAATCGTCAGTTTTGTACCCGGCCAAATTAGACTCTCCGGCAGGGCGCTGATGCACGTTATCGTGGAACGGTACTTCTGGAACTGTGAGGGCGACGAAGCGATCAGTTGACCATTCGCTGCCCGCCCAAAATTTGTTGCGGCCTTGATCGGGGACAACGATTGGGTCACGTCCCGCACAAGAAACGGAGGGATGCCTGCGCCAGAAATCGTGAGTTCTTTCATCGTGCTTTCCGTCATTCAAATCAGCTACACCCGCTCGTCGCGCCGCAGGTGTCGCATTTGAGGCAGGTGCCGTTGCGGACCAGGGTGAAGTTGCCGCATTCCTCGCAGCTGTCGCCTTCGTAGCCTTTCATGCGTGCTTCGCGGATTCGTTCCAGGCGCGGGTCGGGCGCGGCGGCGGTGACGCTGGCGGCTTCGGCGACTGCCAGCGCGCCGGCGAAGAGCGGCATGTCGTCGGCGGGCCTTGCCCGAGGATCGCCACGGGCATCGGCGCGGCTGCCGGAATCGCCGCGCGCGGAGGCGCGCTTGCCGCCGCCCTGCAACACGGTCAGCCCCTTGCGGA
>DATLRS010000139.1:0-4450 GCA_035534535.1 Allostellaceae bacterium | reverse complement strand
CAGCAGGGCCCGCCGAGCTTCCGCACGGTAGCCACCCGGCTCAATCCCGGCGAGTTGCGCGCCTTCCTGTCGCATCCCCATAAGCCGATGCCCGATCTGGCGCTGACCCGCGCCGAGATCGCCGATCTGATCGCCTATATCGAGACCCTGAAATGAGGCGGAACGCCGGCCTCATCTCAGCGTTGTGTTCGGAGCCCGCAACGATACCGTGAACCGCCGCGCGTGCTGATTGACCTGGATCAGGTACGGTTCCAGGTGTGGCGGGTATGAGGAACCGGCAGGTCGGCGCCTGGCCGTTGACGCCGTGAATTCTTCGCAACAGGGCAAGCCAGGGATGACAGCCACAGAACCGGCGGTCCAGCGTTCCGACCCCGCGCATCGCGGCGCCGCATCGGCAGGCACGGCGATCGACCCGGTCTGCGGCATGACCGTCGATCGGGCGACGGCCAGGCATCGCGCGACGCATGCCGGCCACGATTACGTCTTTTGCAGCGCCCGCTGCCGCGAACGGTTTATTGCCGAACCCGCGCGCTATCTCGCGCCGGCGCCGCCGGCCGATGTTCCGGCGCCGCCGGCCGGCGCCGACAGCCGGTGGACCTGCCCGATGCACCCGCAGATCGTGCGCAATGAGCCCGGCGCCTGCCCGATCTGCGGCATGGCATTGGAGCCGATGACCCCGGCGGCGGGCGAGGCCGCCAACCCCGAACTCGCCGACATGACCCGGCGGTTCTGGGTCGCCTTCGTGCTGTCGGCGCCGCTCCTGGCGATGGCGATGCTGTGGCATGCGCCGCCGCCGATTATGGTGTGGCTCGAGCTGGTCCTCGCCACCCCGGTCGTCGTTTGGTGCGGCGGGCCGTTTTTCCGGCGCGGCTGGGACTCGGTCGTTAACCGCTCGCTCAACATGTTCACGCTGATCGCGCTCGGCACCGGCGTTGCCTATCTCTACAGCCTCGTCGCGGCGCTGCTGCCCGGCATCTTCCCAGCCTCGTTCCGGGCGGCCGGTGGCGGGGTGCCAGTCTATTTCGAGGCGGCCGCCGTCATCACAACCCTGGTGCTGCTGGGGCAAGTGCTCGAACTGCGCGCCCGCTCGCAGACCTCGAGCGCGATGCGCGCCCTGATGGACCTCGCCCCCAAACGCGCCCGTCTCGTCGCCGATGACGGCACCGAGACCGACATCGCGCTCGAGGCGGTCACGCCCGGCCAGAAGCTGCGGGTGCGACCCGGCGAGAAGGTGCCGGTCGACGGTATCGTTCTGGAGGGCGGCAGCGCCGTTGACGAGTCGATGATTACCGGCGAGCCGCTGCCGGTCGAGAAGGGGCCCGGCGACAAGGTCACCGGCGCCACCGTCAACGCCACCGGCGGCTTCGTGATGCGCGCCGAGCGGGTCGGCGGCGATACGCTGTTGGCGCAGATCGTCGCGATGGTGGCGGCAGCGCAGCGCTCGCGCGCGCCGATCCAGAAACTCGCCGACACGGTGGCCGGCTGGTTCGTGCCGGCGGTCATCGCGGTCGCGGTCGTGGCGTTTGTCGCCTGGGCGCTGTTCGGTCCGCCGCCGGCGATGGGTTTTGCGCTGCTCAATGCCGTCGCGGTGCTGATCATCGCCTGTCCGTGCGCGCTGGGGCTGGCGACGCCGATGTCGATCATGGTCGGCACCGGCCGCGGCGCCCGCCTCGGGGTGCTGGTCAAGAACGCCGAGGCGCTCGAACTCTTGGAAAAGCTCGACACGCTGGTCGTCGACAAGACCGGCACCTTGACCGAGGGCAGGCCGCAGCTCAGCCGGGTCATCGCTTTGGGCGGCGTTGCCGAGGACGAATTGCTGCGCCTTGCCGCCAGTCTCGAACGGGCGAGCGAGCACCCGCTGGCCGCCGCGATCGTCAAAGGCGCCGAGGCGCGCGGGCTGAAGCTCACCGCGCCTACCGAATTCCGCAGCGAAACCGGGAAGGGCGCGGTGGGCTCGGTCGGCGGCCGGCCGGTCGCGGTCGGCAACGCCGCGCTGATGGCATCGCTCGACATCGATGCCGGTGCTCTCGCCGAGCGCGCCGACGCCTTGCGCGCCGAGGGCCACGGCGTGATGCTGGCGGCGGTCGACGGCAAGCCCGCCGGCCTCCTCGCCGTCGCCGACCCGATCAAGGAGAGCGCGCGCGATGCAATCGCGGCGCTCCGCGAGGCGCATATCCGCGTCGTCATGCTGACCGGCGACAGCCGCACTACGGCCGAGGCGGTGGCACGGCAACTCGGCATCGCCGAGGTCATCGCCGGGGTGTTGCCCGACCAGAAGGCGGCCGCGATCAAAAAGCTGCAGGACGAGGGCCGCTTTGTCGGCATGGCCGGTGACGGCATCAACGACGCGCCGGCCTTGGCGCAGGCGCAGATCGGCATCGCGATGGGAACCGGGGCCGACGTCGCGATGGAAAGCGCCCAGGTGACGCTGGTCAAGGGCGACCTGCAGGGCATCGTCCGGGCTCGCCATCTCAGCCGCGCGACCATGCGCAACATCCGGCAAAACCTGTTCTTTGCCTTTGTCTTCAACGCGCTGGCGGTGCCGATCGCGGCCGGCGCGTTCTACCCGGTGTTCGGCCTTCTGCTCAACCCGATGATCGCCAGCGCGGCGATGAGCCTCTCGTCGCTGACCGTCGTTTCGAACGCCCTGCGGCTGCGCCGCGTGGCGCTGTAGGCGGCCGGATCATTTGGCGGCGGCGGCGATCGCGCGCGACGCGGCTTCGGCCACGTCGCGGATGCGGATGTCGCGTTGCGGAAACGGGACTTCGACGTGGTTCTCGGTGAGCCGGTCCCATAACGCCAGGAAGACATCGCCCTTGATGTTGACGACGCCGTTGGCCGGGTCGTCGATCCAAAAGCGCAGCACTAGGTTGATGCCGCTGTCGGCGAACTGCGTCACATGGCAGAGCGGCGCCGGGGTCGCCAGCACGCGTGCCGTCTGCCGCGCCGCGTCGATCGCCAGCCGCCGCACCAGCCGCAAATCGCTGCCATAGGCAACGCCGAACCCCAATTCGAGTCGAACCATCGGGTTCGAGTAGGACCAGTTGACGACCTGATTGGTGATCAGCGTCTCGTTGGGGATCAGATACTCCTTGCCGTCGCGGCCGCGCACCGAGGTGTAGCGGGCGCCGAGCGCCGTCACGAAGCCGTGCGTGTTGCCGACTTCAATGACGTCGCCCGGCTTGATCGAGCGCTCGGCCAGCAGAATGATGCCGCAGATGAAATTCGAGACGATCTTCTGCAGCCCGAAACCGAGCCCGACGCCGATCGCGCCCGAAAACACGGTGAAGGCGGTTAGGTCGATCCCGACCGCGTTGAGCCCGATCAGCAGCGCGAGAAAGACCAGCGCGATCTTGACCAGATTGCGCGCCAGCGTCTGCACCGACGGGCTGAGGCCCGCGAGGTGCTCGATCCTGCCGCCGATCAGCCGCGCCAGGGCGAGCGCGATCCATAGCAGGATCGCGATGACCAGCACCGCCTTCGCGATCAGCAGCAGCGACAGCCGCATCGTCCCGATCGTGAGGGCGGCGCTGTCGAGCGCCGCGGCGGTCGGCGCCAGGAGCCCGGTGATGTCGAGCGCCGCGACGACCCAGGCCGCCCAGGCGACGAGCCGGGCCATCAGCGCGTCGCGGAACAACAGCGAGGATGCCCGCAAGACGATCCACAGCGCGCTCAGCGTCGCGGCGATGCCGATCAGCCCGACCTTGAGCCCCAGGCCGGTGCCGGCGCTCTCGACGATGACCAGCAGCAGCCAGGCAACGCCGAAGATCGTCAGGCGGCGCAGCTCGATCCTGACCCACTCCGACGGGACGAGCCGCTCGATCAGCCGGTCGACGGACGCCCGCGTCGCGGCCCGGATGCCCCAGGCGAGCGCGACGACCGCGCCGGTCAGCGCGAGTTGCAGCGCCAGGCTCTGAAGCACCTGGCGCGAGACCGCGATGTCGCGCGCCCAGGCCATAAAATCGGAGACGTGGAGGTTACCGAGCAAACTGGCGGCGCCGTTCCTGATATCGGGGCCGGTGCAATCATCGCGAGCGATGCGGTGATTGCCGCCGGGTAGTCCGGAACCTTACTCCAGCTTCATCTCGCCGAGATAGGCTTCGCGGATCATCGGGTTCTGGCGCAGTTCGGCGGCGGCGCCGGAGAGCACGACCTGCCCCGTTTGCAATACATAGGCCCGGTGCGCAATCTGGAGCGCCATGTTGGCGTTCTGCTCGACCATGAAGATCGTCGTGCCCTGATGGTTGATCGTCTGGATGATGTCGAAAACCTGCTCGACAAAGACCGGCGCCAGCCCCATCGACGGCTCGTCCATGCATAAGAGCCTGGGGCGCGCCATCAGGGCGCGGCCGATCGCCACCATCTGCTGCTCGCCGCCCGACAACGTGCCGGCAAGCTGCTTGAGCCGCTCCTTGACGCGGGGAAACAAGGTGAAGACGCGCTCGAGATC